>JAFGFO010000072.1 GCA_016931085.1 Thermoflexales bacterium
ACTCCCGATGGTCGCAAGCCTGCTGAAAGCAGGCTAACGCGCCTGGGCGCGTTTTTTGTATCAGCCTGCGAATGAATTCGCAGGCACAGACACATCGGCGCGCAAAAACGTGACGCACACCCGATCGGGTTCCTTCAGTTGCACTTCAAGCATTACGTGCTACAATAACCCAATGCGATTGCAGCAGGAATCTGGGCTAGCGCAAGAGAAGCGCGGGGTGCAAGGGAGAGCCAACTTGTATGGCAAACAAGCGACCAGGCAATAAACTGAGTGATACTCGTCCACGGACCGGGCACCTCACGATTGGCCTTGTAGCCGACGACATCGTGATGGTAGGAGGGCAAAACGCGCTGCTCGGGGTTGCCGACGTAGCCCACGAGCGCGACGCCAATTTACTCTGTTTCTACCAGCGCGTGTTTCAAAACCAGTGGATGTCTGCAGAGAGGGGACCGGCCTCCTGGGATACGTTGGCAGAAGTCGTAGACGGGCTGATCCTCCACCAGTCGTGGCCCAGTGAGGAGGCGTTCGCCAGTTTCCGAGGGCGCTTTGCGACCTTGCCGATGGTGAATTCCCTGCGGGTGTATAAAGGGTGCCCTGGTTTAGCCATCGATTCTTATCGAGGCGCGAAGGAACTGACCCGCCATCTCATCGAGGTACACGGCTATCGCCGGATCGCCTTCGCCAGCGGGCCGGAGGGAAATTGGGCTGTGGAAGAGCGGTGCCGTGGTTACGCTGACGTCCTGGCCGAGCATGGCCTTCTCGACCCCAACCTGGTCACGCCACACTTTGGTTGGGACGACGGAGAGGAAGCGCTCTCGTCATTGATGGACGAGCGCGGGCTGTCGCCGGGCGTCGACTTTGAAGCGGTGGTGGTATCCAACGATTCGATGGCCTTGGGCCTGGTGGACAGCCTCCAGAAACGCGGCGTGCGAGTGCCTGACGACGTGGCCGTAGTCGGTTTCGATGATGACAGCCGATTATCCTGTTCCACGCCTCCACTGACCACGATGAGGGTACCTACGTACGAGATAGGCCGGCAGGCAGCCGAGATAGTGCTGGCACAGATAGCGGGCGAGCAAGTGCCCGAGCGAACGTTCGTGCCCGCCAGGATGGTGGTACGCCGGTCGTGCGGCTGCCAGTTCCTGGCAGTGACGCAGGCGGCAATGGCAAAGCGCCCATCGAAGAGGGTCAAGCCGGAAGATGCTTTCACGACACAACGGGCGCAGATCCTCTCTGATATGGTTCAGGCCGTCGGGGACGATGACAGCGGCGACGTTTCGGAGTGGGTGGAGCAGTTGCTGGACAGTTTTGCCGCCGAGATGGAGGGGAAGACGCCAGGCCAGTTTCTGGCCAAGCTGGAAAGCGTTTTGAGCCAGGTGATGACAGCGGGCGGAGGAACGCGGGCTGGGATGGGGCGGCGCGTAGCGGCGTGGCAGGGGGCGGTGTCGGCGATGCGGCAGCGGATAGTGCCTTACCTAAGCGTGGAGGCGAGGGTGCGGGCCGAGGAGTTGTGGCAGCAGGCGCGGGTGCTGCTGGCAGTGATGGTAGAGCAAGTGTGGGCATGCCAGGCGCTTAAGGTCGAGCAGCAGGCGGCGGTGTTGCGTGAGGTGAGCCGGACGCTGAGCACCACGTTCGAGGTGGGAAGGTTAATGGACGTATTGGCAAATGGTTTGCCCCAGTTGGGAATACCGGGGGCCTATCTCTCCTTGTACGAGGATGGGCAGGAGGTGGATAGGTGGTCGCGGTTGATGCTGGCCTACCGTAGAGAAGGACGTGTTGAGTTGGACGCCAATGGGGTGCGTTTCCCCTCGCGGCAGTTGGTGATGGAGGGGCTATGGCCACAGCGGCGATACAGTTTCGTAGTGAAACCACTCTACTTTCACGATGACCAACTCGGCTTCATCTTGTGTGAGGTCGGCCCGCAAGATGGGCTGATCTACGAGACACTGGGTACGCAGATCAGCAGCGCTCTCTATGGAGCCATCCTGGTGCGAGAACAAAAGCGCGCAAAGGCAGATCTGGCCGAGGCCTACAAAAAGCTACAGGAACATTCAGCCGAATTGGCCCGGCAAAAATACATCCTGGATACCTTTATGGCCAGCGTGCCGGACAGCATCTATTTCAAGGATCGCGACAGTTGTTTTACACAGGCGAACCAGGCGCTGGCGCAGCTTTTTGGCGTCGACGATCCGGCGAAGCTCATCGGGAAATCGGATTTCGATTTCTTCGCCGCCGACCAGGCCAACCCCAAGTACGAGCAGGAGCAAGCCATTCTGCGCACCGGCCAGGCGTTACTTGATCTAGAAGAACCGGATGCCGGCGGGCGCTGGGCGTTGACCACCAAGATGCCGCTGCGCGACGAGCACGGGGCGATCATCGGCACTTTTGGCATTTCCCGCGACATCACGGCGTTAAAGCAGGCCCAACTCGAAGTAGCCGCGGCCTACGAAGAAATTAAAATTCTGAACATGCGACTGCAAGCAGAAAACCTCCGGATGAGCGCGGAACTCGATGTGTCCCGCCGCAT
>JAFGFO010000073.1 GCA_016931085.1 Thermoflexales bacterium
AACTCAGGCGGACGCTGCAGCCAAGGAAAGGAGGAGACCATTTGTCGTTTTTACCTTACGCCTATAATCTTACCATATTCTTACCTTAAGCACTAGTGACATATGTCACTCTTTTATAGTGACAAATGTCACATGCCTTACGCGCCAGCGTGTGGCAAGAGCCCTTTTACTCAACCTTGCCCCTCCCGTGGCAGTTCTTGTACTTGCGGCCGCTGCCGCACGGGCACCTGTCATCTGGCTTGGCGTTCGCAAAGTGATCGGCGCGCTTGATGGGCTGCCGCCAACGTGGGATGGCCGGGTAGTCCTCTTCCTCTTGATCCTCGTCTTCTTCTTCGTCCTCCCATTCGTCGTCGTCCTCTTCGACTGTGAGGGGCGGTGAGCCGACGATTTGCAGGATCAGATAGCACACCGGCAGCAGCCCAATCAGGCTGAGCAGCGTGGCTTCGAACAGGCTAAAGGGCAAAAAGCGCGACAGCAGCCAGCCGATGCCGGCAGCCGTCAGCACGCTCAGGCAGACCAACAGCAGCCCGGCCGCCAACACGATCAGTGCAACTATCACGATCCTTGCGACATTTTTCATATTAGTCGTTAAAAATTAACAATTAATAATTAATTATTAACAATTAACCTGTTTTCTTGCTCTGCGACCCGGATGCCCTCTTTTTCGTCGACCCGCGAGAGCAGGATGATGCCGCCGATGAAGAAAATGATCAAAGAGATGATACTCAAGCGGCTGGAGCCAAAGATCTGGCCTGTGATAGCGAACATGGCTGGCCCGGCGATACCGGCGAACTTGCTCGAGATGTCGTAAAAGCCAAAGAACTCGCCGCTGCGGGCCTTGGGGGCCATGAGGCCGAACAGGCTGCGGCTGAGCGCCTGCGTTCCGCCCTGAACCATGCCGACCGCGAAGGCCAGCACCCAAAAGTGCCATGCCTGGCTCATAAAGTAGGCCGCGATTGTGATGAGCGTGTACCATCCCAGGCCGAGCATGATGGCCCGCTTGGTGCCGATCGGGCGGCTGAGCTTGCCAAAGAGCAGTGCGAAGGGGATGCCGACGAACTGCGTCAGCAGCAGCGCGCCGATCAGGTCGATCATGCCGATGCCGATCTCTGAGCCATAGATGGTGGCCATTTTGATGATCGTGCCGATGCCGTCGTTGTAGAGCCAGAAGGCCAACAGGAAGAAAAAGAGTTGGCGGTATTTGCGCAGCTCGCGGAAAGTATGGCCCAGGCGGCGCAGGCCGGCTACCACCGGGTTGACGCCGGCGCCGATGTCGCCTCGATTGGCCGGTGGCTCTGGCACCTGGCGCAGCAGCGGCAGGGTAAAGAGCGCCCACCAGATGGCGACGCTCAGCAGGGACAGGCGCGGGCCCCAGTTGCTGCCCGCAAACACCACCATGATCATCACGATGTTGATGGCCAGCAAAATGCCCCCGCCCAGGTAGCCGTAGGCGTAGCCTTTGGAAGAGATGTAATCGATATCTTTGGGCTTGGCGACGTGGGGCAAGAGGGCGTCGTAGAACACATACGAGCCTCCCAGGCCGATCGAGCCGAACATGAACAGTGCCAATGCTAGCGGCCAATCGCCGGCGTCGATGAAGACCATCAAGGCGCTGGCCAGGATACCGAGTGTGGCGAAAATTCCCAGCATCCGTTTTTTCCCGCCAACGTAGTCGCTGATGCTGCCCAGGATGGGGGCCAGGATGGCCGTGATCAACAGCGCGATGGCGTTGGTGTAGCCCCAATACACAGTGGCCAGGTTGCCGGCCAGGCCACCCGCCACGACTTGCTCGAAGTAGACGGGCAGCACGGCTGCCTCTGTCGTGGTGGAAAAGGCTGAGCTGCCCCAGTCGTACATACACCAGGCGTTTGCAATCCGTTTATCTGTAGTATCGCTCACAATGTTCTCCTGCGTTGATTATTTTTCGATATAAAAAATACCAGGCGAGCTAAGCCGGTTCAGGCGCTAACGCAATCTGCAACCGGCGCCCGTCTTCCAGGTAGATACGATCGCCTTGAACGCGAATGGGGCCGACCGGTGGCGCTTTGAGCTGCAGACGGCCGTCGACGATGTGTGCCTCCAGGGTAATAGCCTCGGTTTGAGTGCGCCGCTCACTTCGCTGGCCCTCTCCGGCCGCTGCTGATCGAGGTACCCGACACTCGCGATCCAATCTTTGAATCACTTGCTCATCGTCCATCACGAAGGTTTCAACCGGCAGCCAACGCAGGCTATCACTGGCCAGTGCTTGTTCTAACTGCTCCAACGATAACGCGCGTTCCTGAATCAGCCGATTATAGCGCCCGCCCAGATACTCCCAGGCCAATGAGTAGCGCAGTGTAACCTGTCCCGCCGGTGTTTCGACAGCATAGGCGTCGCTGTGCCACACGCCATCCTCGCCTTTCCGTTGCAGTTTTCTGACCCTGATCATAGCGCGGCCTCCAGCCGCAACCAAACTGTTTTACCGCCGAGAACGCCGAGAAGAATTTTAAAAAACTCTGCGCTCTCTGCGTGCTCTGCGGTTAAAAATCTTCGCGATTGTGCTAGTTTTTCGCGGGTAATATTATATTACCTTACTCCTGTTTCAACTGCTCCAGAACTGTTCTAGCCTCTTCCACACGATCTTGCTCCAACAAAAAGACGCCGACATCGCTTTCGAGCAGGTAATTCAAATCCATATCGTCGGCGCGATTGGCCTTGATCAACGTTGCCACCTCGAAATGGCAGCCGTGCCGCCGAAGCAATACGTCTTGCAAGTACAGGTGTTCTTCATACACAGCCGCCACATGAGCTACCAGATGATCCGACAACACACGCGCCAACTCTGCTTGGGCATAGCGGTATGGATCAATCCCGAGCTGTTGTAGGGTGCGAATCTCGACGATCTCGCGGATGAGAATACTGGTGCCATAAGCTCCGCCGATTTGAACCGCTTCATCCCAAACCGTTTCACCTAGCCCCGATTGCAGAAGACAGATGTACCTCTCGATACCTTGCAGTTCGTCGGCCATAATGCCGTAGCGCTCAAGTCCTACCGGGTCAAAGCAGGCCAACAACTGTTGATGCTGATCGCTTGGCATGGATGTCTCTTTTGCTGCGGTTTTGCCGAAACACTTGGTTCTATTATATCTCTAATCTGGGAAATGTAAACTTTGCCATAGCGAGGAGTCCATCAATGAGCGAGGGTACAGCGAGTTGCGCCAAGCGAACCATAATCGACACGAGGAATACCCTACATCACCTTACATTCGTGACGCGCTTGTAAGATGTCTCATCTGGCCCGACGACGAGATGTGTGACGGTCGATAGAGTGTTTTTATTCTGGCTATTTCGATAGTCCTTTATCCTTTAGCTATACTTGGATCATTGTATAAACTGACTATAACACATCTGGCACAGGTGCACAAGCCGACGTTGAGCTTTGGCCGGCGTGGACTTTTCCCTCGTTTGTGGTAAAATTCTCCCCCGAACCCGGTAACGAAGGAGAAAAACATGCAGGTCGCTCAACGCACCACCCTGTTTCGAGAATCCGTCATCCGCAGGATGACCCGCCTGGCCATCGAGCACGAGGCGATCAATCTGAGCCAGGGCTTTCCTGACTTCGACACTCCCCCGGCCCTCAAGGAGGCCGCCGCCAAGGCCATCATGGACGGCCAGAACCAGTACTCTCCCACCTGGGGAATCGTCCCCCTGCGCGAGAAGCTGGCCGAGATGTACACGCGGCGACTGGGCTGGGCGGTGAACCCAGCCGAGCACGTGACCGTCACGTGTGGCGTGACCGAAGCGATCAACTCGGCCGTGCTGGCGACCTTGAACCCCGGCGACGAGATCGTGATCGTCGAGCCGGCCCACGAAAACTTTGTGCCCTCGGCCATTTTTGCCGGCGCCAGGCCGGTGCCCGTGATGTTGGATTTACCTGACTATCGCCTGGACCCCGACCGGCTGGCCAGTGTGATTACCCCTCGCACGCGTGCCATGCTGTTGAACACGCCCCACAACCCCACCGGGCGGGTCTTTGACGCCGAGGAGGTGCAGGGTGTGGTGGACCTGGTGCTCGAGCACGACCTGGTGTTGATCACCGACGAAATTTACGACCGTATCCTCTATGATGGGCGCCAGCACGTCTGCCCGGGCAGCCTGGAAGCGCTGCGGGATCGGACCATCACCATCGGCGGCTTGAGCAAGACCTTTGCCATCACCGGCTGGCGCTTGGGCTATGTGATCACGCCTTCCCGCGTGGCCGTCGCGGTGAGGGCGGTGCACGACTTTCTCACCGTCTGCGCGCCCACGCCCTTGCAGGTGGGGGCTGTCACGGCACTCGGCTTTCCGCAGGAGTATTACGACGCGATGCTGGCTGACTACCAACAGCGGCGGGCAGTGATGATGCAGGTCCTGGCCGAGGTTGGCTTTGCCGCGCCTGTGCCGGAAGGCTCCTACTACGTCCTGGCCGACTACAGCCGCCTGCCGGCGGCGCAGGCCGAGTGGGACTCGACCCGCTTTGCCGAGTGGCTGGTGGCGGACATCGGCGTGGCTGTTGTCCCAGGCACGGTCTTTTACTCGCTGCCAGGCTATGGCGAGCGGAGCGTGCGCTTTGCTTTCCCCAAGCACTTAAAGACCCTGCAAGCTGCCGGCGAGCGCCTGAAGCGATTGTTGTAACCCGCCTTATCTAGCACAGCGGCTGGTCTTTGCGGTAGACGGTCCCGTGGCACAAGGCCACCAACTCGCCGCCCTGAGTGGTGACAGCCAGCCGGTAGAGAGCCGTGCGGCGGCCCAGCTTTTCCTCGCTTGCCTCGGCATAGAGGCGCGAGCCCAAGGGTACGGGCGCCAAAAAGCTGATGCTCACGTTGAGCGCCACGGCTACCTGGCCGTGGGAATTGGCCGCCGCCCCAAAGGCCGCGTCCGCCAGCGAAAAGACGACGCCGCCGTGAAGGATGCCGTGAAAGTTGAGCATGTGCTCCCCCACGGCCAGCGTCACCTTGCTGTAGCCCTCGCCAAGCTCCAGCAGCTCGATGCCCAGGAAAGAGGCAAAGGGATCCTGGCTGATCTTGGCTCGGACGTCCTCTGATAGCATCTAACCCATGTTCCGCCGGTCCATCACCCGCTTGGCCTTGCCCGCGCTGCGTTGGATCGAACCCGGCTCGACCACTTTGATGATCGTCGAGATGTAGAGGGTCTCTTGCATCGCTTTCTTGACCCGTTCGGCCACGGCCTGGAGGGCTTGCTCGCCCTGCTCGTACAGCGCCTTGGAAGCCTCGACCTGCACCTCCAGCGTGTCCAGCCGGTTCTGCTCGCGCTCGGCATAGATCATGTACTGCGGCTCTAGCTCGTTGAACTCGAGCAAGATGTGCTCGACCTGGGAAGGAAAGACGTTGACGCCGCGGATGATGAGCATGTCGTCGGTGCGGCCCAGCACCTTTTCCATGCGCACCATCGTGCGCCCGCAAGCGCATCGCTCGGCGCGCAGGATCGTGCGGTCGCGCGTGCGGTAGCGGATCAGGGGCAGGCCTTCCTTGGTCAAGGTGGTAAAGACCAGCTCGCCCAGTTTATCATAACCCAGCGACTCGCCGCTTTGCGGGTCGATGATTTCGGGGTAAAAGTGGTCCTCGGCGATGTGAAGCCCACAGTGGTAGGGACATTCCACCGAGACGCCAGGGCCGATGATCTCCGCCAGGCCATAAATGTCGTAGGCTTCCACCCCTAACCTGTTTTGTACGTCTTCGCGCATGCGCTCGGTCCACGGCTCGGCGCCAAAGAAGCCAATCCTCAGGCGGGACTCGGTGTGCATGTCGATGCCCATGGTGGCCGCTTCCTCGGCCAGCACGAGCGCGTAGGAGGGGGTGCACACGAGGACCGTGGAGCCAAAGTCCCGCACGATCTCGATCTGCCGCCGGTTCAGGCCGCCCGAGACGGGGATCACCGCCGCGCCGATCGTTTCCGCGCCGATGTGAAAGCCCAGGCCGCCGGTGAACAGGCCGTAGCCGTAGGCGTTGTGGACGATGTCGTCGGACGTCGTCCCGCCGGCGGTATAGACCCGCGCCATCGTCTCGGCCCACACCTTCAGGTCGCTGGCGGTATAACCGGTCACCGTCATCTTGCCGGTGGTGCCGCTGGTGGCGTGGATTTGCCGCAGCTCCGTCAGCGGCACGGCGAACATGCCAAACGGGTAGCGGTCACGCAAGTCCTGCTTGTTGGTAAAGGGCAGCTTGGCAATGTCCGCCAACGAGGTGATATCGTTGGCCGATATCTTGGCCTGGGCGTACAGATCCTTGTAAAAAGGTACCTTTGCCGTCACACGGGTTATGACTTGCTTGAGCCGCTCCAGTTGCAATGCCTCCAACTGGGGGCGCGGCATCGTCTCATAGTCCTTGTTCCAGATCATCACCTGTTTCTCGCTCATTTTGCCTCCTTTATGAAAGATGGGAGTAGGGAGTAGGGAGTAAGGAGTAAGAATTGGGAATCCTGGTCCCTCGTCCCTGATCCATGGTTTAACCGACATCCCGCCCGGCGCAAAAAGCGCGCTGGTTGACCTCGATATACTTCTTGGGTACCCACTCGCTGACGACCGCCAGCCAGGTTTCGAGCGGCACTTGCTCGATCAGCCTGGACAGGGCGCCCATCATCACCACGTTGTGCGCCCGGATGCTGCCGGCCTTTTGGGCCAGGCTGAGGCTGGGCACCATGTACAGCTTGTCTGTCACCTGGCCCAAGCTAGCGCGCACTTCTTCGTCGCTGGGGTACACGTCGTCGCCGGAGCTGACGGACAGCGGCGGGGTGCACATCTCGCCGACGAGCACAGTCGCGCCGGGGCGCAGCATCTCGACGTAGCGCAGCGCCTCCAGCTTTTCGAAGGCCAACAAATAATCGACCTCGCCCGAGCCGATGAGCGGCGAGTGAATCTTTTCGCCCCAGCGTATGTGGCTGCTCACACTCCCCCCGCGCTGGGCCATGCCGTGCACCTCGGCCTTCTTGACGTCGAAACCGGCTCGAACCCCCACGTGGGCCATCACGTTGCTCACCAGCAGCGTCCCCTGGCCGCCGACGCCGACCAACAAGAAATTTGCGTTCTTCATCGCGCTTCAACCTCCTTGCGAAACGAGATCGCCCGGCGGGCGCAGACCTGGGCGCAGACTTCACAGCCTGTGCACAGCAGCGGGTCGATCCAGGCCAAGGCGCGCCCCGTTTTCGCATCCACCTGCTCGCTCTTGACGATGGCCGGGCAGCCCACCCGGAAGCACAGGCCGCAGCCGTTGCAGCGCTCCGTGTCGACAGTCAGCGCCTGCCACTTCTGCTTGGCCTCTGGCAACAGGGCGCACTCTCGGCGGGCGATGATGACTGCCGGCCCGCTTGCCTGCAGGCAATCCCGCAGGGCCAGTTCCACTTCTTTGAGATTGTACGAGTCCACCGTGTGCACTCGCTCGATGCCGAACGAGCGCACCAGGGTCTCGAAATCGACCGCGTGCGCCGGCTGCTGGCTGAGCGTTTTGCCCGTGCCGGGGTGTTCCTGGTGGCCGGTCATGGCCGTGGTGCGGTTATCCAGGATGAGAACGATCGTATCGCTCTTGTTGTAGGCCACGTTCAACAGGGCTGGCATGCCGGTGTGGAAAAAGGTCGAATCGCCGATGACCGCCACGTGCTTTTGGGTGATGCCGGCCAGGCTGACGCCGTGGGCCTGGCCGATGCTGGCGCCCATACAGCCGCAGGTATGCAGTGCTGCCAGGGGCGGCAGGAAACCCAGCGTGTAGCAGCCGATGTCGCCGCTGACGACCAGCTTGAGCTTGTTGGTGACCACGAATACCCCCCGGTGTGGGCAGCCTGGGCAGAGCAGGGGGGGGCGCCCCGGAAGACGACGCGTCTCGTCTGTCTCCCCCCCCGCTTGCGGCGACCGAAGGAAGGGCTGGGGGGGGACCGGCAGCAGCCCGGCCTGGATAGCGCTCTGGCGCACCAGGGCTGGATCAAGCTCGCCGCAGATAGGAAAGATGCTCTTGCCCTCTACTGGGATGCCCATCAGCCTGATTTCTTCTTCGATAAACGGATCTAATTCCTCGATGACGATCAGCCGCTCTACGCGGGCCGCGAAATCGCGGATCAATTGCTTGGGCAAGGGATAAGTTAGCCCTAGCTTGAGGAAAGAAGCGTCTGGAAAGACCTCGCGCGCGTACTGGTAGGCCACGCTGCTCGTGACGATGCCCAGGCTGGTGTGGCCAGAAGCGTTCATTTCCACCCGGTTGCCGGCAAAGGTCTCGGCGAACTCACTTAGCCGCTCGATGCGCTGCTCAATGATCGGGTGGCGCCGCCGGGCGTTGCCAGGCACCATCACGTACTTGGCGCGATCGATGCGATATTCCCTGGGGCCGCCGCGCTCGGGGTGGATTGGCTGCCCCAACTCGACCAGCGTGTGCGAGTGAGAGATGCGGGTGGTCAGCCGCAGCATCACAGGAGTATCGAACTGCTCGCTGATGCTCAGCGCCACCCCCACCATGTCTTTGGCCTCCTGGCTATCGCTAGGCTCCAGGCAGGGGACACGGGCGAACTTGGCGTAGCGGCGATTGTCCTGCTCGTTCTGCGAGCTGTGCATGGCCGGGTCGTCGGCCGAAATGACGACCAGCCCGGCCTCCATACCGGTCATCGAAGCGTAAAAGAACGCGTCGGCGGCCACGTTGAGGCCGACGTGTTTCATCACCGCCATCGCGCGCTGCCCGGCGTAGGCCGCCCCGATCGCGACGTCCAATGCCACCTTTTCGTTGGGAGACCATTCGGCGTATACCCCCTCGTAATGCACCAGCTTTTCCATGATCTCGGTGCTGGGAGTGCCGGGATACGCCGCCGCCACCCGCACGCCGGCCTCCCATGCCCCGCGTGCCACCGCTTCGTTGCCCGATAAGAGTTCTCTTTGCATCACCTGCTCCTATCTCGATATTCAGGTGCAACGCACCTCGCGAAGCGGGTGCGTTGCACCTACCAATCCCTAATCGGCCCGGCAGACGTGCACGATTTCTGCTCCCATCTCTTTCAAAGCCGGGATCAGGACGTCTTCGCTCACCCCTTCCAGGCGGAAGGTAAAGTAGACGTAGCCTGGGTCCCCGTCCCGGAAAGAAACGACGGCGCACAAATTCCCTCCCAGGTGGGCGATCAAGCCGGTCATGTGGGCCAACTCGCCTGGCACGTCGGGCGCGCGCAGCGTGATGCGCAGCACCGCCTGCCCGCCGCCCAGGATTTGGACAAAAGCTTTGAAGATATCGGTCTCGGTGATCACCCCTACCACCTGCTCGCCGCGCATCACCGGCAGGCAGCCGATCTCGTGCTTGACCATCACCCAGGCGGCCTCCTCGATCGGGGTCTCCTCAGAAACCGTGATAGGCGGGCTGCTCATCACTTCTCGAACCTTGAGGTTCGCCAGCAGGTAATTGGCTTCAAAGATCGAGAGGGTGGTCGCCAACGAAGGCGAGGCGCGCTGCAAGTCCATCTGCGTGACGATGCCGACCAGCTTGTCCTTCTTGTCGATCACGGGCAAGTAGCTGACCTTGTTTTCGCGAATGAGGCGAAAGGCCTCGGCGACTGAAGCGTCGGGTGCGATCGTGATCGGTTGGGGAGTCATACGGTCTTTGACTAGCATATCGTCTCCTTTCTCAAGCTTGACAGACCTTGCCGGCCCGCCCCAGGTAGGCTCTTTGCACCCGCTCGTCGGCGGCCAACTGGGCGGCCGGCCCTTCCAGGATCGCCTGGCCGGATTCCATCACGTAGGCCCGATCGGCCAGATCCAGCGCGGCCCGGGCGTTCTGTTCGACGATCAGGAGAGTCATGCCGCGCGCGCGCAGCTCGGCCGAAACTCGCAAGATTTCCTTGACGAGCAGCGGCGCCAGTCCCAGCGAGGGTTCGTCCATCAACAGCAGACTGGGCTTGGCCATCCAGGCCCGGCCGAGCGCGACCATCTGCTGCTCGCCGCCCGACAGGGTGCCAGCCGCCTGCTTGAGGCGATCCTTCAGGCGGGGAAAGATCGACAAGACAAACTCGAGGTCTCGCTCGACGGCGGATTTGCCGTCTCGCCTGTAACGATGGTAAGCGCCAAGCACCAGGTTGTCCAGCACGCTCATGGTGCTAAAGAGCTGCCGCCGTTCGGGCACCTGGCTGATGCCCAGGTTAACGATCTTTTCGGGGCCTAGCTTGGCAATCGGGCGACCGTCTAGCGTGATCGTGCCGCTGTGGGCCGGGGTCACGCCCGAGATCGTGTTCACCAACGTGGTCTTGCCGGCCCCGTTGGGCCCGATCACGGCGACGATCTCGCCCTCGGTCACGTGCAGCGAGGCATCCCGCAGCGCATGTATTCGCCCATAGTAGGTATTGACTTGCTCTAGCTCTAGCATTAACAATTAACAATTAATAATTAACAATTAACAATTAACCCGTCTCGTCTCCCAAATAGGCCGCGATGACTCTCTCATTCGACTGTATCTCGGCCGGCGTCCCCTCGGCGATCTTTTGGCCATAATCCAGCACGATGATGCGATCCGAGATGCCCATCACGAATTGGACGTCGTGCTCCACCAGCAGCACTGTCACGCCGTCGTCGCGGATGCTGCAGATGAGCCGGTCCAGATCATCCTTCTCGGGCCGGTTCAGCCCGGAGCCGACTTCGTCGAACAGGAGCAGCCGTGGCTGCGTGGCCAGGGCACGGGCGATTTCCAGCAAGCGCTGCTGGCCAAAGGGGAGATTGGCGGCGTTTTCGCCAGCCTTGGATTCCAAGCCCACACGGGCCAAATGCTCTAAAGCGAGCTGCCGGATCATCTTTTCCTCGCGTCTGGCGCGCGGGAGGCGTAGGGCCGCGTTGAGTAGGCCATAACTGGCCCTGGTGTGGCAGCCTACCATGACATTCTCCAGCACGCTCATGTTGGAGAACAACTGCACGTTCTGAAAAGTGCGCGCCAATCCCAGGCGAGCGACGGCGTGCGGCTTGAGGCCATTCAACGGCTGACCGTTAAACGCGATCGTCCCCTCTGTCGGTGGGAACACGCCCGAAATCAGGTTGAAGAGCGTGGTCTTGCCGGCGCCGTTGGGGCCGATAATCGCCACGATTTCTCCCGCCTTGACGTGGAAGCTGATGTCGAACACGGCCATCAGGCCACCAAATGCCTTGCGCAGCTTGGTCACCTGGAGATGGGGGGTATGCCCCGCGCTGCTCATGAGCTCTTCTCCTGTGCGCCGGAATCGACCTGATTGCTGACTTGCCCCGACCGGAGGTTGGCATTTGCCCCGACCGGAGGTTGGCATTTGCTCGTCTGCCGGTGCCGCCATCTTTGCACCGCCTTGACCGTGCCGGTGGTGAGCCCCTCGGGCATGAAAATCATGATCAGCACCAACACGATGCCATACATGATCAACTCGTACTCGCCGCCTCGGATGTGCAACAAGCTTTCAACCTGAGATTGGATCACGTCCCTGAGGATAAAGATGACCCCCACGCCAAAGGGAGCGCCCCAGATGCTCGACAAGCCGCCCACGGTGGCCATGACAACCAGCTCGACCGAGGCTTGAAATCTGAAGGGGTTGGGAGAAACGGCGCTTTGGAAATGCGCGTAAAGGCTGCCGGCCAGGCTGGCGAACACGGCGCTGATCACCAGGGCCTGCACCTTGTAGCGCTCGGCGTCCACGCCGCTGGCGCTCGTCGCCATCTCGCTGGTGTGCACGGCGCGCAAGGCGCGCCCCGTGCGCGAGTTCACGATGTTCATAGCCAGGATGATGACGCCGATCGCCGCGCCCCAGACGAGGAAATAATAGCGTTGCATGGGCCACAGCTTGAAAGAATCCCCCAGGGACAGCCTAGGCACGCCCGTCAGGCCATCGTGGCCGCCCGTGATCGCCGGAAATTGCCCGCCCAGGATGTAAATGATGACCCCCAGCCCCAAGGTTGCCATGGCCAGGTAGTTCCCCTTGAGTCTCAGGATAGGCCGCCCTACCAGGTAGGCAAAGCCACCCACCAGGGCCATGCTGGCCAGCATAGCCAGCCAGGGCCACCACCAGGTGTCGGCTATGCCGGGCAGAAGCTTGTGCCGGACTGCCAGCGTCGACAGGATGCCGGAGCTGTAGGCCCCCAGGGCATAGAATCCGGCCTGGCCCAGTGACACCTGGCCGGCGTAGCCCATGAGCAGGTTGAGTCCAACCACGACGATGCTCAGAATGCCAATCCGGATCATGGTGTCCATGGTCACCACCCGGCCGGTGAGATCGCTAAAGCGCAGGCCAAACGGTCTGAAGACGTCTATCGCTCCCAGCGCCCCGATCACGAGGGCCAGCGTCACGATACCGATGGTGTTGAGATGTGCACGCAGGAATTTCATTAGCCCTCTGCACTCTTTTCTCCCCCGCCGATAAGGCCTTGCGGCCTGAAGAGGAGAATCGCAATCAAGATGACGAAGGATATGACACTCTTGTAAGTGGGATTGGTGACGCCCGCCGCGATATTTTCGACAACGCCTAGCAGCAATCCGCCCATCACGGCCCCGGGCGCGCTCACCAACCCGCCCAAGATCGCTGCCACAAAGCCGCGCAGGCCCAGCATAAGCCCCATATCGTAAGTGGGGCGGGTGATGGGGCCCATCACGATGCCGCCCACCGCACCCAGGGCGGCCGCCAGGGCGAAGGAGAGCAACGACATGCGGCTGGGGTCGATGCCCATCAACTGCGCGGCCCGCCGGTTGACGGCGCAGGCGCGCAGCGCCTTGCCCATCAGGGTTCGCTCCAGAAAGATGTAGAGGAGAACCAACACCAACGCCAGGGTAGCCCAGATCCAGAAAGTTTGAGCCTGGATGGTCACCCCACCCAGGCGAATGATGTGGTCCTCGAGAGCCTGGGTGCTAAAGGCTGGCAAGACGTACGGATCCGCCCCCCACACCAGCAGCGCGCCGGCCCTCAAGATGCTGGTGACGCCGATGGTGATGATGATCAACGTGACGGGCGGCGAGTGGCGAGCCGGGTAGATGGTCAGCCGCTCCATCACGACGCCGAGCAGTGTGGTCAGCAGCACACTGCTCGCGATGGATACAGCCAGCTTGGGGGCTGGGGCTAAGGGCATGGGCAACTCGTTCACTGTAATACAGATCAGAGCGCCCAACATCACAAACTCGCCCTGGGCAAAGTTGATGATGCCGGTCACGCTGTAGACGACCACAAAGCCCAGGGCCATCAAGGCATAGATGCTTCCCCCGCGCACGCCGTCGAGTGCCAGTTGAGCGTAATGGCGCGGCTGCAAATTCTTCTGGGAGCCCAGCCAGATACACAGCACCGCCACCGCCACGGTCACGCTAACGGTTATAACTATCCTTTTCAACTGGTCAGAGCTGACTTGGGGCATCGTTTTCCGTGAAAGGTTGGGGGACAGGCTGTTGCCTGGCCCCCAACCGGCGCTGCCATTCTATGGGAGCTTGCAGGCTACTTTGAAAATAGCCAGGTGCAACCCACCTCGGAAGGTGGGTCGCACCTACGCATAGCCCCCTTTACTTCCACTCCGACTCGGGGAACGCGACCCACTTGCTGTTCTGGACCTTGACGAACAGCAGGGACTCTTTGGTCAGGCCGTTGTGATCGCTGGGGCTAAAGCTAAACGTGCCGCTGATGCCTGGCCAATTCTTGACCTTGTTTTCCAGGTAATCACGCACGCCGGCGCGCTGTTCCTCGAGGCTCTGGCCATCCTTCAGACTCTTGAGGGCATCGATGGCCATCATCAAGCCATCCCAGGCGTGGCCGCCAAAGGTGCTGATCGCTTCCCCATTGGTGTGCTCGGTATAGTCCTTGATATACTTGGCCAGGACGGCCTTTTGCGGGTCGCTGTCGGCCACCTGGTCGAGGACGGTGACCTTGCCGCAAGGGAACACGGTCCCTTCCGCCGCCGCGCCAGCCGTGTTGATAAAGGGCTGGTTGCACACGCCGTGACCGAGGGTGATGAGAATATCGGGCATGGCCGTGCGCACGGCGAGGGTGGCCAGGGAGGCCACCGGCGGCGTTGAGCCGATCTCGACCGCCTGGCAGCCGCTGGCCTCGGCGCCGGCTACCTGGGCCGAGAACTCGGTGTCTGTACTGGCATAGCCAGCCTCATACACGACTTGCAGGCCGGCCTTGGTTGCCGCCGCTTTGAACTCGGCCAGGCAGTCCTTGCCGTAACCGTCGTCGGTGTAGAGGATGCAAACGTTCGATATCCCCTTCGCTTTCAGATAAGCCGCCTGCCACTCGCCGGCGTGCCCGTTGGTCTGGGGCGTCTTGAACATCCACTTGTACTGCTGGCCATCCTTGTTGGTGGTAATGGCCTTGGCCGAGGCCATCGAAATGCAGGCGGTCTCGTTCTCTTCGCAGACGGGGATGTGGGCCACGCTAGTGCCGCTGCCGGTGGTCGAGACCACCACGACGACCTCGTCCTCCTGGATCAAGCGGGTCACGTTGCTGACGGCCTTGTCAGCAGCGTTCTCGTCGTCGTAGATGATGATTTCCACCGCGTGCTTGACGCCGTCGGGCCCGGTGATGCCGCCGGCAGCGTTGATCTGCTTTTGGATCATTTCGGCCGTCTTGGCCTCCGGCAAGCCAAGCGTCGCATTGGTGCCGGTGGCCGACGAATTAAAGCCAATTTTATAGACCTTGCCTGTCTTGGCTTGGCCGGGTCCGCAGGCCGTCAAGGCCAAAGCGCTTACGATCAACAAAGCTACAATCACAAACAGTCGACGTGAGATCATTTTTTTCTTCCTCCTTGGAAAATTATTGAGCCATTAGATCACTATGAACTGTTGGCAGCGTTTCTGGTGTTATTTCACGGCGCACAAGTCACGACCTCCCGCAGGGCAGCCACGAAGGCAACATTTTCCTCCGGCAGGCCAAAACTGAAGCGCAGGTGATTTGGCACGCCCCAGGCATCCAGCACGGTTGTGATAAACCCCCGTTCCAGCAGCGCCCGGCTCACTTCGGCGCCGGGCCGGCCCGCGTCGATGGCCAAAAAGTTGGCGTGGGATGGGATGTAGCGCACTCCCAAAGCCGCCAGCTCTCGGTAGAAAAAGGCCTTGGCGGTTTCGTTGGCCTCCAGACTGCGCTGCACGTGCTCGTCGTCGTCCAGGGCGGCCAGGGCCGCCGCCTGCGCCAGCCGGTTGACGTTGAACGGTGGGCGGGCGCGCTCGACGTAATCGATGACCTGCTCGTGGGCCAGCATGTAGCCTACCCGCAGACCGGCCAGGCCGTACACCTTGGAAAACGAACGCAGCACGATCAGGTTCTGCCGCTCGCCCCGAAGATGATCCAGGCCATGGGCATAGTGCGGGTCGGCCGCCGCGTATTCATAATAAGCCTCGTCCAGGACCACCGGCACGCGCTCCGGCACGCGTTCCAAGAATGTGTTCAAAGCCTGGGCGTCTACCGCCGTGCCGGTGGGATTGTTGGGGTTACACACAAACACCAGGCGGGTGCGCTCGGTGACGGCCGCCGCCATGGCTTCCAGGTCGTGCGTATAGTCCTTCAGGGGGATGGCTACCAGCCGGGCGCCCGCCTCGGTGGCGCGCAGCAGGAAGCTGATGAACGACCCGTGCGCCATGATCACCTCGTCGCCAGGATTGACCAGGGCTAGACACAACAGCAGCACCCACTCGTCGGCCCCGTTGCTCAGGGCGATGTTGGCCGGGCTGACTTCCCACTTGCTGGCCAGGGCCTTTTTGAGGGCCGTGCTGCCCGCGTCGGGATAGCGATTGACCCGGCTGCTCGCCTCCCGCAGAGCCGCCATCGCCTTGGGCGAGGGCCCCAGCGGGTTCTCATTGGACGACAGATCCACCACCTGCTCCACGCCAGGCGGTACGCTGGGTGGTTTGTAGGCTGGCAGGCCGGCGATATGAGGTTTGAACGGCAAACTTGTCATTCTGGTCTCGCCTTGCGCAAACTGGCGGTTAGAGTAACACATATTGCCCTCTGTGTCAAGTTGGGGCGGGTCTGGGGGTGTGGTTCACGTTTTTGCGCGCGCTGTCCGTAGGGGCGGGTTTCAAACCCGCTCCTACTTGGCCACTTGGCGCAATTATAATATAATAGGGTAGAGCAGTGTGCTCGTATGTGTATCAACAGAGGGGAAGATGAAAGAATCACCAAGTCGTTTACCGCTCATCATCATTATGCTGGTCGTGTTGGCCCCGCTCGTGGCGATGATCGTCGGGGGAGCGAGCATGTGCCAGTTCGTTTCTTCTATCACCGACCGTTTTACGGCTACGCCGATCATTCAGCCTACACCGACCGACGTCGTTCGAACCGGGCCGCTGGTCATTAACGCCGTGCGCTCGCAGGCCAAGCTCCAGACGGTGGTGATGAACATCGTCGGTGACCAGGACGTCACCCGCGTGAGCGGCATAAGCGGGCTGTGCACCGAGCACATCACGTACCTGGCCTACTATGACGTCACGGCTGGGGTCGATCTGTCCAAGATCAACGAGGAGAACATCGTCGTGATGGACGACGGATTTCTCGACAAGGCTGTGGTGAAGATCATTGTGCCGCCGGCCGAAATCTTGAACGTCACGCTCGATACGGAGCACAGCCGCCTGGTGGCCCAAGATACCCCGACCTGGATTCCTGGCTGCGAGACACAGGTGGCCGACATGACGTTGGAGGCCCAACAAAGGCTTCGCGAGTACGCGGGGTGGGCCGCGATTGACCAGGGCATTTTGCCATCGGCTCAGGAAAAGGCCGGTTTTGAGCTTCAGCGCTTGCTGCTCGAGACGGGCTACAGGAATGTCACGATCGAGTACGCCCAGCCGGACCAGGCTCCCTGACCCGAGATAGTTTAAGGTTTAAGGTTTAAGGTTGCAGTTAAAGCCTCCAATTTTTCACAACAAGCGGATCGTGCTCGGCGTGTGCGGTGGGATCGCTGCCTACAAGACCGCCGAGCTGGCCAGCAAATTGACCCAGGCCGGCGCCTTGGTCGACGTGGTGATGACCGAGGCCGCTCAGCATTTTGTCGGGCCGGTGAGCTTTGCCGGCCTGACGGGGCGCAAGGTGTTCGTCGACGCTGACCTGTGGGACATCTCCGCCCACGTGCCTCACGTGGGCTTGGGGCACCAGGCCAATTTGCTCGTCGTGGCACCGGCCACGGCCAACACACTGGCCAAGCTGGCCGGCGGCCTGGCCGACAGCATGCTGAGCGTCGTCGCCCTGGCGGCACGCTGCCCGCTGCTGCTTGCGCCGGCCATGGAGGCGGGAATGTGGGGCAATCCCGCCACGCAGGCTAACGTCCAGACGCTGCGCTCTCGCGGCGCGCTGTTCGTGGGGCCGGAGGAAGGCCGCATGGCATCGGGCCTGGTGGGGCTGGGCCGCATGAGCGAGCCGGCGACTATCCTGGGCCACGCCCGCCTGGCGTTGGCACGGGAGGGAGCGCTTGCCGGCAAGCACGTGCTCGTCACCGCTGGCGGCACGCAGGAGCCGCTCGACCCGGTGCGCTACGTCGGCAACCGCTCCAGCGGCCGGCAAGGTTTTGCGCTGGTGCAGGCCGCGCTCGACCGCGGCGCGCAGGTCACATTAGTGGCCGGCGCCACGGCCGGCTTGCCCACGCCCATCGGTGCCCAACGCGTGGACGTGATGACGGCCGGGCAGATGCGCGAGGCGGTGCTGGATGCCTGCCAGCAAGCCGACGTCCTGCTGATGGCGGCCGCCGTGGCCGACTTTAGGCCGGCCCAGGCCGCCGCGCGCAAGATCAAAAAGACGCCCCAGACTGCCAGCCTGTCGATCGAGCTGGAGCGCACGCCGGACATCTTGGCCGCCGTGAGGGAGCTGCGCGAAGGGGGGCGGGGGCCCAGGCTGGTGGTGGGCTTTGCGGCCGAGACGCACGATCTTTTGGACAATGCCGCCGCCAAGCTGCGCGCCAAAGGGCTGGACATGATCGCCGCCAACGACGTCAGCGCCCCCGGCGCCGGCTTTGCCGTCGACACTAACCGTGTCACGCTGCTCATCGCCGACCCCCACAGCGAGGCCGGCTTTGTGCACGAGGACTTGCCGCTGCTGAGCAAGGCGGATGTGGCGGAGGCGATTTTGGAGCGGGTGGTGGGCTTGTTATGAAATACTTTGTCGTCATCGCCGGCAACGTGGGCGTGGGCAAATCCACCCTGGCCCGGCTGCTGGCCGGGCGCCTGGGCTGGGAGCCGTTTTACGAAGCGGTGGAGGATAACCCCTACCTGGCCGATTTTTACCAGGACATGCGCGCCTGGAGTTTTCACAGCCAGGTCTATTTCCTGGCCCGCCGGCTGCGCCACCACCGGGCGCTGCTGGACCACCCCGGCTCGGTGATACAAGATCGCAGCGTGTACGAGGACGCCGAAATCTTTGCCTGCAACCTGTATCGCCAGGGCAACATGGAGGAGCGTGACTATCAGAGCTATCGCGAGCTGTACGAGGTGCTCACCATGCTCCTGCCGCCGCCGGACCTGGTGGTGTACCTGCGCGCCGGTGTGCCCACCTTGCAGCAGCGCATCGCACAGCGCGGCCGCGACTATGAGCGCGAGATATCGGTCGAGTACCTGGCGCAGCTCAATGCGCTCTACGAAGGGTGGACGGCCAACTTTTCGCTCTGCCCGGTGCTGACCGTCCCGGCCGATGACCTGGATTTCGTCAAGCACGACCGCCACCTCGTGCTCATTTGCGACAAGGTCCTCGACAAGCTGCAGGGCAAAGAAGTCGTCGTGTTCGAATAGCGCACGTGAGTGCCGCTTGAAAGCGGCTTTTTCCTCGCCAAGGACGAAAATATCCGTGCGTAGGGGCGAGGCATGCCTCGCCCTGGACGACCCGGTGGGTCGCCCCTACAAAGAATGGTTATTTTCGGAATAGGACAATCAGCGCCGGGTGGCCACGCGAACGGCCTCGAGCAGGCCGGCGTAGTCAACCCGGCTGAAATCACTCGTGTCTAGCTCGATCACCTGCCCACCGATGTCCATCGCTTGAGGCGTGCTGCTCAGCACGATGGCCTTGAACTCGTCGAGGCTGAAGGTATGGTGCCCCGGATGCCTCTCACCTGAGGCGATGCGGCTTTCGTGCCGCTCGAAGAGGATTTCGGGCGGGGCCTGGCAGTGCACCTGGAAAAACTCGAGCTCGTATTTCTCTTTCAGCGCGCGAAACTGGGGCGTGGCAAGGATGGGATCAAAGTTACTCTCGATCACCAGCGAGCGCCCGACGGCGAGCTGGGTTTCGGCCATGTAATACAGCAGCTCGATGCTGGCGTAGCTCAACTGCTTCGACCAGGCGCGATCCTTCCACCCCAGGCTCTCAAAGAGCGACTCTTTGATCCCGTCTTTGTGGACGAACGGCAAGTTGAGTTCTTTGGCCAGCCACTGGCCCAGCGTGGTCTTGCCTGTGCACGGCAGGCCCCATACAATGATCAGCCAGGCTTTGGACATAAGGTGGTACTCCCTGTTTGTGGCGTTATGCCGCCGCTTGTGGTATTATACCTCTATGGCTATCAAGCACAAGATCGACTGGCTGCCGGTGGGCGTGCTGCTGCTGGCCTTTGCCCTGCGCGCCTATCGGCTGGGCGAGCAGAACATCTGGTGGGACGAGGGCTACTCGGTCTACGTCGCCCGCCATAGCCTGGGCGCGCTGACGACGGTGGCGGCCGGCGATACCCACCCACCGCTGTACTATTGGCTGCTGCACCTGTGGATGATCCCCGCCGGCCAATCCGAGTTCGCCCTGCGCTTTCCGTCGCTGACCTTTGGCGTCCTGACCGTGGCGCTGGTCTACCGGCTGGCCGCGTTCGCCGGCTGCCGCCCGGCGGTGTGGATAGCCAGCTTGGCGGCGCTCTTGCTGGCGGTCAGCCGCTTTCACGTCTGGTGGTCGCAGGAAATCCGCATGTATAGCCTGGCGGCAATGTGGACGGCGGTTAATTGTCAATTGTTAATTGTTAATTCGTTAATGGTTAATGGTCAAGAGCGACGCAGGTCGTTGGTCGTTGGTCGTTGGTCGCTCTACGCGCTCAGCCTGGCAGCCGGCATGTACAGCCTGTACCTGTTCGTCTTTGTCGCGGCGGCCCAGGCGCTCTACGTGGCCTGGCTGGCCTGGCGGCAGTGGCGGGAGGGGCGCTGCTGGCCGGCCTCCAGCTTGCTGGCCGGCTGGGGGGGCGCGGCGGTAGCAGCCGGGCTGCTCTTGCTGCCCTGGCTGGCCTACACGCTGCCGCGCCTAAAGAGCTGGTCGGCCGCCTCCGAGTTTGGACCGCTGACCTACCTGCAAGTGGCCTGGACAGCCCTGACGCTGGGCCTGACCGAGCACGTGGAACAGTATTGGGCGCTCAATCTGGCGTTTGCCTGCATACTTATCGCTGGTGCGGTATTGCCCCTCACCCTAACCCTCTCCCCACAGGGGCGAGGGACACATTACGTATTACGTATTACGTATTACGTATTGCTCGTCCCCATCTTGGGCGTCTTTTTTCTCCTGACCCTACCCCATGGTCTGGCTTATCGCCCTCCATTGGAGGCGCGTTACCAGTTGCTCAACGCGCCGGCCCTGGCGCTGGCCCTGGCGCTGAGCATAGCGGCCTTGTGGCGGTGGCGAAAGGCGGCCGGCTTGTTGGCCGGCCTGTTTGTAGTGGGGGCGCTAGCCTGGACGCTGCCCTCTTACTACCAGGGACGCCACCTGCGCGACGATTTCCAGACTATGACGGCCGCTATTGAGGCTTACGCTGAGCCGGGTGACGCGCTGCTGCTGGTCTCGGGTGACCGCTTCCCGCTGTTCAACTTTCGTTATGATGCCTTGCCCCACCGGGCGGAGTTGCCCGGCGTGACCACGCTGCCCGTGCGCCGCGTGACGGGGGCTGACGTGGAGAGTTGGCTTGTGCCGTTGGCCCAGGCGCACGAGCGTGTGTGGCTGGCCGAGGTCGAAAAGAACTTGCAAGACCCGGATGGCCTGCTGTCCAGTTGGCTGGACGAGCACCGGCACGTTGCCTGGCGTGAGGAGTATGGCTACAACCGGCTGACGCTGTACAGCGCGGGCGAGGGGCCGTTGGTAGTGCCGGATCGCTTCGGCCGTTATCCGTTGTGGGCCGAGGTGGGCGATGCCTTGTTTTGGGGTTACGATTTGCCCGTTCGCAAGCTTCAACCCGGTGACGTGGGGCGCTGGGTGGCCTATTTCAAGGTTGGCGCGCCGTTTACACTGACAATTGGGTTACAAGATGCCCGTGGGCACGTGCTCGAGGCGCGCGACTATTGGCTTGAGCCGGGGCGTGGCGTGGCGCGCGTGCGCTTCGACGTGCCGGTCTACGCGCGCACGCCGCCGGGAGCATACCACTTTACCCTATCGCCACTGCACAGCCGGCCGCCCGCTATGCCGCTGTACATCGTGAGCTCCCCGCCGATCGAGACAGTGCCGTCCATCCCCAATCCGCTCGAGGCACGAGTGGGCGAGTCGATTCGCCTGCTGGGTTACCAGGCGCCGGCCGCCGCCCGGCCCGGCGACGATCTGCCGGTCACGCTCTACTGGCAGACGCCGGCCAAGCTGGCCGAGCGTTACACAGTCTTTGTCCACCTGGTGGGTAGCGCGTTCAACCCGCGGACGGGCGGGCCGTTGTGGGCCGGGCACGACGGCGAGCCGCTCGACGGGGGGTATCCGACGACGCAGTGGTTCGTGGACGTGCCGCTCGCCGACACGCACGTGTTGGCCGTCCCCTCCGACGCCCCGCCCGGCGAATACGAGCTGTGGGCGGGTTTGTATACCCAGCCCGACGTCAAGCGGCTGCCGGTGTACGATGAACAAGGCCGCCCGGCCGGCGACCACATCGTGCTGGGCCGGCTAAGGATACAGTAGCGCCGTAGGCGGGTATCCCGGGAACCGTAGGCGGGCATCCCTATGCCCGCTTAGCGGATTAGTAACGATCTTGGAATCTTGTGTGGGGTGTGCGGTCGTACAATTGAGACATGTACACCCTGGGCAAGAGCTTCCGCACGACAAGTCATACAACGGACCTGCTTCGCTCGATAAAAGCGCAAGCGGGTCAGGCCCGCTCGTCTTACCGTCTCGTCCTTGTGTCGTTGGTTTCGCTTTTGGCAGGGCTGGCGCTTGGCTTGGCGTTCGCTTGGATAGTATGGCCGGTGACCTATATCGATGCCGCGCCGGTCGATCTGCACGTGAGTTACCGCGATTTGTATCTCCAACTGGTGGCCGAGCAATACAGCCACACCGGCAGCCTGGAGCTGGCCCAGATCGAGCTGGGCGTGGAGCGTGACCGCTGGTCTGTGGAACAGGTCGTCGTCGAGCTGCGCCGGCTGGCTCGCTCATCCCCGGCCAGGCAAGACTGGCTGGAATCGCTGGCGATGGATCTGGAACGAGGGCACCCGGCGGCGGTCTTGGCCGGCGAAACAAAAGTGACCAGACTGCCGTCACCTCTGCCCACTTTACCCGCGCCATTCCTCGTACTCGCCGGCTCAGCCAGTACAAGTCCCTTACCCACCCCCACGGCAGGGCCGCTTGCCGGGCAGGGTGGCCAAGAGCCTGTCGCATCCGAGGTGGTCACGCCAGTCGCCGAAGCACTGCCTGTGGCAGCGCCTGGCACGAATGGCTTCCGGTGGCCGGCCGAGGGGCGCTTGACACAGGGCTATGGGTGGTGGCATCCGGGGATCGACATCGCGGCGTACACCGGCGCGCCGATTTATGCCGCCCGCGGCGGCCTGGTATCATTTGCCGCTTGGTCCACTATTGGCTATGGCAAGCTGATTACGCTCACCCATGCCGATGGCTACAGCACGTATTATGCTCATCTCAACACATTGTTCGTCTCGGCCGGGCAGCAAGTGGAGGCCGGCCAGTTGATTGCCGCCATGGGTTCGACCGGGAATTCGACCGGCCCGCATCTGCACTTTGAGATTCGATCAGCCAACGTGCCGCTCGATCCCAAGACCCTTCTGCCCTGAGATTCAACCCCGCAACTATCCACGAGGTGGCCACTGGCTGTTGGCCGTTCCAGTTGCCAAAAACTTTTTAAAGTGCTAAACTGTTAGGTACACTTACAAACCCCATAGCGTGCCATTAAGAAATGGCCTGGCAACAGGAGGTCAAATTGAACATCGTGTGTTGCATCAAGCAAGTGCCGGACTCGGCGGCCACGCTCACGCTCGACGCCGAGGGCAAGGTCTCTTGGGGAGACAGCCCCATGATCGTGAACCCCTATGATGAGTATTCGCTGGAAGAGGGCCTGCAGCTCAAGGAGGCGCACGGCGGCAAGGTCACGGCCATCACCATGGGCAAGGAGGGCGCCAAGGAAGCGCTCAAGACGGCCCTGGCCATGGGCTGCGAAGAGGCCATCTTGATCTCTGACCCAGCCTTCGCCGGCGCCGACACCCTGGTTACTGCCTACGTGTTGGCCCAAGCCATCAAGAAAATCGGCGGCGTCGAGCTGGTGCTGTTTGGCCAGGCCTCGATCGACGGGCAGAGCGGCCAAACGGCCGCCTCGGTGGCGCGCCAATTGGGGGCTACCTTGCTCACCTACGTGTCCAAGATCCGCGCGATCGATCCGGCGGCGGGCACGATCACCGTCGAGCGCCTGCTGGAAGAGGGCAAGCAGGTCGTCACCAGCCGGCTGCCACTCGTGATGAGCACGGTCAAAGGCATCAACGAGCCAAGATACCCGTCCTTCATGGGCATACGCAAGGCGGCCAAGGCCGAGATCCCCACCTGGTCGGCGGCCGATATCGGCGCCGAGGCCGGCAAGCTGGCGGCAGCCGTCAAGTGGTCCAAGGTGTCTGCCCCGCCGCCGCGCGAGGGCAAGTGCGAGATGGTCACCGGCGACAGCCCGGA
>JAFGFO010000074.1 GCA_016931085.1 Thermoflexales bacterium
AAAGGTGGCGTAGAGATAGTTGCCCTTGTCGCCGACGATGAACTGCAGCAGATAGCCCTCGTAGCGCGCCAGCGTCGCTTGCGTCCAGCGAAGGTAGGCGTCCAGCTTCGCGCCGGCGTCCTCGTCCTCGTCATAGTCGATCCCCTCAAAGTGCAGGAAGAGGGCCACCACCGGGCGCAGCTCGGTCACGAACTCGCCCAGCCCCTCGCGCAGCCGGGCATAGACCGGCGGCAGCAGCCAGGGGCGCACCAGATCTTCGGAAAGCGCGCCGGCCGCCAGCTCCGGCCACGGCGCAGGCTCCACCTCGCTCGCCAGCCCCTCGACCACAAAAAACCTCTCCCCCTCTTCCTCTCTATCTCCGCATACGCGTCTTTTCTCTATCTGTCCTTCTCTATCTCTATCTGATGTCTCTATCTGTTCCGCCGTGCACGCATCCACTATCACTTCGCCCTTTTCTGCCAGGTGTTCGCCGGCAGCCATGCGCGCCAGCGTCGCCCCAGCCAACACGTCGATGAGCTGAATGGCAGGGTCGCCGACCAGGAAGCGGCGCGCCGGCCCGCTGGCCACCGAGGCCTTCATGGCCAACTGAACCGTGTCCCCGCCTGGAATCGCTACCTGGGCGAACTGCTCCATCGTTCGCTGGCAGGCCAGCGCGCAGGCCACCGCTCGTAGGGGCGATTCGCGAATCGCCCCTGCCTCGTCGAACCAGCACGTGATGGCGTCGCCGGCAAAGCCGATCACGCTGCCGTGAAAGCGTTCCACCTCGGCGATCAGCGCGTCGTAGACGCGGTTCAACTGGCGCGTCAGCTCTTCTGACCCGCGCCGGGGGCCGAGCGCGCGGGTCAGCGCTTCGGTCAGTGGTGTAAAGCCCGAGATGTCAGCGAACATCGCCGCGCCACTGGCCTGCTCGGGAAGCTGGCTTGCCTGCGCCATGGCGTGTCGCCGGTCGGTGGGGATATAGACGCTCAGTGCTTGTTCGAGAAGGGTGTGCCTTTCCACACCTAGATTCTACTCGTTTACCCCTGTCTCGTCAAGGGCCGTTGCATCTTGGCCGACATATGATATACTGTCTGCGGTTTTCTTTTCAAAATGTAGGGGCAACCCTTGCGGTTGCCCGCTTGGGGCAGGGGCAAGCCCGACCCCTACCCCGGATTATTGAGATGATACGGCGCACGCTTCTTGTGAGGTGGAAGGAATGCCCTCTGCCGATTGGACTGAACGGGTGGCCCTCTTGCGTCGCCTGCCCTACTTCGCCGTGCTGGACGAGCCTATCCTGCAGGCCATAGCCGGCGAGATGCGCTGCCGCACCTGCAGCGCGGGCGAGATAGTGATCGTCGAAGGCGAGCCGTGTGCTGGCCTGTTCATCGTGCAGACCGGGCGGCTGCAGATTGTGCGTTCCTCGCTGCAGGGCCGCGAGCAAATTTTGCATTTCGCCTCCCCGGGCGAGTCGTTCAACGACGTGCCGGTTTTTGACGGTGGGCCAAACCCGGCCACCGTTCAGGCGCTGGAGGATAGCCGGCTGTTCGTCATCGAACACCCGCTGATGCTGGCTCTGCTCGATCGTTACCCTCAACTGGCGCGGGCCGTGGTCGGCGTGCTGGCAACCCGCTGCCGGCAACTGGTTGCCCTGGTTCAAGACTTGTCATTGCACACCGTCACCGTCCGGCTGGCCGGGCTGCTGCTGGATCAAGCCGAACACCCCGATCCCCCCACGCTTACCCGCGCCCAGATGGCGGCGCGCCTGGGCACGGTGCGCGAAATGATCAGCCGCTCGCTGCGCGAGTTGGAGCAGGAAGGTCTAATCCGCTTGGACGGTCCGCGCATCGTGATTATAGATCGCGTTGGACTGGCATGCCGCGCCCAGCGGCCCACGTGAGAAAAGTCACAGACAAGTGTCCCCTCCAGTGCTATACTAGTAGCTGTAAACAGGTAAGGTATGGACAAGTTTTTGCCACTGATTGACGTCGTGCTGTGTGATGGCTGCGGTTTGTGCGTGACCCGCTGTGCCAATCAAGCGCTTGGGATGGTGGACGGCAAGGCAGCCGTGATCGACCCCGAGCGCTGCAATTACGACGCAGCCTGCGAGGCTGTTTGTCCCACCAGTGCAATTGCTTTGCCTTACCAGGTCGTGTTTGCAGCGTCAGAGTAGAGCAATCAACTGGAGGTGAAAGATGGAAGCGACGAATATCTTGATGGAAGAACATCGTGTGATCGAGCGCGTGCTGGCGGCCTTGGAAGCGGCCGCTGGGCGTCTTGGGCAGAACCAGTCGCTGCGGCCTGGTTTCTTTACCGACGCCGCCGACTTTATCAAAGGCTTTGCCGACGGCTGCCATCACATGAAAGAAGAGGGCGTGTTGTTCAAGGCCATGGTCGCCAGCGGCATGCCGGCCCAAGGCGGCCCAATCGCCGTGATGCTGGCCGAGCACGAACAGGGGCGCGCCTTTACACGCGCGATGCGCCAGGCGGCTCAGCGCTTGCAAGAGGGGGACACCTTGGCCTGGCCGGCGGTCGTCAGCAGCGCCCAGGGCTACGTGGCCTTGCTGCGCCAACACATCGCCAAAGAAGACGGCATCCTGTTCCCCATGGCTGATCGGGTCATCCCGGTGACTGAGCACGAACGGGTGGCTCAAGATTTCGAGCGCGTGGAGCACGAGGAAACAGGCCAGGGCGTGCACGAAAAGTACCTGGCTTTGGCCGATGCGCTGGAAAAGGAAGTGGGGCAATAGACATTCGTTCTGCACCGAGGCAAGAATTCTATCACGAATGTCACCAATTGCACGACAGCCCCCTTCGGGGCTCCGAAGCGGATGACACGAATAAGGCTAAATGGCGGACTTTTAGAAAAAACAGACATTCGTGAAATTCGTATATTCGTGTCATTCGTGATCTATTTTTGAGGTAGTGGGAGGTCGCATGCGCATTCTCATCATCATCAACGGCGAGTATGGCCAACGCCACGCGGACAACATCCGGGCCCACAAGCCGGACGGTTGGGAGATCGAGGTGTGGAAAGCGCCCAAGGTGCTGCCGCCCGTCATCGACGACCCGGAGGACTTTTTGCCGCCCAAATTGCCCCCGGCTGATTTGATCCTGTCCCTGGCTGAGCATCCCGGCGTGGCCACCCTGCTGCCTGACGTCGCCACTATGACGGGCGCTCGCTCGGTGCTGGCGCCGGTCGACAGCACGGCCTGGCTGCCCAACGGGCTGGCGGCCCAGGTGGAAGGTTGGTTGCAAAAGCAGGGTGTGGCTTTCGTTTCCCCCAAGCCCTTTTGCAGCCTGACCGAAACCACCTTCAACGTGCTGCGCAAGAAGCGGAGCTACGATGACCCGCTGATCGCCGAGTTCGCACGCCACTTTGGCCGGCCCAAGTTCGAGATCACCTGCGACCCAGACAGTCGCCAAATCACGCAGGTGACTGTCCTGCGCGACGCGAGCTGCGGCTGCGCGCGCTACGTGGCCGAGAAGCTGATCGGTGTCGCGGCCAACGACGCCGAGCAAGAATCCGGCATGCTGCACCACCATTATCCGTGCCAGGCGGCGATGGGCGTGGACGATGATTATGCCGACACATTGCTTCATGCGTCAGGTCACATCATGCAGGAAGAAGTGGTGCAGCAAGTCAGCGCGTATCGCCAGGTGCAGTACGTTGTGCCAGGCGTGAGAAGCGAGGCGTAAAATCCTTTCCGTGGCCAATTTACGCTTTTGGTGTAAAATAATAGATGTGTCATTAGCATATCGGCTGAGTTCATACTCAAGAAACTATGGCTCGTCCCACCAGGCTTGATCCTCGCTATATCAACCGGCGTGTTGTTCTACCTTATGGCTTCACTGTAGGGGAGGTCGAGAAAGGGGTCGCAGAAACCTATCGCCTTTTTCATGGCCTCAATGATTACTTGCTGAGCCATGGGTTTCGTCCCTTGGAAGAGCTGTTGCTCGGCAACTCATTGTCTGGCATTATCTCCGAATTCCTGGTAAAAAACATCGCCAGGGTCTCCACAACTCTTGAGCCTAACTTGAAAGTTGGAGGCCATCCTGACCTTTTGCCCAAGGGGCATTACGCCTCGGACTCGGTTTTGAAAGGCGATGAGGGAATCGAGATCAAGGCTTCCATTCAACAAGGAGGCTGGCAAGGGCACAACCCTGAAGACTTTTGGCTTATGGTCTTTCGGTACGTTGTAGGTGAACAAGATGGAGGGAGGCCCGTAGCACTCACTTTCGTCGAGATTCTTTGCGCAAGACTGACCAAGGCCGGCTGGTCCTTTTCTGGGCGTAGAGGTGCTTCTCGCCGAACTCCTACAGCCTCTATTACCGCAACAGGTGTAGAAAAATTGCGCGGCAATTTCCTCTACAGGCTTCCAGGAATGGGTATAGGAAAGCATCGCTCAATCTTGGCCAAGCCATAAGATGATTCTGCCGGGGTAACTGCTCAGCCTTATGCTTTATCCGCTAATCTGCGCGAATTTTCACTAATTTTTAGGCACTTTTCAGCCCAAATTGGTGTTGATTAGCGTAAATTCGCGGAT
>JAFGFO010000075.1 GCA_016931085.1 Thermoflexales bacterium
GATCATCCCGCCGCGAGAAGTCCAAGACGCGATGAACCGCCAGATGAGCGCCGAGCGCACGCGCCGCGCGGTGGTCACCGAGGCCGAAGGCAAGCGCGAGTCCTCCATCACGGTGGCCGAAGGCGAAAAGCAAGCCGCCATCTTGCGCGCCGAGGGCGCCAAGCAGTCCGCCATCCTGGAGGCCGAGGGGCAGCGCTCGGCCCAGGCCTTGAAAGCTGAGGGTTTTGCCGTGGCGTTGGACAAGATTTTTGGTGTGGCCAAGACTGTGGACAACAAGACGATGGTGCTGCAATACCTGGAGACCTTCAAGGCCTTGGGGGCCAGCCCGGCCACCAAGTTCATCTTCCCGATGGAGTTTGCCAGTCTGGTCAAGCCGCTGTCTGGTATGCTCGAAAAATCGAACGAGTAAAATTGGTTGTATGGGGGACACGCTGGTGACGATCAGCCGTGCCACGTGGCGTGACACGTGGGCCGTGTGGAAGACGATGCGGGCGTGTTTCGAGCGTGAAGCCTATGATCCGCTGTCCATCTTGGCCATGTTGGTCTGGCCGGGGGATATCACGCTCAAAGCCGTTCATACCGGCCGGCTGGTCGGCTTTATTGCCAGCGATCAGCCGGAGCACACGACGGCCTGGATCATTGCGCTGGGCGTGCATCCCGATTTCCGGCGCCAGGGCATCGCCTCGCGCCTGCTGGCAGAATGTGAAGCGCGCACGACCCACCCGCGTTTGCGTCTGACCGTGCGTACCGGCAATGCCGGCGCCATCGCACTCTACCGGCGAGCCGGCTACGTCGAGGTCAAGCGCATCGCCCGCTACTATGCCGGCGGCGAGGATGGCATCGAGATGGAAAAGGGCAGGTCCATCGCCAGCGCTTGATTTAATCGCCCTTTAGGCTTATAATGCAAACTAGCGATTGCGTTCCTGTTCTGGAGAGGGGATCACATGGCTTTGGACATCTCTCGACCCAACCCTGGCCGCGTCTATGATTATCTGTTAGGCGGCACACACAACTTTGAGGCAGATCGCCAGCAAGGTGAGAATTTCAAGGAAATCCTGCCTGGCTGGGACATTGGCGCCCAATTGGGACGGCGGTGCTTGAGCAAAGCCGCGCGTTACCTGGCGGAATTGGGTCACGAATACTTTGTTGACTTTGCCTCCGGTCTGCCCACCCAAGACAACGTGCACCAGGCCGTGCGCTCCATTCGCCCGCGCTGCAAAGTGATCTACTCTGACGTGGACCCCCTGACCATGGCCTATTCCATGGAAATCCTGGGCGACACTCCGAATGTGCGTTACATCCACTGCGACGCGGCCGAACCGGAAGAGATGCTGGAGCACTCTACCCTGCGCGCGCTGTTTGGCAACCAGCACAAAGTGGCCTTTACGTTCATGGGCGTTTCGTATTTCTTGTCCGACGTCAACCTGCGGCACGCCCTCGAGGTCCTACACGAGTGGGCCGCACCGGGCAGTCACCTGGCGCTCAGTTTTATCGTCCCAGTGCGCGGCATCACGCCCATGGTCAAACAGGTCCAGGACACCTTCGCCCAGCAATTGAACCAGACCTTTTACCTACGCAGCGCGAAGGAACTGTTGGCGCTGACAGGAGCCTGGCGCGAATTTGGGCCGGGCATCCAACCCTACGACGTGTACGTTCCCCCTAGCCACATGCCCGAGATCAGCGATCCGGCCGTGCGGGAGGAAGCGGTCGCCAACATTCGAGGGCACGTGGCCTTCTTCGAGTGGTAATGCCCGCGCCGGCGGGCTCGACACCAGGTCGCCGCATGCCCACCAGGCCGAACATCCTCTGGGTAGTGACGTGAAACACCAGAAAGCGGCGCTGAGCGCGGGGCGCATCCTGAAGGAGCGCTATCGTATCGAGGTCCGCTTGGGACAGGGTGGGATGGGGGCTGTGTACCGCGCCTGGGATCTAGATCTGCAGACAGCGGTAGCCGTCAAGGAAAACCTGGGCACGGCGCCATTAGGAAATGGCGTGCCAGAGGCTGAGAGGCAGTTCGAGCGCGAGGCTCACATCCTGGACAACCTGTCCCACCCCAACTTGCCGCACGTGCGGGACCACTTTTTTGTCCCGGCCCAGGGCCAGTACCTGGTGATGGACTTTGTGGAAGGCGAGGACCTGCAGACGAGGCTGGAAGGCGGGTGTAGGATGAGCGAGCCGGAGGTATTGGCCTGGGCGGCGCAAATCTGCTCCGCGCTGGCCTATCTGCACGGCCAAACCCCGCCCATCATCCACCACGACCTCAAGCCGGCCAACATCAAGATTTGCCCCGACGGGAAGGCGATGCTGGTCGATTTTGGCATCGCCGGCATTTGCGACCCGACCTTATCGGCCGAGGTGGGCTACACCAGGATCGTCACGCCCGGTTACAGCCCGCCGGAGCAGTACGGCGGCGTCACCGATGCCCGTTCGGACGTATACGCCTTGGGGGCGACGTTATATCACGTGCTGACCGGGCGCAAGCCGCCTCCCAGCCCGCAGCGGGTGTGGGGCAGCGCGGAGCTGCCGCCGCCGCGCCACCTGAACCCGCGCGTCAGTCCAAGGGTCGAGCAAGCCATTCTCAAGGCCATGGACACGGCCGTCGATCGCCGTTTCCAGAGCATGGCCCAGTTCCAGTCGGCCTTGCTGAGCCGCGCGCCAGAGGGGCCGGCCGTTCGAAAGCCCGCCTCAGGTCTGGCGCAGTGGTGGCCGCTGCTCGTCGCTGTCCTGGCGGTCCTGGCGTTGGCCGTCCTGGCGGCGCTCGTTCCGGGCCTGCCAGTCTTTAGACCCTAAAGGTCAAGACCTTCAGGGTCTCGACAAGCCCCATTTGACATCGCTGCCAGATTGGGTATAATTGGCCTGTACATAGGGGGCCGCTAGCTCAATACGGCAGAGCAGCTGACTCTTAATCAGTTGGTTACAGGTTCAAGTCCTGTGCGGCTCACAAAAAAAGCTCACCCACGGTGTGGGTGAGCTTTGGGCTAGAGAGCACCTACCATGGAATCCAATCCAGGCGATCTAGCCAGTCTTCAACTTCACTCAAACTCCAGATTACATACAAGGCTCTTGCTATTTGCCCTATAGAAGCCTTGGGACGTATCCACACGAGGCCCCAAATGTGTCCGTCCGCAGCCCAATGCGACGAGATGTCTGGGCATGCTGTGACGGTTATCAGTTACCAAGCAACGTTGTGCAGTGTCCACGTAACGTAAAATGAGCGGGGCAGGCGTAGCCAGCGGCGGCGCACCACTATCCCCTACTCGCAGCACATCAATGCTTTCATCGTGGTGGAGCAAGGCCGTTTTTAGATGGGGCGGCAAATTCTCATCGAGCAAAAAGCGGGGCTTCATATCCCTTGTCCCTGCGCTTGTTTTGTGTACAGGTCTCGTATCCGCTGTCTCACGGGGGAAGGCGGACGGGCAAGCCATTCCTGGTATGCCTGCTCACTCTCCTCCTCGATGCGCGCCATATACTTGTCCACTTCAGCTCGGTGAGCCAGGTAGTAAGTAATAGCGGCGTAAATCTTGTCCAGCCCCAGGCCAGGGTATTCCTTAGCAATCTCGTCCGGGTTATAGCCACTGAGATAGTACCGCAGCACATGCTCGATGTAAATCCGGTGCCCCTTGATGCGGATACCCTGGCTTGAGCTAGGGTCGCACGATTCTGAGCCTAAAAACTCGAAATAGTCTTCCAGTTGCATAGCGCCTCCATTCAGTTGAACCGATTGCTGGCTATATTATACACCCAATCGAGGGCAAATAGAGCAAGGGCGCTGGATAAGGGCAATCCAGCAATGCTCGACTCCAGTGAATATAGTTCGCCAAGCGTGTTCAAATTATACCCGCCAACTTGTCCAGAACGTGAAACGCTCCCCCATCCAGCATTGAAAAACCTTGTCGATCATGGTATAATGCGAGCAATCCCGTTTGGCCGGGAGGTTGCCATGCCCAAGAGCGAAATGCCAGCCATCACGCGCGAACAACTTGAACACCTGCGCGGGGAAAATAAGCGATGCCTGAGATTTCTCGATTCTATGGAATCATCGTCTTTATGAATTACCGGGATCACGACCCGCCCCATTTTCACGCTGGCTACCAGGATTACGAAATCACGGTCGAAATCCAGACCGGCACCGTCCAAGGCAAGATGCCCAAGCGAGCCTTGCGCATGGTGTTGGAGTGGGGCGAGGAGCACCAGGACGAGCTTATGAACAACTGGCAAGCGGCGCGAGACGGCCGGCGGCTGGAAAAGATACCACCGTTGGTATAGGAGGCAATATGTTCTTGCACATCGTAAAGGCGACTTGTTTGGGGGGGTACAAGCTCAAGTTGGTTTTTGACGACGGGGTGACCGTGGAGGTAGACTTGAGGAACGAGCTGCATGGCGAAGTCTTTGAGCCACTGCGGGATCTCGACACGTTCCGGCAGGTGATGGTCAACCGCGAGACTCACACGATCGAGTGGCCCAATGGGGCTGATTTCGCGCCTGAATTTCTGCGCGAGATTGGCCAGGTGATGGAAGCCGCCGCGTCGCCGGTTCCCCTTCGCGCTGCGGCCTTGCCTGTATCGTGATCTTGCCCTCTTTTATGCAGCCAAGAGCGGCCCTCGGGCCGCTTTTGTGTTATCCTAATCCAGATGGCAGGGGTTGATTCGGATCGCCTTCTTGTTTCCCCAAGCATCGGCCAACACCGCCCCTGCCGCGTCCGCTTGCGCGTCCTGCCGCACGCTGCCCAGGCCGTCCGGCAGGTAATACACCCACTCTTCTCCCTCCCCTGCTTGCGGGGGAGGGTTGGGGTGGGGGCCGTGCTGCGCAAGGGGCCGCGTGCCGCCAGCATAGACGTAGTGCGTATTGCGTATTCCGTATTGCGTAAGCACCGCCGGCAGCGGGGCGGCCAGGCCTGCCCTGAGCGAAGCCGAAGGGTCGAGTATGTCGTCCGTCACTATGGTCGGGCTTCGCCCGTGCTGGTACGAGGTCCACACCCGCGCCCCATCGCCGTTGTAGCCGGCATGCCATATCTGAAGGCTGCCTATGGCGCTGGTCCCCACCAGCCGGTTAGCCTGGTCGTAAGTATAGCTCTGACTGCCGTCGCTTGTCAAGTTACCATTGTGGTCCCATGTATAAGTGATCACCTGGCCAGCCGAGGAGGAGAACTGGAGGCGATTGGCGGCGTCGTGGGTGTAGGTGGTCACCAGCGTGCCACTCAGGGGTGTGGTGACCGTCATCGCGGTGCGGTTACCTACCATAGTTGTCCGCGTATTTGTACGACGTATTACAAAGATGTCAAACGGGATGCTCCAAATGGGAAAAGACAATTGAGATGGCAACCAAGGCTGGATTTGCGTGCGGTGTGATTAGTAACTAACACTTGTGTCTACGACAACTCTTTATCAAGGTGTTATCGCGCTAGCACGAATCATTTCGCGGTTGCTTTCATAGTCTTCAGGAGACAACGCGAAGAAACCATGTTCTTGTGTACTTGAGAGAGCTTTTGTCATGTAAAACTCTAGAAAATCCCGAAGAGGTTGATGATCACGTAATGCTTGACGATTGACGTAAAGATAGATAGGGAATCCCCAAACCGGATGTTCTCCTGGTTCAGCTGTTGATGGGTCAGGAACTATGCACTTTCCATTCTCATATACACCAATAGGTCTGATTCGCTCTGCATTTCCAACGTAATATGCAGTGCTAAAAACACCTATTCCAAGGGGGTCAGCGGCAAGTTTCTCTATCATCGATGTGTCAAAGTGATCCAAACGTTCTGCATCTTCATAAGAAGGATCATCCGCAAAGGCTGGTGAACCACGATCGTTGAGTTGGGCATATCGATGAATCTCTCTTGAGGGCCAGTCAGACGCAACTTCGCTCCATATATGTGCCGCATTTGTTGGCTGCCAAATCTTTCGATTTTGGCTAGCAGTCAGACACTCAACAAACCCGTTCTGCACACTCACAAAATTTCCAAAACCATTTTCTGCTATGGGTAAATCAAGTTGCTGGATACCATTCTGGTTACATAATTTACGGTCAGTGTCCCGAATCCATAGAAACGCTTCGGTGATGTGAACCTCATTGCTACACAGTCTTTTGAATCCAGGCCATGTTCCACTACTGTCAATCACCACATGTATAAAAGGATATTGAACCATAAACTCTTCAGCAATGGATCGAGTAACTGGTGCAATCAACTCCGAGCCATCGATAATCAGAAAAGTCACATCGTCTTTACTTGAAGGAGTCGGCTTGGTTTCTATAGTTGTTATAGCTAGATGCTGGGGCGAAGTAGTTACAGGCACATGATTACTGGTAGGAGAATGACAAGCAGTAATGGATAGGAGCATTAATACAAGCAATAGAGTTAAATGTAGAAATTGTCTAGATGTGCGTTTGTTATATAGACTATTGTGAAGCATAGCATTTTCTCCTGTTGAATCACTGCTTTGGCCCTACTAGCCACACATTCTTCTGAAGCTTACGAGCCTTTGGACCATCGATGGCTCCCTCATAATCCCAAAAGAAGCCCAATGCCCGTCCTCCAGGTGCCGCGGGTATGGTTTTAAAGATTGCTGGCCAGGACCTGTTCCCAAGACAGAGACCACAACCGTCGTCGAAATTTAGGCGAGGAGAATTCCAATCGGTGACTTGTTGCCAGCTATCTTTGTAAGCATCAAACACCTTCCTCGAATTCTCACCACTGTCCATCGGACGATCTACGACCTCACAAACACGTCTCACAAATGCCTTTTCAACTTCACCAATAGAGGGATCTGGATTATGGAATATCCCAAATGTTTCGTAAAAGGCCATGTAGAAACCTATGAGATTAGATGGAAGATCCTCTTCACTGAAGCTGGTTTCGGCAAACCACCAATGAGCCTGCCACTCCTCAAAGCGTTCTGCAAGATCTTTATATACACCTAGCGCTGTACTCCACTGAAGCGGGCCGTTATCGCGCCCCTCGTTGATCACATACTCAAGGCGGTATTCTCCTCCAGGCTCTGTCATTGCAACGCTAATGACTGTATGACCTGGCATATCTTCTGGCGGCTCAACCAAAACCTTTTCAATCAAACTGTACGCTGCACCCGGTCCTGCATGTCCCCAATCGATCCATCCACAGCGGCAAGAGTACTGAAATCCTTCAGGGATTTCTCCTCTACGTGGCCATAGCCCTGTGGGATCCGTATGATTTATTGGGTGTGCGAGGGCATAGAGATAACAATTCATTGTTAAGGGTCGTTCAGGATCCCCTCCCCATGGATCCCGCGACAGGAACATGCCCAACTCCGGCTGCAAGTACCTCGCCCGCAGGAACACCAACTGCGTGTCAGCGTCGTACTGCTCCCCCGTGTAGCCGAAGGGTGTGCCGCCATTCCCCTCCATCACCTCGCCATACGGATCAAAGCTACGCGCCGCGATGACTTGCCCATTCTCATCCACCTCCTGCCTCACACTCCCCAGGCCGTCGGGCAGGTAGTAGGTCCACTCTCCCTCGCCCCCGATAACAGGGTCAGGGTTAGAGTTGTACTCAGCCAAAGGACGAGTGCCCTGCGCGTACATGTAGTACCTGGGAGTGTCTAGCCCTGGCCACCTTGGATCCCCCTTCACCAGCACCACCGGCAGCGGGGCGGCCAGGTCGAGGGTGTAAGGCACGATGGCTACAGCGCCTCGTACCCCCAACTGATCGGCCGTCTCCACTCGCGCTCCATCGCCGTTGTACCTGGCATACCAAAAGTAAGGATTAGCATCCATCTTTGTCAGCCGGTTGGCCTGGTCGTAGGTGTAGGTCTTGTCGCCGTCGCTGAGGAGGTTGCCGTTCATGTCCCAGGTGTAGGTGGTCAGTTGCCCGGCAGAGAGAGAGAACTGGAGACGGTTGGCGTCGTCGTAGGTGTAGGTGGTCACGAGCGAGCCACTGACAGACGTGGCGACGGTCATGGCAGCGCGGCGGCCCACCTCGTCGTACTGGTACTCGTAGCGCTCGCCGCTGTTGCCTGCACTGAGCGGAGTCGAAGTGTAATTCGCCTCCACCAGCCGCCCCAGCGGATCGTAGACGTAGTCGATCGCCCGCTCGTCGGCGACGAGCGACGGCGGCGGCGGCAGCGGCGGCGTGCGCAGGTCTTGCTCGGCCCAACTGTTCCACGGCACGTGCACCCACCGCCCGGCGGCCTGCCCCAGCCGGTTGCCAGGCCGGTAAATCAGCCGCGCCCGCCAGTGATACGGCGTGTTGGGATCGAGATCGGTCACGGCCCGCGTGATTTCCACTCCGCCGGTCAACACGTCCGTCCACTCGGCGCTCACGCCGCCGACCACGCCCGCCGTGGCGGTGAATGGCACACCCAGCGGCGCAACTTGCCACTCCAAGCGGACCTTCTCCCGCCCCAACGGCATCCGCCCCGTCAGGCGCAGTTGTACCGCCTCGGCCGAGTCCGACACGCCCAGCGGCGCGATCGGCGCCGAGCCGTCCGCGCGCACCTGGCGGGGACGCAGCGCCAGCCCCGCCCCGCCGTTGCCATAGTAGACCAATCCACGTCCCTCCTGGGCATAGGTATCGTCGTAAAGCGGCGCCCCCACGATCACGTCGGCGTATCCATCGCCGTTCACGTCCCCGGCCGTCCCAACCGACAGGCCAAGATAGGCGCCAGCCTGGTCGCTCTCGCCGAACCAGGCCGCGGCTACCGGCAAGCCGGAAGCCGACCCGTGATACACGTATGCCCGCCCCTCGTCCACCTGCCCGTTGCTGTAGAGAGGAGCGCCCACCACCACGTCGGCGTAGCCATCCCCATTCACGTCCCCGGCGGTGCCGGCCGAGTTGCCCAGGTAGGCCTCGGCCTGCTCGCCCACCATCGTCCAGGCAGGCCCCCCGGCCAGCAGCCCAGCCGGCCCGCCGTGGTAGACGTACACCTTCCCGGCGTCCGTCAAGGCCGGCGAGCCGGCAACGTCGTAGCGGTTTGCCCCCACGATCACGTCGGCGTAGCCGTCGCCGTTCACGTCGCCGGCAGAGCCGGCCGAGTGGCCAAAGTTGGCCCCCACCTGCTCGCCCAGCGCCGTCCAGTTGGCCGTTGTGTCCAGCCCGCCGCCCGCCCCGTGGTAAACGTAGACCTTGCCCTGGCCAGCGTAACCGCGCGCCCCCACGATCACGTCGGTGTATCCGTCCCCGTTCACGTCCCCGGCGGTGCCGGCCGAGATGCCCAGGTAGACGCTGCCTGCTCCCTCCCCCTCGACGAACCAGCCGGGGTCCGGCTCCAATCCGGCCGGCGAGCCGTAATAGGCATAAGCGGCGCCCAGCATATCGCTGCCGGCTTGTTCGGCGTCGCGGGTGGGCGCCCCCACGATCACGTCGGCGTAGCCGTCGCCGTTCACGTCGCCGGCCGTCCCCACCGCGCCCCCAAAATCAGCGTAAGCCTTGTCCCCGCTTGCCGTCCAATCCGCCGCGCCGGCCGTCAGTCCGGCCGGCCCGCCGTGGTAGACGAACGCCCGCCCGGCGTTCTCCAAGAAAGGCGGCCCGGCGACGTCGTACAGCTCCGCGCCCACGATCACGTCGGCGTAACCGTCGCCGTTCACGTCCCCGGCGGAAGCGGCCGAGAAACCAAAGTAAGCGCCGGCCTGCCCGCCCGTGGCCGTCCAACCGGCCGTCGTGTCCAGCCCCCCGGCCATCCCGTGGTAAACGTGGGCCTTGCCCTCGTTGTACAGGCCGCCGTCGTAATAGGGCGCTCCCACGATCACGTCGGCGTAGCCGTCGCCGTTCACGTCCTCGGCCGTTCCCACCGAGTAGCCCAGCTCGGCATCCGCCTGGCCGCTGCCGGCCGTCCAGGCAGCCTCGCTCAAGCCGGTCGGCGAGCCGTGGTAGACGTAAGCTCGCCCCTCGCTCCACTGGCCGCCGCTGTACTTGTACGCGCCAACGATGACGTCAGTGTAGCCATCGCCGTTCACGTCCCCGGCGGCACCGACCGAATAGCCCAGGTTGGCCGAAGCCTGGTCGCTCTCGGCCGTCCAGTCGGCCACGCCAGCCAGCCCGCTGGGGCCGCCGTGATAGACGTAGGCGCGTCCCTCGTTCACCTGGCCCCCATCGTAGTTGTAGGCCCCCACGAGCAGGTCGGCGTAGCCGTCGCCGTTCACGTCGCCGGCGGCGCCGGCCGCGCAGCCAAAGCCATCGTAGGCTGCCCCACCCTCGGCCGTCCAGGCCGCTGCCGCGCTCAGCCCCGAGGCCGTGCCGGTATAGACGTAAGCGCGCCCCTCTTCGATGCCGGGGGTGGCGGCGTTGTAGCGGCACGCCCCCACCACGACGTCGGCGTAGCCATCGCCATTGACGTCCCCGGCCGTGTCTACGGCGTAGCCATAGTATGCCCCGGCTTGGTCGCTCTCGGCCGTCCAGGCCGCCGTCGCGCCCAGGCCCGAGGCCGAGCCGAGGTAGACGAAGGTGCGGCCTTCGTCGGACTGCCCGTTGTCGTAGAGAGGGGCGCCGGCGATGACGTCAGAGTAGCCGTCGCCGTTCACGTCGCCGGCAGAGCCGGCCGCCTGGCCTAGCCGGGCCATGCCCTGGTTGCTTTCGACCTGCCAGGCGGCCGCCGCGCCCAGGCCGTTGGCCGAGCCGGTGTAGACGTAGACCGCTCCCTCGAATAACTGGCCTTCGCTGTAGTAGGGGGCGCCTACGACGAGGTCGGAGTAGCCGTCGCCGTCGACGTCGCCGGCTGAGCCCAGCGCGTAGCCAAAGTTGTCGCCGCCATCCTTGCCCACGGCCGTCCAGGCCGGGCTTGCGCCCAGGCCATTGGCCGTGCCGGTGTAGACGTAGGCCCGCCCCCTGTCGCTCGCGCCGCCGTCGTAGCGATAGGCCCCCACGGCCAGGTCGGCGTAGCCGTCGCCGTTCACGTCGCCAGCGGTGCTGGCCGAGGCGCCGTAGTAGGCATCCTGCTCGTCACTCTCGCCCGTCCAGGCCGGGCCGGCGGCCAGACCCGAGGCCGAGCCGTGATAGACGAAGGCGCGGCCCTCGTTCGACTGGCCATTGTCGTAGTAGGGGGCGCCGACGACGACGTCGGAGTAGCCGTCGCCGTTGACGTCCCCGGCGGTGTTCACCGACCAACCCATGTAAGCGTAAGCCTGGTCGCTCTCGGCCGTCCAGCCAGGAGTGGTGAGCAAGGGATCGACGGTGATGGGATAGACGGCATTGGCCGCGTCCACGGAGATGGAGAGACGGAAGAGAGATAGAGACAGAGATAGAGAGGGAGATGGAGAGGGAGAGGGAGATAGGGATAGAGAAGCGGGAAGAACGCGGCCGGCGGCGTCGTGGGCGCGCAGCTCGCCGTAGCGCAGGACGCGCACGCCGCCGGCGGTGGTAAACTCGATCGCGCCGCCGTCCTCGGCCAGCGCAGGCGCCAGGCTGGTGCTGAGAGCCAGATTGAGGACGAGTTGCGAGTTGCGACGCGCAGCGTTGGGTTCACCTGCACTTGTCACCGCAGATGCAAGTGTTGAGTTGGGCGGGGCCAGCAAGGTAAAGCCCTGCTCCAGCCCCCGCTCACTGTTAACGTACCACTCTGTAATTTGCGATTTTTGATTTTTGATTGGCGATTTATGCCGGTACTCGACGTGGTTAGCAGCAACGGATAACTGGCCTTCTCCCACCGGCTCGATTTGCCCTTCGTAGCCGAAGCCGGCCAGGCGCATGGCCAGGCTCCAGGGCGCAACGTTGTCTTCCCAGGCTCTCGGCATCACCTGGATCCCCTCGGCCATGAAGTAGGTCCGCAGGTTGTGCGCCCGGTTGGGCGACTGGTAAGCCGCCCCCTGGCCGGCCAGCTCGCTTCGATCCTGCCACGTGACGTGGTATTCGGATTGGCGGATATTCTCCCGCACCTCGGCCCACCAGCCCGTGCTGGCCAGGGCCTCGTCGTCCGCCAGGCTCGCCGTGCCCGTGACGACGTCACCAGGGGGATAGTGGCGCTTGGGCAGAGGGGGGAACAACTCGTCGGCCCGCCCGTCCGCCGGCACAGGCGCGCTCACCTGCCCCGCCTCGTTCCTCGAAACCTCGACGCTGCCGCGCGCATCCCCCGTATACGATCCAGAAGCCATTGCCTCCGTCACCCACAGCCCGGCCGCGATGCTCAGCAGCACGAGCGCTACCTCCCAGGCCTGCCGTCGCGCCTTGGAGCGGCTCTTGAGGCCAATCGTCCCCATCAAGGCGGCCAGCAGCAGCAGCGCCAGCCAGTCCGGCCAGGACGGCCAACCGCCAGGTGGCAGCACGAAGGCGCCGGGCGGCGGGTAAGGCGGGGGATAAGGCTCCGGCGTGGCGGTGACCGGCGGCGGGTAGGCCCACAGCAGCGACCCCCGGCCAAGCGGCTGCTGGGGGGGCGCTCCCACCGCCATCTTGAAGACGAGCGGCAGATAGGCCCGCCCCACCCAGTCGCGCAGCTCGATGGCGCGCACGCGATTGCCGAGCGCGTCCAACTGGTACAGGTAGACGGCCAGCGAGCCGGTGACTGAGGCGTGCTGGAGCACGATCAACCGCCCGGCCACGTCGTAGGTGTAGCGCGTCGTCACGTCGTTGGCGCGCGTCGCCGTCAGCACCTGCCCGGCACTATCGTAACCGTAGGTGGTGAGCTTGCCCTCCCAATCCACGAGCGACTCTAGCCGCCCGGCCGCGTCGTAGGTGTAGGTGACGATTTGACCCTCCGGGTAGACCAGGTGGGTGCGGTTGCCAGCCGCATCGTAGCGGTAGCCCACCACGCCCGTGAGCGGCGAGGTGATGGTCAGCACACGGTAGAGCGCGTCGTAGGCGTAGCGCGTCACGCCAGTGGCGTCGGTCATCGCCACGCGGCTGCCCACCGGGTTGTAGGCATACGTCACCGTCACGCCATCAGCCAGGTAGCTGACAGCCAGCGGCCGGCCGGCCGCGTCGTAGTAGTAGTGTGTCGCCTTGCCGTTCGCATCCGTCATCGCGACCCGGCTGCCTAATCCATCGTACTCGTAACGCGTCGTGTTAGACAATGCATCCGATTGCGCCACCAGCCGCGACACGCCATCGTAGGTGTAGACCGCTGTGTGGCCTAGTGCGTCCGTGACGGCCACCCGGTTGCCCAGCACGTCGTAGCCGTACAAGGTAAGCAAATTGGTCTGATGGTCTGGGGGTCTGGTGGTTGAATAGCTCTCGGTGACCGTGATCAAGCGTGAGAGCGCGTCGTAGCCGTAGCGGGTGGCCACTCCCAGCGCATTCGTCATCACCACCCGGTTGCCCAGCACATCGTAACCATAACGCGTCGTGTTGAACAAGGCATCCGACTGCGCGACCAGCCGGTCGAGATCGTCATACTCGAAGCGCGCCTGCACCTGGCAAGCACCAGACGGCGAGCAAACGCGGCTCTTGACTCGCCGCCCACCCGCGTCGTAGCGTGTGACCGCTGCCCGCCCGGTGGGGTCGGTCGTGGTGATCACCCGCCCCAGCTCGTCGTGCTCGAACGTTGTCCAATTCCCGCGCGCGTCGCGCACGCCCGTGCGCCAGCCCAGGGCATTGTAACGGCTGACGGTGGTCACGTTGGCCTCGGCGCTCGCCGGCTGGCCGGGGAGGGAGTTAGCCGTCACCGTCACCGCCCGCCCCAGCGCGTCGTACTCGTTGTAGGCAACGTGCCCCAACGCGTCGGTCACCAACACCGTCCGCCCAAGCGTGTCGTAACCGTAACGGGTCACCGCGCCAGCCGGGCTGGCGGCCCCGTCCGGGCCGGCGGTAGCGATCAGTCGCCCCGTGGGACTGTAGGTGTAGACTGTCGTGCGGCTCAATACCCCGGCCGCCTGAACGGTCGCGGCGCGGCGGCCCCACTCGTCGTAGACCGTGACCGCCGCCACGTCCCGGTCGGGGTGAGCCGGGTCGTATACGCCGTCCTCGTAATTGGCCGTCACCGTCACCAGCCGTCCAGCATCGTACCCGTAACGTGTAACGTTCCCGGCCGGGTCAATCGTCTCCAGGCGCTGCCCGGCGGCGTTATAGTGCGTTATCGTCCGCCGGCCCAGGGGCGCCGTGGTCGTGATCAGCCGCCCCAGCTCGTCGTACTCGTAATACGTCGCATGGCCGGCCGCGTCGCGCTGCTCGGTCACGTTGCCTACCTCGTCGTAGACACTGACGTTGCACAGGTCCCGGTCGGGATGGACGTAGCACTCGCCGCCCACGTAGTTCGCCGTCACCGTTAGCGGCCGGTTGAGCGCGTCGTACGCCGTCAGCGTCAGCCGGCCTGGCCCATTCGGGCCACTTCGCAGCTCGCCGGTCTGCGTGACGACGTTGCCATTCGCGTCGTAGCCGGTGGCGGTCGAGACGTTCCGGTCGGGGTAGAGCGGGTCGTACTGGCCGCTTCCGGTATAGTTGCGGGTCACGCGCACCGGCCGGTCAAACGCGTCGTAGTCTGTCCTGGTCACGTGCCCCATCGTGTCGGTCACGGTGACCTGCCGCCCGGCCAGATCGTAATCGTAGCGCGTGGTGATGTTGTATTGGGTGGGATCGTAGCCCAGGCTCGTCGTATAGTTCAGGGTAGTCGAGATCAAGCGCCCGCTCCCGTCGTATCCATTGCGCGTCACGTGGCCTAAAGTGTCGGTCACCGCCACCTGCCGCCCGGCCGCACCGTAGCCGTACCGCGTCACCAGGTTGTACTCGCCCCCGTAGTTCTGCCCGCCGGCGGTGGTATAGCTGCGCGTCACGCACAGGAGGTGGTCGGCCCAATCGTAGGCATTGACCGTCACGTTCTCCTCGTCCGGGGCGGCGAGGGGCGCCACGCTCGTCGTGATCAGCCGCCCAACCGGGTCGTACCCGTAGTGGCTGACCAGCCCGCCTGGAGCGGTGACGGCGCTGCGCTGCCCCAAGTGGTCGTAGCCGTACTGCGTCACCAGGCCCCCCGCGTCCCGCTGCGCCGTCAGCAAGCCGTTGGTGTAGGTGTAGAACGTCGTGCGGCCGAGCGCGTCCAGCGTTCCGGTCAACAGCGTCCCGTCGTAGAAATACGTCGTGGCATAGCCGCGCGCGTCCACCGTCCGCGTCAGATTGTTGTACTCGTCGTAGGCCATCGTCGTGGCGTGCCCCAGCGCGTCCACCGTCTGTTCCAGGTTGCCGTGACTGGGGCGAGGATCCCACTTCATGGTGGTCTCGTTCCCCAGCCTGTCTCGCGTGCGGGCCGGGTAAAAGTTCAAATCGTAGGCGCGGACCGTGCTGCCAGCCTGGTCGACCGTCTCGACCCACGTCCCGCGCGCGTCGTAGCGGGCGACGCTAACTGATCCATTGGTGCGCGTAATAGTGCGCGTGTCCACGCCGTCTCCATAGTCGATCGTCACCAACGGCGTGGGACTGTCGCCCTCCCACTGCCGCCAGGCCTTGCCCAATGCGCCGCCTGCACTGAGCGGAGCCGAAGTGAACTCGGTGCGCTCGACTATACGCTTGGTGGGGTCTTTGACGTGAGAGAGCAAGTGGGCGGTGTAGACATGCGTCCACGTCAGCTCGGTCGAGGTCGTCAACGGCAGCGTGGTATAAGTATACGTCCAGCTCGCGCCAGGCAGCGGGCCGGTCACCGTGATCAGCTCACCGGCAGGGTTGTAGTCAAAGTGGATCTCGCGCCCCGGCAGCGGGTCGGTCACTGTGATCAGCTCACCGGCAGAGTTGTAGCCAAAGCGCAGCCAGCGCCCGCCGGGGCCGGCCACCTGTGAGAGGCGCTCCCCCTCGTAGGTGAAGCTGAAATCGCGGCCAGGCGGCAGCGTCATCGTCTCTACCCGCCCTTGCGGATCGAAGCGATAGACCGTCTGCTGGGCCGTGGTCAGCACCAGCCCGGTGGTGATCATCCCGCTCACCTCGGCCCGCACCCCGGCGTAGGGGCGGTAGCCCTCCTCGGGCGATCCCACGAAGCGCAGGCGCGCCCCATCTCCCGTCAGCAGTGCCAGGCCCAGCACGTCGGTCACCACGCGCAGGTCGTAGGAATGGCGCCAGCCGTAGCCCAGTGTGGACGTGACGCCGCTGCTCAGCGAGTTGTAGGCGACATTCAACTGGAGGCTGCCGCCCAGCTCGGGGATCGAGAGCAGCCCTTGGCTGTAGCGGTATGAGCCGTCCAGCGTGTTGATCGGCTTGCCCACCTGCAGTACAGCGTTGATGTACGAGGACAGGCAGGCGCCGTTGCACACCCCGTCGGCCAGCAGGGGCGGCGGTTGGGGCGCGGCCAGGGCAGTGATGACTGCTACAGTTTGTGGGGCCTTGTACAATTTTGGAAAATCGGTTTTCCATACCTCGCCATCCCGGTCGTCGGAATACACGAATCCGTTGGCGCCACATCTGGTCACGTAAATCCGGCCCGAATACCCATCCACCGCTACGAGATCGACTACCTCTAAAAATCCTTCCGTATACACTCGCGTCATTGCGACGCTAGCCTGCCCTTGATCGAGCACACGCCAGATGCCGTTGCCCCCAGATGTCGCCAGCCATAATGTGTCGGGGCGTACCGGGTCACAGACTATGTCAGAGGTGGTAAAATCCGTTACGATCGCTGTCCAATTGATGCCTCCATCCCACGTCCTGGAGATTGCAGAGACTCTGTCCACGTAAAAGCGAGCCGGCGCTTCAGCCCGGCCATCTGCGGACACCCTGGTGAGACCAGTGCGCGCTCCGTTTGGCAACTGCTCGTGCTCGACGATTGACCAAGATACTCCACCGTTTGTGGAGGTCCAATACACTTTTGTACGCGCGTCCGCAGTTCCCTCTGGCGGAAAAACATACCACTGGCTGCCGCTGCCCCACACTTGCCCGGCAAAGATTGGGTGTCTGGTCGAATAGCCCGGCAAAGTAAGCGTGATCCACGTTCGTCCCCCATCCACAGAGCCGGCAGCCATTGGAGACCTGAGATGCTCCTCACCGTCCCAGATATATCTTCCCCAACCGCAATCACCTTGCCTGGCATAACCGGATCCCAATGAATGTGATGCCAGCCGGTCTGAGTAAACGGCATAGTCATCGTAACCCAATGTCGGCCGCCATCGGTAGTGCGGTAGACCTGCTTGCCGCCTGTAATAGCCAACAGCACATCGCCATGGTGGGGGTTCAGCTCCAAGCTCTTGATTGTGGTGGAGTTTGGCCCGGAATAGGCAAGCGGCAATCCTGTGCTGCGTTGTTCCCATCCGTGTATGGGATCGTATCGCCATACGCCAGCAGCCCCCGTACCCGCCCACAATATGCCAGGCGAGGTGTGTGTGATGAACCAGGTGCTCGTGATTGCGGCCTGGCTCTGCAGCATGCTGGCCTGGCCGGACGCGGCGTTCAGCGCCAGGCGAGACGCTTGAGCCGGCTCCGCCTGGCCAGGCAATCCCTTGAGCGCCAGCGGCAGCGGCACTGGCCGGCTCACCAGGCTCGATCCGGACCGCGCCTCTCTGGGCGGAAGGGCAAGCCGGCGCGCGCAAGTTGCCCAGCGTGTATGGTGAATCCCCGGCTTCCCTCCTACTGCCGCCGTACACGTGCGCCTGTTCCCTATTCATCAGATCATCGCCGTTCACCGGGCGAGGTGTTAGGCTCGATGGACTTTGAATTGCGGCAAATAGTCCTTGTGCCGGTCAAAAAGCTCGTTCGTCATCTGCAGAATTTCCGCCAGTGACAGCACCGCGGCCGTCAGCGGGTCGTGGCAGATGGCGCGGTAGATCATGGTCGGGTCGCCGGTCAGGGCAGCCGTAATGGCCATCTCCTCGACCCCGCTGGAGAGTTGGGTCAAGAGGGCACACTCTGGCGGCAGGCAGCCAACGTGGACGGGATGGAAACCGGCCTTGTCCACATAGACGGGCACCTCGACGCAGGCGCCGGCGGGCAGATTGGGGACCAGGTGAGTGTTGGGGACATTGCCGTTGAACTTGAAGGGCTCGCCGCCCTCGAGGGCATTGATGATATAGGCGGCATATTCCATGCCACGTTCCAGGTCTCGATCTGTCAGCGGCTGGGCAAGACGCTGCTTGACGATGTCTTTCCAGGTGGCTTCGTTGTTTTGATATTCTTTCAGGATGTAGGCGTACTGCCCGGGATTCCAGCCCGTCCCACGAAGGCAGTATTTTTCGACCAGGTCGGGGCGCTTGCGGAACCACCAGTTGTATTCAGAGTTGTGCCCACTCGACTCGGTGACGTACTTACCCAAGGCAAGGTACATCTCGTTGCGGACGATTTCCTCGTTGTAAACTTCTGGCCGCTCGGTGATGGCCTTGTGAATGAGCGGGTAAGCATCTCGACCATTCCACTTGTATTCGAGATACCAGGCCTGGTGATTGATGCCGGCGCAGGTGTAGTCAATCTCGTCGAACGGCGCGCCGATCCAGTTGGCGAGCATCATAGCCGTCCCCTGCACCGAGTGGCAAAGACCGGTCACGGGGATAAAGGTCTGGCGCTGCAACGCGGCGCATAACATCGCCATGGGATTGGTGTAATTCAACAACACCGCCTTAGGGCAACAACGCTCCATGTCGCGCACGATGTCCAGCATGGGCGGCAGGGTACGCAGGAAGCGGAAGATGCCGGCCGGCCCGCGCGTATCGCCAACGTTGATGTCCACGCCGTATTTCTTGGGGATTTCGATGTCGTGCCGCCAGACCTCGGTGCTGCCCGCCAGGATGGTGGTCAGCACCACGTCGGCATCTTGCAGGGCCTCGGCGCGGTCGAGCGTGGCGCTCACCCTGGCGGGGCGCTTGCCCGCCGCGATCAGTTTTTCGACCGCCTGCCTGGCGAACTCGAGGCGTTCGGCGTGGATGTCCATCAAAGAAATGGTCGCATCTTCCAGCAAAGGGAAGGTAAGGATGTCGCGCACAAGCGTGGAGGTGAAGCCGAGGCTTCCAGCCCCGATGAAGGCAATTTTAGTCATGAGAATCTCCTTTTTCTTTTTCGTTGATCGCACTTTGCAACATGTGCTTTTTTTCTATTCTGGCAGCCCAGCCGCCGCCGTGAAAGATGTATTTCCAAACGCTGACTGGATGCTGCTTGTAGCACTCCCTTTTAGTTGAGAACCAGATTACCATAAACTGCCGATGTGCGCAAGGAGTGTTTCTGGCCGGGTGCGTTCAACTCCCCAAACGCTATTTGTGTGGTATACTTGATCTATGGAAATACTCACCATCTTTGAGCACGCCCGGCGCGTGCGTGAGAACATCCAGCAGGTCATCGTCGGCAAAGAGGAGCAGATCAACCTGGCGCTGGTGGCCGCGTTGTGCGAGGGGCACATCCTGATGGAGGACGTGCCTGGCATTGGCAAAACCACGCTGGCCAAGGCGTTGGCCAAGAGCCTGGGCTGCAGCTTCCGGCGCATCCAGTTCACGCCCGACCTGCTGCCCAGCGACGTGACGGGCATCAAGTATTTCA
>JAFGFO010000076.1 GCA_016931085.1 Thermoflexales bacterium
ATTAGTTCACTCTGGCGGCGTAGCTCAGATGGCAGAGCAGGGGACTCATAAGCCCTGTGTCGTTGGTTCAAGCCCAATCGCCGCCACAAATAGGGACGGTACCCTAAAAATAGGGCCAAAAATGACCGTCTCTCCCCATTTTAGGACCTGCCAAAGGCGGCAGGTCTTTTGTTTTGCCCCACTTGGGCATTTTCGCCCTTTCGAGTATATAAATTATGTCCAAGAGACTTTTAATAATTTTTCTGGCCCAGTCAACACCGCCGACAATTTTTAAAAGGAGTGCAAGATGGTGGGTAGAAACAACAATTTGCGGCGGGAGCGGGTACAACTGACGTTGGACCAGGCTGTTGATCATTACCTGACAGCCATAACACTGGAGGGCAAGAGTCCTGAGACCGTGTTGTGGCATCGGAAGAAACTGACCAGGTTTGCGGCTTTTATGCGCAATGGAGAATCGCCTGTCGGGGTGTGTGGTCTCACCCTTGACGACGGGCGGGCTTTCGTCAAGTCGCTTATGGAACAAGAGACGAGGTATGCTAGCCACCCTCTTCGCCATGAGGCCCAAGGTGGTCTTGCGCCCCAGACCGTTCACGGCTTTGTGCGCTCGATACGCACCTTTGCCTCGTGGCTGCAGGACGAGGGGTACACCGAGGATAACGTTTTTGGGAGACTCAAACCACCCAAGGTGCCGCAGGTTCTTATCGAGCCTCTTACCGAGGATGAAATCCGGCTGCTGCTGGTAGCTATCTCACAAGACACGCCTGAGGGGGCTCGCAACTATGCCATTATCTTGTTGTTTCTGGACACCGGCGTCCGGCTGTCGGAGCTTGTACAACTCAAGATTTCCGGCATTGACTTTGGCGCGGGTGAATTCAAAGTGCTTGGCAAAGGTGGCAAAGAGCGTATCGTCCCAATGGGCTTGGCTACGCGGCGGGCGGTCATTCGCTACATAGAGCACTTTCGCCCCCAGCCAGTGAACTCCCAGGAAAACCGGCTTTTCCTGACCGTGGCGGGAGATCCGATCTCCAGGGACAGCATAGCCAAGATGCTTGAGCGCTTGGGGCGGCGGACGGGGATCACCCGGCTGCATCCTCACCTGTTGCGTCATACCTTTGCGGTGCGTTATCTGCTCAACGGTGGAGACGTGTTCACCTTGCAAAAGATTCTTGGTCACACCACGCTCGACATGACGCGCAGGTATGTGACTCTTGCCAACCGGGATGTCAAGGACAAGCACCGGCAATACAGTCCTATCGACAACTTGGGTTTGGTGAAGCAAAGGCGCGGCCGGCCGAAGAGAAATCTGTAAAGTTGTGCTACTTTTCTCAAGTGGCAATGACTGCAACCATTTCCATATCAAGCCCCTGTCTCGTGATCTCGAAGCGCTTGGAGCGACGAATCTCACCGATAAAAGGCAGCAGGTCAAAGGGGAAGGTGTACGACAACTGTCCCAACTCTCTCAGCGAAACCTGCTCAGCTTCATGGGCTTGCAATGCACACTCTAGCAGCCATAGCGCAAGAACCTGGCTCTTGGTCTGGTGGGGAGGAACAAGCGTGTAGCTGCCACGCTCGTCAGTGTCCCGCAGTACACCCCAATCGACAAACGAGCGCACGACACGTTGGGTGGCCCAGTGTAAGGTTGTGCGCTGCCCCCAACTCTCGACGATACGTCGTTCAACCTGCGACAGGCTCACAGCGCCTTGCAATCGTCCCAATTGTCCTGCTATGGAGGCCACGTCCCGGAAAAATGGATAAGCCAGCAGTGATATCCCCCAATGCAGCCACAAGCGTTCCCCAGCTTCCAGGTGCGCCGCCAATTGCAGTGCCTCATCGCGCAAACGTTTATCCCGCTCGGGAACATTGACCCATAAGCGTAACAAAACTACAATCGTCTTGCTCCGAGCCTCAGCTCCCTTGATTTCACCAGCCAGTTGCTCTTGTAAATGCGCGGCAACCGCACCAGGCGTAAGCTGCGCCTGACACAGGCCAATCGTACGATCCAACCAATCCAGCTTCAGCCTGCGATCGAAGCCAATGCGCTTGTTATTCATAACCCCAATCCTTGCGAGATTTGCACAAACGGCACAACCACTTCTTCCAAAGCCAGCCCACCGTGGCAGACAGCATGATGGTCCACGTTGAGAAAGGCGTCTAACTGCGGCGCCAGCAGCACCTGGAGCTGCGGCGGCAAACCCACGTTGGTCCACTCGATGGCTGTCGGCGATTGCCTCTTGGCTATGGCCAGAAACGCCGGATCAGTATAGATGCGCGCCCGCTCACCGCGCCTCTCCACCAGCACACCCTCGCTAGGACGGCCGATGCCTTTTGCCCATACATTGCCGTGGTCCGAGGTAAGATACACAGTGAAGGATTCCTCCACCAAGCGGCTGATCAACTTGGTCAGATAGCGATAGTGCGCCATCCATAACTGCACTTGCTGGTGCATGCCGGCCGTGCCCAGTTGCATCCCGTGCATGATGTTATCCACCGTGTTCAACACCAGTCCCACTACCTGGATTTGCGGATTTCCCAGCAATTCTTGCAACTCTGGCTCTAGCGTCGCTTCGCTATCTGGCAGCAAGCTACTGTCTGGCTCGTCTTGGCTGCCCTTTACTCCCAGGTTGCGCAGGTAGCCGATATTAGCCTTGTACAGGCCCCGCTCACACCAAAAACGCTCCCAGTGAGCTGGCTCCCGCTCCGTGCTTTGCCACGAATCAGGCAGGAACTGCGGTATGGCGCCGGCAAAGGTCGCCTGGCGCGAGATGGGCGTCAGCGTCGGCACCCAGGCAAAAGTCGCGCCTTCTTGCATAGACCAACTGGGCGCCTCTGTAGCCCAAACGTCGCGAATGATGAGCCATTGATCCAACGCCAGCCCATCTACAACGACCAACGCCTGGCGACATCCAGGGCGCTGGCCACGGTGAGCGGCCATAAGATCGGGGATGCGGTGAACCATCACCGGGGCAGGTAAGAAAGGCAGACTGTGCAGCGTGTGATAGCGTGCAAGCATCCAATCGGCAAATTGCCTCTCCATTCTCAGGTGTAAAATCCCGTAGCGCTCGATCATTTCTGTGCCAGGCTCTTGCAGACGATAGCGCAATATCGTCAGCTCGGCCCACCGGCCGGCAAAGCTCATCCAGTCCTTGTGCGTTGCGCCGGCGGCCGGCAGCTCACCTTCCAGGCGTTCCAGCAAGCTGGCACAGCGCCGCAGATCGGAGGCCAGTTCATCCGACTCGACGCCAATCTCGGCCCATCCTTCAACACTCCAGCCCTCAGGCAAAGGGGCCGGCTTGAGCTTGCCTTCCAGGAAAAGGGTGTCTACATAGGCGCGCACATCCGGCTCGTCAAAAGGAAGAGGAACTGCGAGTTTCGAGTTTCGAGTTTCGAGTTGCGATCCGCCAGTTTCAGGTGATCCGCCCCCCTCATAAGCCATGCCTGGTTCGTGCGCTAATACGCCGGCCGGTTGTTGAGCTGCAAGGTAGTAAAACCATCCGTGCTGCAAGAAAGCAAAAAAGTCGACCGCGCTGCGCAGCAGCGCTTCCAGAGGCCAGCCAGCGCAGATGTGGCTGCTATGAAGTGAGGCCAGCAGCAGCGCGTCGAGGCGGGGCGGTACGCGCTCCCCTCGCGCGTGGCGGGACAGCAATAGCTTGAGCACATCCACCTGGGCTTTGATCATATCAGGCGCCAGGCCAAAGACGTGCTTGAGCACAAATAGCGCGCTGGCGCGATCACCCATCTCCGGACCGGCGTATCTCTGGCAGGCCTCGTACAACGGCTGCAAGTAGGCCAGCTCCAATTCTTTGACGACCGGGTAGCTCAGGGATGGAAATAGATCGGGCAGGCCAAAGGCGAGCGCCCGTCCAGTCTGCAACAGGTCGTAGGGCAATGTGCGCAGGCTGGCCTGGGGCGAGCGCAGGATGACGACCAGATCAGTATCCCCTCCCTCGTCCCAGCGCTGGCGATAGCTGGACTCGTAAGCGTAGCGGAAAGCGACTGCATCGTCAAAGGGGAGCATGTCAAAGCCGTTTTGCCGGATGGCAGCCAGCAGCTCTTCTTCCAGCATCAGGCCGTCAGGGTCAGCCACCAGAGTCAGTCGGTGGGCCGGCTCTTGAAAGTGTTGTAGGATATAGTCACGCCAGTTGGACATAATACAACCCATAACGTCAACTTGAGCTCAATCTCTGCTTCATATCCTCTGAAAGTCTGGCTGAAGCCAGCACAACCAGGTGGTTACACGCGCGTGAGCACCCAACATAGAGAATCGATTCCATGTCTTGACTGGCCTCAGGCTCGATCTCGGCCAGGATCACAATGGGACTTTCCAATCCTTTGAAAGCATGGATCGTGGTGCAAAACACCTCGCCACTACCGGCCGCCCACTGATCAGTAAGCATCAAGTTCCCCAACATCCCCAGTCGCCATAGGTCGCTGCGCTGCCGGCCCTTGGGGGTCAACACAACGATATCCTCCACAGGGATATTCTCTTCCACCACCAACTTGTGCAGTACCTGGCGCAAAGCCTGCTTGAGATCGCTCGTACCATTGTATGTGCGCACTTCAACCTGCCTTCCCGCAGGCCCCTGTGCCACCGGCGACTGGTCTGAGCGGTAAAATTGCATCACAGTCTGGTGAATATGCTGGGTATTGCGGCAATTGCGGGTCAGGGGAAAAGGCGCAAGCTCCAGGGGAACGGTTTGCGCCGCCCGGTAGAGATTCTGGTTATCGTCAAAAAAGACATAAAAAATACCCTGGTCGGGATCGTGAAGGAGATATTGAAGCGGCATCCACCAATTATCGCAGAAATCCTGGCCTTCGTCAACAATGATGGCGTCATATTTCGGCCCCAATCGGCTTACAGCTTCCATCATCAACTCGGGCAAGATCTTGTCAAAGTAATGGTCATCACGTGCCCCGGCGTAGGCTAGACCGGCTTTGTCGGCAAGGTTTTGCGCCAGCTTGTGAAAATTGACCACATCAAGATGGTGAGGCAGCGTTTCATCACTTCTGAGGAATTCGGCCAGATTGGTATTGTAACATGTAATCAAGGCGTGAAAGCCATGCTCTGCCAGCCGTTTCCCCTTTTCTAAAGCCAAGGTTGTCTTGCCAGAACCAGCACAACCGCTGATAGCCGCCCGCCGCTGCCGTCCTAAAAAGTCCAGCATGACAAACTGCTCTTCGGTCAATCGCGCCAGCTCTTGTTCTTCTTCACGGATCTTGGCGGACAACAAAAGATTGAGATTCCAAGAGGGACTCAAAAGATTCGTCAATTCTTTGACACCCACTGCCCCCAATGGGCTGTCATCGGGCCTGCGACCTTGTAGATGCTGCAGCGCTTGATTGACCCAGGTGACCAGATGGCCCATATCCGAGGCATCCAGGATTAGCTCGCGCGGTGCATCGAGCCGCAGATCGCCCTTGACTGCCACATCAGGGAAGGCAACCGAGTAGCCCACGGTAATCCAGCGATTGCGCCAATAGGGGATCTCTTTCAACTTGGCCAACAGGCTGTACTTGGCTTCTCTGACTTGTGTGAAGGGATCCTTGATGGGTATATCGTTACTGAACCATTGACCCATCTGGCCTTCGTACCGGATATGCCCGCCTTTGACTTCGACCAGGAGGATGCCAAAGTCAGGATGGGCGATGACAAAATCTGCCTCGCCATCTCGCACCCCACCCATAGTGTTTCGTATCTGCCACCAGACGGAATGAAAGACAACAAACTCGTCCGGCAACTGGCGGCTGAATTCTTCGTACAGCCTGCGCTCGGCATAGCTGAGCGTATCAGACCGGATTGGTATGGGGTACATTCGAGCCATTTGGGCTTTCCTCCAGGCCTTACAAAATCCCGGCCGCTTCTAACAGGCGGTGCGTCAAGTCACGCGCCAGCCCTCGTTTCAACTGATCGTGAAAGGGTTGGTTGCGAAAGTTGCGCAAGCACTCGTAACAACTGGTTTCTTCGCCGCACTCGCACTGGTCTACTCGTTCCCAGGCAGCCTTGAAAACCGCTGGCAGTTCATCGGCAACGCGGCGCACGTGACCTGCGCCACCCGGCACATTATCCAGCAGTACCAACGCCGGCGCGAGCCCAGCACTGTAGGGGTAGAGCGTGCCATCCAGATCATCACGCCGGATGCCCAAGGATTCACTAGCGCCTTCCAGCAAGGCATAAAGCAATGACAGCCACGACTCGTAGCCAACCGCTGAAGCCCCCAAGCCCTCAAAACGCAGTTCCAGGACGTCGGTGATGAACTCGTGTCCCAGATGGTAGGTGTAGAGTGTCCCTCCACACGACCGGCCCGTACGGGGGTTGTTGTGTGCCGGAGGACGCCGGCGTCTTCCGGCCGACTCTTGAGGCGCAGGCTCCGCAAAACCGCATGCATGACAAGCACGAAAACCGCGGCCGTACTCTCCGGCATTGACCAGGGCCAGTTTGCCATAACGAGAGTAACGTTGCCACACTTGCACCTGTGCACTGGAAAGGGAAGGGACATCCTTAAAGGGTGGTTCAGCCTGCTTTTCATCCTTTTCAGGAGTGGCATATTCGGCAAAGTAGACCCGCGAGGAGTAAAAGCGCTGTGGGCGTGCTTCGCCTGACTTGCGCGGTTGATCCGCCACGATAAAGCCAAACTCGGGGATGATAAATGTACCAAAGAGCCTGGGCCAGCCGGCGAACAAATTGCCGCCGCACACAGTACATGGTCCTTCTATGCGAGCTATCGAACGGTGAAAACGACCACACTGCGGACAGACAGCATAGTGAAAAGTTGGCCAGTCGCGCCCAGATCGCTTATCGATCCCCCCGCTGACCCAGACGTGCTTGGCAGCGACTACCTCGCCGCCCGGTGCGTATTCAGCAATGGCAATGCGCAGATCACGCTGCAATTCAATACGCCGGGCATCTTCTAATGGCAGGTGGTTGGTTTTGAGCTCTACAACGTCGGTGGGGAAGCCGTATTTGGGCAGCACGTTGCGCGAGCCCAGGAAACCGAGCAAATCACGGCTGCGCACTGTCCTGGCAACTCGCTGAAAGTGCTCGGCCCGCTTGTAATTTTCCTCTTGTACGGCTTCCTGTTTGAGTTGATTGAGTAGTTCCAGATCATCTGCCACCTCCTGGATTACTCGGTCTAGAATGCCTATATCTTGCCCAGAGCCATCACCCCCCTCAATCCACAAAGTGTGCAGCCAGCCCCAGTTAGCGATATCCAGTTCAGCCTGCAAATCCTGGGGGACGATGCGCAGCAACGCTTGCCTTACCTGCGGTGGGCGGCTCCCAAGATACTGCCGAAGCAAGTCGGGGCCGGTTGGCCCGCCATCTTCGGGGGCAAAGAAGTCGCCCACGTTGCGCAAGTCCCTACCCTGCTCCTGGGCAGCCCAACGGAAAAAGGCAGCAAATAGCACCGAGTGAACGTGGCGTCGCACGATTTTCTCATTGACGACCACGACGACCGGGGGACGGATTCGACCGGCCACCATACGCTCGGGGCGTGCATAATGAGTCAGATCGTGAGAGCGCCGCTGGGCATAGGTGAGGGCAAAAGCAGCCGAATCGGTGCGCCGCCCAGCGCGTCCGGCGCGCTGGACATAATTGGCCGTCGTCGGCGGCACATTACGCATCAGGACAGCCTGTAGCTCGCCCACATCCACACCCAGCTCGAACGTAGTGGAGCAACTGAGCGCGTTCACTTCACCACGCACAAAGCGCTCCTGAACATTCGCCGCTGCTACGCTGGTCCATTGGGCCGTGTGCTCCTCCGCGCTAATGGGGATAGGGACAAGCGCCTGGTACAGATGGCGATAGTGGTTTTGTACCCACTCCGGTGCAGTCAGGTTTACTGCTTCCAGAGCACCTTCACATCGATAAGAAGGACAGATCCCCCGTACATTGATGTGAGAGAGGTTACGGCATTGGTTGCATTGGTAAATGGGCTCGGTGGCCTCGACAAGTGGCACCACTTCCCAAAAAGTGTGGCTAATGCGATGAACCACGCCTGCCTGCCTGAGGTTCTCGCTAGGCAGGTGTGCGTGCCACAGCGAGCCGGCGCCCGTCAGGTGCTGCCATATCCCGCTTAGTGTCTGCACGGCAAGTCTATGACGCTCTTGCTTGGGAAGGTCTGTGGTGTGTGTCAACAAGCGGGTCAGGATATCCAGGCGGCGGTTGTTCCCCTGTGTCGGAACCCAGCTAAAGATGCCTGCCTTGGAGTCAGCCTGCTCCCCCCGCATGAACAACTCTCGGTTGCGCGGAGCAAATGCTTCGTCGCGGGCGTCCACGTTGTTAGGAAAGGTCACTGCCCCCTGGTAGCGCAAGGTGTCTATCAAGAGCACAATCAATTGCCACGCTTCTTCGGCATTGAGATTCCAGGGAGGATCCATCAACTGCTGCAGCGGGCGCCACCGATCGGGCCGCACCAGGCGGAATTTGAGCAAGCCAAGGCCCTCCAGGCTGATGCGGCGATCCAGGGCAATCAGTTCTTGCATCAACCAGGTGGCCATGAGTCGCTGGCGCTCGTCATGGCCCTGGTTTTGTGTGAAAAGACCGATTTCCTCTGCCTGGCGCTGCAAACGCCAGACCAGCTCTTGCAGTCGCAAATGTCCTTCACGCCCGGCTTGGTCCTCAAGCAGCGTTTTCATAATCAGGCGGCGGCGCAACACCTGCTCGTAAGTGCGCTCCAGGTAAGGGGCAAAAAAGGCTGCATCTTGCCGGCTGTCGGAAAACGCCAGCAATTTGCGCCCTTGCCCGGGCAAATCCTCCATATCAATATCGACTGAGGGAGGCAATGCCTGGTACAACGAAGTGGCCAGTACACTAACCGGGGCATCCTGGCCTGTCAAGAACCGGTAGACAATGCCTGTGGCGCTGCGCGCTCCACAAGAGAGGCAATGACATAATTCAGGCTTACCATGCAAGTTCACTCGCTGCAAGTTTATCTTTACAGAGGCGGCACACCTGCACCCTGGATTCACTCCTCTGCCCGGCGCAATGGCACCGCACGCCAAGCAAAGTGTGTAAGGTTCACTCTCGTCCTCGTCGATCGATGTCATGTCCTCACCAGTGGCAACCGCCTCGTCCTCATCCAGGCCAGCAGCCTGCTCGACCATGATAAAATAGGCTTTCTCAGCACGTGGGTCATTGGGTTGGCCGGCTAGAGGACGCAAGAGTTGCCCTATCCCCTCCTTATTCCCTGGACTGGAAGGGATATCCGGCTGGCCGCCACCTTGCATAGTTACCAAGCGTCCCACGATGTACACCGTGCCACACCGGACACAGGTAGCCAGTTCCACGACCAGGGAATGGCAGTGAGGGCATTCTTCGCGGCGCGTCAGGAACAGGCGAGAGGGACAGTCTTGTCCCCCTCCCAATCCTCCCTCTGCGAGGGGAAGGGCATGGGCAGCAGCGTTGAGGCAGGCAAAAGCACCCTCCAGGGCGCGGGCAAAAACGTGATAGCGCGCCGGCAGCAAAGAAAGGCTCTCTGGGTCTGGCCTGGCACGCACGGCCAGGTTAACCAGATCAACCAGCCGCTCGGCCGCGTCCTCCCGATCGGGAAAGAGCTCAGCCGCCAAATCACTCAGGAAACGAGGCGTTTCGGCCAACTTGTCCTGGAGCATGCGCAGGCGCTCGTCGCCGCGCAGTAGAAAATATAAAAATCGGTCAATAGTCTCATCCGGCCTTGCTCCTGACCGGGGGGCACCCTGTCGCGCCTCTGCGATGATAGCCGGTGACACACCTTGTCGACCGGCCGCTTGGGCCAACACGCCAATGGCTTGCTCCGCTTCCGTCTCGTCGGCCGGCAATGCAGCTTGCAATGCCGCATAAAGATCGGGCGATGCCTGGCCCCAGGCTAAACCCAGGGCCGCCATGGGCAGGCGTGTCGCTGCCACCACATCCTGGCGTTCCGGTCTGCCGTCTACCCACTCAAAATGCTCGCCAAATATCTCGCCGGCAAAGCTGGTCACGGCCGGAAAGTCTGCCTCTCCCCGGCCCAGGGTGGCGCTGGTGGCGATGCAGCACAGGCACCCCGGCCGACTCTCGACGACGCGATCCTTCAAGCGGCGCAGCAGCATGGCAATTTCGATGCCGGCAGCACCGTCGTACACGTGGGCCTCGTCGATCACGATAAAACGCCAGTGCTTGCCCGTTTCACCGTCAAAGAACTCACAATCTCGCGGGCGAAGCAGCAAGTATTCAAGCATGGCATAGTTGGTGAGCAGGATGTGCGGCGGCGCCAAGCGCATACGATCACGGCTGATCAACTCGTTGTCCAGCATGGGCTCGTGCGGAAATTGGTCACGGAAAGCATCCTCAGCCTCGCCTTGTGCCTCTCTGGTCTCGCCGGTGTAGCGGCCAAAAGTGATGGATGGGTAATGTCCCAATACCCGGCGCAGCCGCTTGAGTTGGTCGTTGGCCAGCGCATTCATGGGGTAGAGCAGCAGCGCTCGCACACCTGGCTTGTCAAGCGTGCCGGCTTGTTCCTCGCGCAGCAAGTGATCCAGGATAGGGATGAGGAACATCTCGGTCTTGCCGCTGCCGGTACCGGTGGCGACGATCATGTTGCGCCCACCGTGCGCTACTTTTTCAATGCCCTGGTCCTGGTGAAGATAGAATGGGCGCTTCAAGGGCAAGGCGTCCGAGCAGAGAGCACGGAATTCCGGGTGCAGTATACCGGCCTCAATCAGCTCCTCGATGCTTCGCCCAGTTTTGAATGGGGGTGAGGCTTCCAGCAATGGTCCCTTGACCAACAAGCCAGGTGTCTCTAGAGCTTGCCAGAATTGGTCGCGCAGGTCTTGATCCTGGAAAGGATAAATCGTTTTCAGATAGCGCAGGTAGCTATCACGAATGAGCGATGTGGTTTGCAAGGGGTGAATACTATTGGACATAGATTTATCTCCCACGTAAGCTATAGGGCTTGTATGGCGATAGGTTGGGCATTGTACTCCAGGGTCGTCAACTGGCGAACTGTCGATCCTTCTGGATGAAACTTTGGACCAAGGCCGCCATGAGATGCTTTATTATGTTCATTTGCAATCAGGTTCCAATCCCGGGCTGAAAAGCCATTGCACTTGGTACAGGTGTAAATACGACCAGCATTAGGGAAAGAGATCTGATTTTCCGCCAGGTCAACGATAATAGACTCGGCGTCCAGGTCAGGGCGCAAAGTAACATGGAGTTGAAAATCAGCCTGTTCAGATAAAAAGTGCTCAACCCTTCGTCCGGTGCGATTCTCGATCTTTTCGATGCGCCCCCAACCCGCATCAGTATGAACCCAAAAACCAGGCCACACAACAGGAGTTCGGCTTCCCAATCCCCACGCCAGAGCTTTGAGCACTCGAAGCGCTACCGGGTTGTTCAGATGTTTTTTCAGATGCTTGGCGCTCAAGTTAGCCTTAGATTCCAAAAACGCAACAGCATCGGCCTCGGACAGGTAGGTAGATTGAACCCACTCTAACACTGCATCCACCCCTCGCGTGTCCTGCTGACGGAGCAGGTCCTGCACGGAGCGTAGACGTACCGCCTTGTCTTCCACTGCCAGCAACTGTATGCAAGTATTTTTGGGCAAGCTCGATGTCGGCAGATTGGACATGTAGCGATTAAATTGATCCGGTGAAACCGCACCTTGCCCGTAAGCATGGAGCAGAGACCCGATCTGGCGAGGTTTAAACATTTCCTGTTGTAGTGCCTGGCGCATTGCCATGTCGCCGGCAGAATAGATCAAATCGGCCAATGCAAGAACCTGGGGAATCGTTCCTTCATCCAGGTGTTTCAGGCACTCCTGCCAGTCTGGTTGAGACTTTTTGCCCATCTCGTGATAGATGAACGCTCGCTCCAGAAAGGGGCCAAAACCTGGTCCTACGCCCAGTTGCTTCAGTCGCTCGTCAGGTGTAATTAGCGCTATATCAGCCGTGCCAGGTGTGCCTTTAGGCGGTGGATAGTCAGGTGTGGGCAGCGTCACCCACGGATCGGCAATGAAAAATTCCAGCCGGTACTTGCCCAGAAACCATGCCTCTGTTCTGCTCATGGAAGGTGCTTTGCCGAGGTCAATAGAGCACATTCCTTCAGCAGTATCAGGGATAGTATACTCAAGAGGTGGGTCCCAGGGTCGCCAAAGCGACCAAAAACGCACATTGCGATTTTTCAACGGTGTGGGTTCATGCCATTTTAGAATTGCATGTTTAGGGGTCGGTGGCTTAGGTTTCGGACCTCGGCGCCCAAATAATCTTTGGAGAAAACCGCCCCTGTTGGGCGAGTTATCCAAGTTCCCTGGAACCGCACACGACAACTCGATATGGTCAACCATCAATGTGCGAATCAGGCTGAGGACGGGTAGACGCAAGGAGACATCCTGCCCTGGCACATTCCTGGCGACAAGTTCAAGCCGCAGAACGGACGACGGGCTGACCCGAATCGTATCGAGCAAAGCCCCCAGTTTAAAGCACCAACCCTGTTGGATTCGAGATGGTGTTGACAGCACCTGCAGCTCGGCGTCGTCTCCATCCAACAGCCGGAGACTGGGGCAATTCCACTTCAATTCTTGCAAGGGCCACGTGACAAGCAAATAAGGCGCATGGGCTTGAAGCAGTGCGTCAAGGGGGCGCTTGATGATATGCCCGCTCCATTCTATTTGGCCCGGCTCCATCTGCTCACCTCCCAAAGCCCAACGCAGGCGGCGAATGGATAGAGTCACTGGCACGCGCGCAGCGCCGCCGGGTGGCAAGGCACGCACAATGGTCAGCTCGGCTCGAGTCACATCGGAAGCCAGTTCGACGCGATGCTTCCAACTGCCCTCGCGTGGCTGCACCTCATCCACAATACGACAATGCTCACTTTCTCCCTGAAATTCGAGGCTGTCGCCGGGCCAGGTTTCAACCAGCAATGTGACTGGCTTGGACCCGCTCTCGGGATCGGGCAGGTAGAGGGCCTCTTGGCCATAGATTTCGAGGTGCGGCATCAACCGCAGGGTAAACCCGGCATCGCGTCCCAAGGGGCCACGCAAGCGTATGGCATAGTTCCCAAAAGGCGCCGGACCTAACAAAGAACGCATGCTCAGAGGCAAGTCAACCGAGCTTTCTTTGATGTCCAATTGTGAACGTAAATCAGCCAGCGTTCTGGCGACATTGACTTCGGGAGCAGCCGGCCCCTCGTTGCGCACCGTCAAGCGCCAGCGAGCCAACTCGTCCTCGACCTCCCGCCGGCCTGTAAGTGAGATCCGCACACAGGGAGGATTGCCAACATAGAACTGCGCATGGGAGCCTGGTTCCGACGTGAAAAACCGTCCGCCCACCAGGTGAGGGCGCTGCATGGATTCGTCAGGTCGTAACAGTACTACCAGCACATCCCCGTTCTCTTTTATCAGATTGAGACATGCAGCCTGGCTCAGGTCCCGCACCTCTCCACGAAAACCAGACCAACCCCCAGGCATACGCGGCAGTTCTTCCAAGAGCCGTTCATGTCCTTCTTGTAACTTCCAGTTAGCCGGATAAAGCAGCCCCAGGCGGCGTGCGGGCAGGGTGTCCTGCCGCCACGCGATCAGCGTGCCCTGTTCTGGGTCGAAAGCTAGCAAGGGCCGTTTATCGTCCACGCCCTGGTAGCGCCACGTACGCTTGGCATCACCATCGGCCAGGAACGAAACCTCTACCAGGGGAGCAGACTGAGTAAGAGCAACAAATCCAGATGCAGTGCTCGTGTCGTGCCCCACATGGTGCACGCGCACAGGAATGGTATATTCCTCCCGGGCAGTCTTGACCCACCAGGCAAAAGCAGCCTGGGACATAGTGGCCGGTACTGGCTGGGGGAGCAAATCGAGAAACACGCCCTCACCCCACGGATCGACCCGCATCTCCGGCTTGTATAGATGCCATCGGTCAATAGGATGCTCCGGCGGTTTAGGGTCTTGTCCCTCTATCCATGAGTAATAGGAGGCTACTACCCGCTCCGGCAGCCCAAGCTCTTTAGCATCAGGCAGTGTCCTGGCGTCCAGATATATCTGGGCCATCTCTCGGCAGCGCTCGACGAAATTTGCAGCGACTTGACCACCCCATGTCAGGAAATAGAGCACCGGCATGTCGATGCTAGACCGCCACAGCCATTCGTCAATCAACTCGGCCGCCGTCATACCGACATACTGGGCACGCACGACAGACGGTTGCAGCATTTTGAAAAAGAATTCAGGCAGGCAATAATCAGGAATGCCACCGTGAGCCAAGATAAGACTGACATAACGCCGAGTCTTCTCTTCCCGCATATCGTAAAACAGCGGCAAGCCCAATTTTCTTAGAACCTGTTCAAAAGCCTGGCCAATTTGTGCAGTACTCTTGCTATCCAACCCAGTGGTCTGGATAACACCGCTCCAATAATCGCCGCCCTGGTAGCCATACATACCTTGTGCCACCAGGTAGACAGCAAAAGCACATGGATAATCACGCTGCAAGGTGCGCAACGCCAAGTCGTGGCCCCACTTATTCACATACTGACCAATAGCTTGGCCCAATTGGCCACACTCGTCAGCAGTGATAGGGATTTCACCCAGCAACTCGACCCGCCGCACCTGGAGGGCAAGCCTATGCTCCCAGTTTTCCACGGCGTTGAGCCGGATTATCTTTACCATTGCACTCTATTCCTCAACAAATCCTTCTGCCCGGCGCATCGGCTAGATCATGCCAGTTGATCAGGCGGTTCTTTGGATGTAAACTCGACCCCTTGCAGTGGGATCGGTTCCTTTGCAGGTCTACGGCGATACCTGACAACATTCTGTTCTTTCTTGCTCCGAGCGGGGTGCACTGTCTGAAAATGCTGCCGCATGGCATCTGTGCGCTGAGTCATGAAACTCCCGCAAACACTGCAGATGAGAACTTCGTCCTGGCCCTCGAACCGCACAAAACCTGAATCCATGTCAATCACAATACGCTCAGCAAACGCAGCCGGGCGCAACATGACCAGGAACCGATAATCGCCTTGCTTTACTACTGCCCACCTGATCTCGGCGTGAGTACAAGCATTCTCAATGCGTTCGATGCGCCCCCAGCCAACATTGCCGTGTATCCAATCGCCTACGCACGCCACGCCTTCCGTTCCCATAGTCCGACCTAGACCATCAACCAAGCGGCTCACCATTGGATCGTCAAGTCGCTTCTGCAAGCACTCGGCAGCAAAGTTGGGATTCACCGAAAGAAGTGCGATCGCATCGGCATCAGATAATCTGGCAGATTGAACCCACTCCAATACTGTGTCCACACCCGACGTGCTGCCTCGCTGGATCAGTTGTTGCAGAGCATACAGGCGAACTCTCTCTTCTTCGACAGACAACAAATGTTTGCACGTATCTTTGGGCAATAATTCTGACCTGGGCATGTGCGCCAGGTAAAGCCGAAAATGATCTGATGAGATATTGCCTTGGCGGTGGGCTTGGAGCAAACGCTCTACACGGTGAGGGGCAAACATCTTCAGGTGTAATGCCCGATGCGTGTCCGGATCACCGGCAGATTGAACTATCTCAGCTAGAGCAAGAATCTGGGAAACGGTCCCCTCATCCAGGTGTTCAAAACACCACTGCCAATCAGGTTGAGCCTTTCGAGCCCTATCTATGTCCTGGTAGATGGCCGCACGCTCCAGGAGGAGATCAAAACTCTGCCCTTGCTCAAGCCTTGCATCGATGAGATCCAGTTGCTTGGCGGGTGTAATCAGTTCAACATCAGCCGTGCCTGGTGTGCCGCGAGTTGGTCTTTGAGGGATGTCTTGAGATACCCAAGGATCTGCGACAAAAAACTCCAGGCGATACTTGCCCGAGCGCAAAGCGTTCGGCTTGACCTCAAAAGCACACACTCCCTCGGCTGTATCTGAAATGGATTGCTCAAAAGGCGGATCCCATGGTCGCCAAAGCGGCCAGAAGCGCACACAGCGATGTTTCAATGGAGTGGGTTCGCACCATCGCAGTTCAAAGGTTGCCTGCTGCCCCACGACGTGGAACTGGAACTCGACATTATCCACGATCAACGTCCGGGTGAGGCTAAGAACAGGCAAGCGCAAAGGGCCATCTCGTTCAGGCAAATTCCAGGCGACAAGCTCAAAGCGTAGGACGGGCGAGCGGCTGGCCCGCATGGTATCCAAGGAAGCCGCCAGGTCAAAACGCCAGATGCGTTGATCGCGAGGTAGCGAGGACAGACGCATACTCTGTAGCTCGGCACTATCCACATCCAGTAATCGGAGATCCAGGTGCACCCGGTCATTGTCTAGCAGTGGCAACTCGATCAGCAGGCATGGAGATAGAGTTTGAGATACTGCGTCAACTGACTGTTTGAGGATACGCCCTGTCCACTCGCGCCGGCTGACTCCTGCCTGTTCGCCAACCAAAGCCCAGCGCAGGCGGCGAACAGGCACGGTGATCGGAACCCGGACAGCCTCGCCGGAAGGAAGAGAACGCACTATCGTCAACTCGATCTCGACTGAATCCGGTGCAAGCTCGACCTGATACAACCAGCTTTCGCCATCCTGCTGCACCAATTGAACGCGGTTTTCTCCTTCGCCCTGCCATTCAAGGCCATCTCCCGGCGAGGTTTCGACCAGGAGAGTCACCGGCTGGGAGCCAAGCCGGGCATCAGGCAAGTAAAGTGTCTCATGACCGTGTATGACAAGATGTGATGCAAGGCGCAAGGTGAACTCGGCGTCACGCCCCAACGGACCGCGCAGGCGCACAGTATAATTGCCAAAAGGGGTTGCTCTCAAAAGGGACGGCAAGCTCAAAGGCAAATCAACATAACCCTCACCAACCGTCAATTGTGGGCGCAATGCGGCCAACGTCGTCGTGAGATTTATCTCAGGAATGGCCTGCCACTTGTTACGTACTGTCAGCCGCCACCGGCCGAGCTCTTCATCCAATTCGCGCTGGCCGGCAAGGGTTTGCCCTGCGCAGTCCCCGACCACTGGGGAGGGGGAGTTGAGTCGAAGGGGAACGCGCAAGCAGGGAGGAGCGCCAACATAGACCGGCGCGCGGGCGCTCGACTCTGAGAAAAGCTGTCCGCCCACCAGGTGAGGGCGCTGCAATGATTCATCCGGTCGCAGTGGCACAGCCAGCACTTGTTTGCCATCTTGAAGCAGGCTGAGGCTTGTTGCTTGGCTCAAATTCCATATACCGCCGCGAAAGCCAGACCAACCCCAGGGCAAGCGCGGCAATTCTTCCACAAGCTTGGCGCTCCCCTCAGGTTGCAACTCAAACTGTGCAGGGTAAAGTATCCCTAGTGGACGCGCCGGAAGCGAATATTGCCACGAGAACAAGGTGGATCGTTCTGGATCAAAAACAAGCAAAGGGTGTTCGTCGTCCACCCCTGGGTAACGCCAGGTGCGCTTGACCTGATCATCGACCAGGAGAGAAACCTCGACCAAAGCAGCCGGCTGGTTGAGAGAGAGTGCTTCAGATGTGGTTCTGAGGTCGTAACCCGTCCGGCGTACGCGAACGGGAACGTCATGCTCTTCTTCACCGGCATTGACTCGCCAGATAAAGTCGGCCTGAGCCATTGTCGCCGGCACCTGCTGAGGAGGCAAGTCAAGGATCACCCCTTCACCCCAGGGGTCAATCAAAATCTCGGGCTTGCGCAGCCGCCACCGCTCGGCAGTCTCAACCCGCACCTGCTTGGCGTCTTGTTCGGCAATCCACTGACGATAGGCATCCACAACGCGACGGGGAAGGCCAAACGCTTCAGCGTCAGGCACGCTCCCCGTATCAATATACTCCCAGGCCATCTCTCGGCAGCGTTCGACCAGGTCTTGGGCTACCTGGCCGCCAAAGGATAAAAAGCGCAGCACCGGCTTGTCGGTGAAATAGCGCCCACTGGCGTGCCAAAGCCACTCCTCGATCAAGTCGGCAGCAGACATATCTGCATATTGGGCGCGAATGACGGATGGCTGCAACATATTGGCAAAAAAGTCTGGCAGGCAATAGGTGGGAATGCCACCGTGAGCCAGGATCAGGCTGACATAGCGATGTGCCCTTTCGGCGCGCATATCGTAGAACAATGGCAGGCCCAATGATTCCAAGATTTCTTCAAAGGTCTGTCCCACCTGCCAGGCGAAGGTGCGGTTAAAGTTTGTGACCTCAATGACCGGCCCCCAGAAATCACCGCCGTGGTAGCCGTGTATTCCTTGCGCCACAAGGTAGACAACAAAGGAACACGGGTGGTCGCGCTGCAAGACGCCCAGAGCTTTACCATGCCCCAGCGCGCGCACGCGCAGGCCGATGGTCTTGCCCAGTTGGGCGCACTCGTCGGCGGTGATGGGGATTTCGCCCAGCAGATCGACCTGGCGCACCTGGGGGACGAGCCAGGCTTCCCAGTCTTTGAGGGTAAGAGGCTCGCGTTGAGGCTCGCTGCTCATCTCCAACCTCGACCTCGACGATGACCCACCCGACAAACCTGATATTTTCGCCTCATTTTACGCCTCATCGGGTAGGATTTACTCCTCATTTACAACAATCTTCCCTGCACAGGCTCTTCCTCAGCCCGCATCAGGGCATTGTCATAATACATTAGCAGCCCGGCGTCCTCTTGCAGCACAGCCTCCGGCAAGCGCTGCGCCACCCGCACGATGAGGGCGTAATCCCGCTCGCGCCAGGCATGCTTGAAGCCGGCCCGCACCGCCTCGGTGCGAAAGAGCTTGAGCTTGGGCGCCCGGCCGCTCGCCCCTGCCTCGGCATACTCCTGGAACTCACGCAAGAGCGTCCGCTCGCGCAGTTTCTCCAAGTCATCCTGGCGGGCCGGGTCGGGTGCGTACCAGCGATCAAGCTCATCCTTGAGGAAATTCTGCGCCAGCACCTCCCCCAACTCGGGCAAAGCCTCGTGCCTGGCCTGGTGCAGCTCGCGCAGGAACTTGGGCTGGAGATCCTGGTAGGTCTGCGGGCCGGCGCCGGTGACCGGATCAAGCTCGCGGCGCAGCCACTGGATAGCCGATTTCTCGTCGGTGACAAACAGCGCCAGTTGTTCCACCCGGCTGGCTTGCATGCGGCGCTTGTCGTATTCGGCTGCCTGGGAGGGCAAAAAGTACATCTCGTCGCGCTCTGGGAAGCGCTGCTTCAGTCCAGCGTAGAACTCGGCCGCGCCCAGTGGCACGCTAAAGCCACGTTGGATGTGAAAGGCCACCATGCGGTCGTAGAGCAGGTAGGCCTGCCGCTCGGCAACGACTTCCAACACATCATCTTGCTCGACAGCGATGGGCAACTGCTCAAAGTGCTGACGGATAAAGGCCCACGCGCCCTCTTCGCTGCCGGCCTGATCCAAGAAGCGGCGCTCAAAGCCGGTGCGGGGCTTGTAGGCCGAGATGACGAGGTCTTGCTTGGCAGCGCTGGCAGCAGTAACCTGGCGGTAGGAACTCTGCTGCTTATCTAGCGTTCGCACATCGGCCACGACAAACCCGGCCGAAAGAATCGCTTCCTGGATAGCGTTCCAAACAGAATTATGGCTGTTGTGAAATTCAACCGTCATCCAGCGCCCTGGCTTGAGCAAGTGGTAATAGGCACGAAATGCCTGGCGCATGAGTTCCTGATAATCAGCCAATCGTTTCTCTTTGGCCTGGTCAATAATTGCTTCGGGTTGGCTGTTGGTGCGGACGCGGTGCCAGGATTCGACAAGATGATTCAAGTCGGCGTAGTAAATGTTTTCGCCAAAGGGGGGATCGGTGAAAATGTAATCAATGCTACTGGAGGGTGCGATGACTATTGTTGCGGATTGCGTGCTAATCGCGCTGCAACCTTGCCGCTGGGGCAAAGCTCTAAAGGCTTTAGTGAGGCGCTCAGTTTTGCCGTCCAAGATATACCAAGGAGAAACCTCAGATATAAGCGAAGAGATATAATAAACTCCATTAAGGTAACGATTCACTTGTGAGAAGTGTGTTGGCCCGTAGCGATTCAACAAAGACAAGCCCCAAATTGTCTGCTCGACAGCGAACAGCAAGAATGCCCTCAGTCGCTGGTCAGTGATCTGTTCAGCCCGCGTCCACAATGCAGCCAGCGACTGGCGGGCACGGGGCAAAAAGAAGTGATGCAAATGGGTAACGCCATAGTTGGCAATTCGCATGCGTTGGTGTGTCATGTGCATGTACGGTAATTCATCCGTCACCAAGCACGTGGGCGACGGCAACGCTTCTATGCGCTCCAACAAAGCTAAATCGCCAGCCTCTATCCGCTTGGTATGCTTGGCGCGCCCAACCTTGTATTCGATAAGAACAGGGCGGCGTTTCAGCGTTTCACATGTACGCCCAAGCACCGGATCAAAATAGGTGATGCGGCTCTTGTCCAATCTGCGCTTACTCAGGCCAACTCCACAATGAGGGCAAGGGAACTCTTCTTTGACCCGCTTTGTTTGTGAGTCCAGTGACTCGTCAAGAAAGACAATCTCCCGGCTGCACTCGGGACAGGTGAAAACTTCTGACCAAACTGTATAACTGATTTTCCCCTTTGTCTTCCCATCCGTGTGCAACGTCTCGTACATCCAGCCACACTCGTCCTCTACTTCTTGCAAAATGCGTTTCGCTTCGCGCTCGAAAGCCGCCACATCCACTGGGGTGTTGTAATTATAAGCGATAAAGGTGGCTGCCGGGGAAAGGTCCACCAACACAGATTTGCGCGCTCCCAGGCGCGACATGGGCTGGCCTCTCTCGTCCAGAATACTGCCATCTTTTTTCACCCGGTACCCCAGGCTCTCGACCGCCTTTTTGTCGCCGCACAACTGGGCCGCCACGCCCGTCATGCCGGTGCCGCAAAAGCCATCAAAGACGATGTCGCCAGGATCGGTATAATGCAAGATATAGCGCATGATGGCCTTGTGGGGCACTTTGGTGTGGTAGGAATGTGCATTGTAGATGGGGTCATTCTTGCCCTCGCTCACATCGGTGGCGAAAGGCTCACGATGATACACCCTCACCCCTTCCCCGCCCTCCGGGCGTCCCAAAGGGCGAGGGGAATCGCCGTTATCGCGGGTATCATCGGGCAGGTCAAGCTCGGCACGGAGTTGGGCACGCTCGGCCTGCCAACGCTCAATGATTTCGGACAAGAAGGGATTAGGGCAAGCGGTGTAATAAGGTGGGTCAGAAAGCGCCAGGATGTCGGCATCCTCGCCAATGGGAAAGCCCTCGATGGCGCGGAATTCGGGGTCTTGCAGCTTTTCCCGCAGGCGGTCCAGGTATGCAGCCCACTCGGCCTGGCGAGCGACCTGGTCGGGAGATGCTTGGTCAGGCATGAGTTGGGGTTGGTGGGGCATATATCACCGTTTTTAGACTATCAGTATCCACACTTCTTGCTCGTGCAAAACAATTGCATATCATCACTCTTATGTCATGGAACGCACCTGAAAAGGCAGCACACCGCTGCGCACCCCTAGCACAATTTGCTTGTCCAGGCGCAGTATATTGACAGGATCAGGTATATCGCAGGCCCATCGCACATCGCTCACGTTTTCGTAGTAATTGCGGGGTACATAGATGAGTCGCAGAACATAGGATTCGGGATGCTGGCGGGCACGGTGAAACTCGTTCGTAGTAAACACCACAGGGTGACCCTCTGAACTACCATCGGACGGTAAAATAGCTTTGACCTCTACCCGTCGTGGCGAAAGGATATCGTTGTTTAGCTCCCCCCAAATGCCAAAGGGATCCAGTACATCAAAACCTGGACCTCCTTCGTTGGCCACCTCGATCAAATCTTTGAATAACCCAACCAATTGGGACGATACGTTGCTCCTGTTGGCCTGGCACAATGTGTCCCGGTGCTCATCCAATCGCGGCTTGAAGCGTTTCCAGGCCGCACCCGTGCCCCATGGGACATCGCCAGGGTTGGCCTGCCGGTGAGTCTCTATTGCATCTAATGTTCTGGCACGCTCGTCAACGTCCAACCCTAAAAAGCGTTGCCAGCAAACCTCTAAGACAAACAACTCTGCCAGTCGGCCACGCACAGCCTGACCAACCGTCACAGGGCCGAGATTGCCACCACCGGTGCCTCGTCCTGCCTCAAATGTCTCCGATGTTGGTTGTTTGAGTGGAGGCTCAGAAGTAAAGCCGAATAGAGCTGCCGGGTCAAACGACAAACTACCCCCCTCAAGGCTCCGCTCCAGAGCACTGATGTGCTTCTGACGTTCACTCTGCTTTTGTGAATGCCGTTCCCCCAGGGGTTCAAGAGAACCCTCTTCCAGGCATTTGTGTAGCAAATCACGCAGATCATCCTTCGGCACCTGGCTCAAAGAAGATATTGCAGCCTTGCAGAATGCCTGCCCCAACTCATGCCAATTTTCCTCTTCCCACTCAACCAACAACAGACCAAGCGAGTCGAAATCTATAGGAACTTGGAGAGTTGAGTCAATATGCTTTAGAAAAGCATCGTCAGCTTCTACAGGCGGTACACGTAACATCTCTCGTCTCGCCCGTCCGCGGATGTCCAGTTCCTGTTCGATCTCTTTAGCGCCATCGAATTCACCGGAGACAATCTGGGCAGCTAGCGCGGCGATAACAGCTATGTTCAAGCTTACCCTACACGATTCCTGTTGTGCAGCCAGATCAGAGGGTAGATGGAGCAAATCAGCCTGGGCAAACCTCGCTCGCTTTTCCAAAGTCCAGCCAGCCTCACGCAGAACGGCGAGCATTTCCTTGCCCATCGCTATGTCACCACACGCCATCAGATCCTTGTCCATGGCCATTTGAAGCAACTTTGTGCGAGAGGTCTCTGGTAGATCAGGAGCAACAGAAGCCATAGCCGCCAATGGCTGGTCAGCCAGTGCACCCTCGGCAGACTTCAACTCTTCGATGGCCACTACCAACTCGTCTTCTGGAATCTCTTCAACTCGCCAGGTTGGGAGCGGTGTAGACGTTGCTTTACCTAATGCCCCCACCAGCCGCTTGATGCGCTCTGAAAGCCAATCCAATCGCTTCCGAGTCAAAGCAGTGACTTCGCAGACCAGCTCATCGATATCTACGCCACGGAAACGCAGCGCTCGCTCCACTTGATCACGTGGTGCGCTCAGCGCATGCTGCAGATCGCCGACGGCCGTTGTTTGTTCGACCAAGAGCGCCAGTCCTTCTGCCAACACAACGACCCCAGAGCGACCCTCTCCCCGCTCGCTTTTATAAGCTGGATGCGAAAAGACCAAACAGCCATGCTCGTCTAAACCCGACCAGCCCGAGTCTTGAGATTCAGGTGGTATTACAGCTATCATTTGTTCCAAAGCATTAGTAACCTTCCCGGCTATCTCGTCGAGTTTCTCCGCTCGATGCGCCTTGAACACGCCTAGAAGGAGATCTAGTCGATCCTGTACCCTCGCTTGCAGCGCAGCGACTGCCTCGGGTGCCTCGACCGGATTACCCTTGTAAGCAGGTGGGTCTTTTGGATTCAGCCGGGTGGCGCCCAATGCCTCAGCCCACTTATAGAGTGCCGCCTGGAGCCGTCGCTGAGTTTCAAGAATCCATTTGTCTTTGTGTTCCTCTTGTTCCCAATAGCGTGGTGGCTGTGGGAAGAATGCCACGTCCTTGGAAAACCTGAGGGTGCCTTTGGCATCTTCCTCCAATGGAATGGCCCACTGCTTTCTTTCATACACAGCTCTCAATACCAGACCACAAGTAAGCACTGCACGTCGAGTCCATAGATTTGCAGGTTCATGCTCCAGCACAATGCGCTCCAAGAGCCGGTATTGCGCCGCCAGCCAGGCATCGCGGCTGGCACCTTCAAATTCATCAATTTGCCAGCAACCTGCTGGGCCATCCCCAACGCGACTCTCCTCCAGCAGCCAGCGCAGCCTGGTCACCGCACCATGAAGACTCAGAATAGAAAGTGTGCCGATTTCTAGATCTTGGGCCACACGGGATATAGATTCTTCACAGGTATCCAGCAAAGGGAAAAACCCGGCCGGCTCAGTTGCGGGAGGAAGCTTTCTCTTGTCCCAGGCAATCATCGTGGCTGCCGGGAAGCGACGACTCTCAACATCCCCCAGGCGGCCACCGGAGATTGCTTGCCATAGTTCAAGCTGTGATAACTGAAAAGCAGCCAGCGAAGGGATTTTCTTACTCCAACTGCGGGGATAATGCCAACCTCTATTACAATACCATCCTGTCCACAACACATCGCTGGCTAGTCCTGGCCACACAGCAACCAAAGATCTGCGAAAAGCATCTATAACAGCCTGATTGCCATTGAAAGGTAGTCTGTCAAGATCTGCATCAACCAGGTCCGGCAGCCAGGTCCAGGCAGCCAGGAGGGAACCTGTTTCACCACCTCGCTGCAGGAGATCCTCTTGACAGCCTCTGCTGTGATCGCCTGAGAAAGCGGTGTGGTAAGGTCGAAGAGAAATATAACGACGGTAAGCCTGCAACAATTCACTTTGCGTCAGCCATATGGGAACAAGATCATCAGTTAGATCATTGCCTTTATACAGTTGCTCAGAAGCCTGGCAATTGATAGCGTGACTCTCACTGTCAAATTGTTGAGTACGTTCTCGGGAATCAAGCCAACGCCACTCCACTCGTGGGCCAATGCGCACACCCAAGAGCAGTAACAACCTAAATAAAGCAAGCGATGTTTCTTCAGAGTTCAAATCGGCTACATAAGACAATTGTTTTCGAGCTGGTATCCAACGTGGATCATCAGGTGAGGCAACCTCTGGGAAACGCGGGTCTTCAGCCGTTCGCCCAATAGCTGCACGAAAAGAAGCTAATTTTCGAATTGCTTTGGCCCAGTCAAGCTTCTGCGCATCCTTTTCCTCAGAAGCTGGTTGCGCGTTTTGCTCCAAAAAATCTGCCCACTCTAAACCAAACACAGCACATTCCGCAGCGATTTGCCCTCCACTTTTTACCGGAACCTGGATGCTGGCCCAATACTGCTCACTTGTAAGACGCTCCCGGTCTTGATTTTGTTGTCCCGGCAGATATTTCTTCAATGTTGTCAAATCAATGGCTGCATAAGGACGCGGATGAAGATCCTCCGCACCAGAGAAAGATTTCGTAGTAATGGATTGCAGCAAACCAGCTAGGTAACCTAAAACCGGCAGAACAGAATCGTCGTGCAATCGGACTGCTTGATCAGCTACACGGCGAAACAAATCTGGCCGGCTGTCGAAGCGAGTTGTCCCCCACTCTTCATAATAGGTAGAAAGAACACCTTCAACTGTACCTTCAGCCTCAATCACGTTTGAATCAACAAAATAAACAGGTACAATTGGCGGTGAAGGAAGTTGCTCTGCACGAGCCCTAGCGCTCAATCGTCGCCAGAAGACTATCCGGCTGGCTTGGAGCAGCGCGGATGTATCTGCCTCTCTTCGAGGTTCCGTAGGTACTAATAAAAGCTCTTCTTTTCCTTCATCCTCGTTAAAGCTTGCCGTGGCTGGTAAGAGAGGAACTTTACCGTGGCCTAGCATTGTGGCAGCTTCGCGAGCGGTCTTATCACTCACACTCAGCAAATCACACATGCCCAAGAAAAAACTCCGAGCCAAACCAGCATTCACAAGCAAGGGTTTACTATTCGCCGAATGCCCCAAACACCTGTTCAATTCCTGGGCAAATGTCAAGGGATCAATCTTTAACCCTATAGCCTCTGCTGCTCGCACCCATCGGTCTTTGGCATTTTCATACAACCATTGGTAGGCTAACCGGCTATCACACTCTAGCAAACATAGTTGCTCAGACACTTTCTTCCCATCCAGAGTCATCTCTTCAAACAAGGATAATGCCTCTGGCCGATTGGGGAAGAAATATACATCGGCAGGACGCGCGTTGCCGCAGGTTGTTGGCACGCAAAGAGCCGTTTTCAATAGTTCCACAACCCACTCAGCAAGCTTGCACTGAAGCTTATCGTGTTCAGCCCTAGCTTCCTCTTCTGGGTTAGCCTGGGGCAACAGGACCCAAGGCAACCACTTACGCAATGGACTTCCTGGTTTCAACAAATCATCCAGACTATTACCAAGTAGATCAACGGCTTCCCTTAATACCTGGCAGTTGTGATCTTTCTGGCTGATGGCCAACGCTGTGCGACTGGAGTTGACACGGAACGGGCCGTGGATGAGAAAAGGCAAACCAGATAGACTAGCCTCAATGGGATAATACAAAAACAACGGCTCGTTTCTCAAAGAAATGTGATCAGACGATGGCACCTCCAGAAGAATGCGAATGTACTCTTGCGGCCCATCATTGTTTTGACTATCGCTACTCTGATCATCACTTTCTACACCCAGTTCCGTAGGTTTTGAGAGGACAATAAAGTTGCGATGCTGGGGCGGTTGGTCTTGTGGGGCAGTCCCCGACCATTGCACTATTTTTAGCCGTACCTCTATAAAGGCATCACCGCAATCACCTAACGGGGATAAAGGTTGTTCAATATCAATACGGCGCACTTCGATTAGTTTGCCTTCTTGAAAGCGAGCGAACTGAATCTCAGTAATTTCGCCCAATAGAACCAACACCCGTGGGTCCAATTCTGTCAACTCGTGCCATAGGGCTTCAGCACCGGCTTCCTTGGAAACTGTGCCCATTTGTTGCCGCCCACCGCAGAAGATTTGATGGTTAAGCGATGTATGTTCTTTTTCAATCCTATTTAGGAGATGTTCCCATTCTTCATCGCGGTAGGGCAGGTAGACAACAGTGGTATAAGACTCCAATGGTCCAGGGGAACCATCATCTTTTACCCCCAGCCCACAATCACTGTATTCACCAAGCAGTGTCTCGACTAGGTGAGTATCCTCGCCCAATGTATCCCAATCATCCGAGTCGGAATGAGGTTGTGTGAACAGCGGCATATGAGGCAACTCGTCTAAGATGTCTTGCTCTCGCTGGCAACGAACATCATCGGGCCATGTATCCATCTTGTCTAGCAAATGTTGAGCTGTACGGTAGCGGGAGAATGTTACCCGCAGCACCTCGTCGTTAACACGAGACCGGACAGAGAAAGCTCCAGCACGCAAAAGGATTGACTTGAGACCAATGCCTTTGTGACCGATGAATCCTTTGCCAGTCTTCTCGGACCGCATCAGGAAGCGAACCGCTTCGAGTACTTTTTCATCATGCAGGCGGAAGGGCGCACCTGTGTTGGCTATGGCCATCCCGCGCTCGGTCACAACAACGAGCACGCGACCAGGTGAAGTATCTCCTTCCAAGCGGCCACGATAGATGGCATCTCGGGCATTCTGGAGCAACTCGAGCAAGTGACGCTCTTCGTGATCCCCTGCAATGGCGCGGTCACCAGCACCTTTGGCCAGGTAGATTTTCCAAGGATCCTTCTTACAAGCCTGTTCGACCATTGTATTCAGCAGTTCATCGCATTGTTTTTCGAATTCTTGCTGAATTAATCCAGCGCTAATCCTAGGCACTATCACTCTCGCCTTCCTTAATTATTGTTGTGATCCAACAGCTTTACCACTCCACCACAATCCGTACTTTGTTGGGGTCCTTGCCCAAGGTTTTCTTGTCCACAAAGCCGCGAAAGCGCGATAAAAGCTCCTGCACGGTGCAGGGCATGCCGCCTTCGGTCAGCGCCAGAAGGATGTCCTCCGGCGGCACGGCCACCCGCTCCAGGCCAGCCAACGCTTCCTTGACCGTTTGCACCAGCTCATAACTCACCTTGTCCGGCAGCGCTCCCGCGTCCACCAAGCCTTGAATCAGCTCCCGCTGCCCCGACGTCATCAGGGCAACGTTAGCCTGGGTCGCTTCCTGGCGCAGATTAGCCAGCAGCGCGTTGGTCCAGTCTATGTAAAGCTGACCCAGCCTGTCCTCCTGCTCGTCCAGCACGGTCTGCGCCGCTTTGCCAGCCGGCTCTTCTACCGGGCGATAGCCACAATTGGGGCAAATAGGATGTCCCTTCAGATCTGACGCACCGATGGCATAACAAGGACGCAAGCTGGAAAGCCGGCTCTCCCACTCCGCCAGATCCGCCACCGGCAAAAAGTCGATCGCCGAAAGCGTCGTCAATTGCTTGTGGTGCGGGTCGCCCAACAGGCGCTTTTTGCGCTCGTCCTCGGCCACGTTCAGCCGCGCGCGACGGTGCAGGTCGAGATATAACTGGATGTATTCGCCCTTGAGATTTTCCAACGCGGCGCTCAAAGCGCTGCGCAGCGTGGGCTGACGCCAGTTCTTGGCATCTCGCAGTTGAGCCAATTGCTTGTCTTGCACGGCTTTGACCTGGCCTGACCACTCGTGGCCGGCAGGCAGCACAGCCATAGCCACACCCAGGTAAGCCGTCAAAGGCTGGATGGCCGCCACCGTCTCGGCCAGAGCCTCCAGCTCGGCCACGAGCGCCCGGCCGGCAGCCTGGGCCTTGACCTGGTCAGCGTTGTAGCACAGGTTGCGCAATTTGCCAGGTGTGTTGTAGGTCTGCAGCGATTCCAGGAAGGTCTTGTGCCCGTCCAGGTGGCCCAACACATCAGCCTTGACCTGGCCTTCCAATAAACTGGTCTCCCAGAGCGGCAAGCCCGCCTGCCCCTTCTGGCGGACCATCACCAACCGATCCAGGCTGCTTGCAACCTGCTTTTGCAGTTGTTCGACGGCCGAAGCGTGCTGATTGCTATCTTTGATTAAGCCTGTGGGCAGCTCGAGCAATTGGAACAGCTCGGTCAGCGCGGCCAACGGCAAGCCCTTGGGCCGCTCGATGAACTTCCAAGCGACAAGGTCGCCTACACCAATCTTGATGGCTTCCTCCAGGTTGCCGGCATCGAGCTTGCGGCCGGGCAAGGCCAGCGTGATCTCGCCGGTGTAGACCAACCCAAGCAAGATCACGACCACCCACTCTGGCTCTAAGCCAAAATGACCATCCACTTCGGCGTTAGTCTCGCCAGCGATCAACTCGGAGCGGTTGAGCACCTGGCCTTCACCCTTTTGATTCAATCGCTCTAAAAAGTAGCCCCCATAGCGCGACGCGCGCCCCTTGACCGTCGCCCCCCCAGGAGACGTGTCTCCATCGAGCAGATCCAGCCCGTCCAGCACGGCGATGCCTTGCTTGGTTTTGAGCCCACCGGCCAGCCAGCGTACCGCTTCCTGGGCGGCTTGCTCACGGCTGGCCTGGGTGACCAGGATGGAAAAAGACGGATAGTCGGGCAAACGCTCAGCAAAGTGAGGAGAGAGGCAAACCGAAGCCACGGCGTTGACCATGTCGCGCACCGAAGCCGTCGCGCGGGCCGTTGCTCCCCCCTTGATCCACTCGACGAAAGGCCTGGTCACACCCTTGTACGTCACGTCCATCGCCGCCAGCGCGTTCTCGCGCAGCCAGGTTTGCAAGTGCTTGAGCTGCTGGACAGCTTTTTTGTCGTATTGGTCGCGATTACCGCCCGAAGCGGAGCTGGCCATCTCACGAGCGCCACTGTATAACTTGAGCGCTGTCTCAAAGGCCTCGTCCCGGCGCGCCAGGCGAAAAAAGACCTCGTCGGCTTTTTGCTCGTCCACAAACGGCGGCGGCTGGTAAGCCTGGAGCATGTACAGGTAAAAGTCGCGCGGCGGTTGAGCGGTGGAACGCTGGTTGGGAGCGCCGAAAAAGAGATAGCCCGGCCGCGTCACGCCTCGCTTTTGCCATTCGACCTCGTGCTGCCAAATCGTATAGCCGGGCACGTAGCTCAAGTCGGCGCACTCAAGCACTTGCTTGAGCAGCTCAAAGTAGTAACGATCCAGTTGGCTCTCCCCCAGCGTGTCCGCTCGCTGCTCGATCTGGGCATCAAAGTCAACGTCCTTTTTCAAATCCAGGTAATACTGGCCGTTTTCCGGGTTGAACGAGATAAACTGGCCGCTGACGGTGCGCATGATCTCGCGCAGCGTGGATTCAAGCGTGGTCTTGAGAAAATCAGCCTCTCGCTCCGGCATGGGCAGGTAAAGACACAGGCTATCTCGCAATTCTTCGGCCGTCGCGCCCAGCGGGGCGTAAATGTCGCCGGTGGTCAAGCGGTGGACACTGAGGGCGTGGATGATGCGCAGGGCAGCCGGTTGGTACTGGGGCCGGGTGAAGGCATTGCGCACCCGATCCTCCAACACCTGACTCCTGTCAATGACTTGCTTGATGTCGGGAACACTGCGGAAGGATGGGTTGTCGCGCAGCCTGGCCCAGTAAGAATCATACGCGATGAGGCCAGGCGCATCAGGCGGCACATCGTCGTCCAGGCGGGCCTGCATCTCGGCGCTCAGCGTCTTGAGCACCTCGCGTTTTTCGGCCACGACCACGCGCTCGAATATCTCCAGGTAGGCTGGGTGAACCGGGAAGAGCCGCACAAAGTCGTCCATCCGCTCGGCCATCGTCCCGTACAGGGGCGTAAAGCGTTGCAGATGCTCGCGCACCAGCCCCTTTTGGCGGGCGTCTTTGCGCAGCAGCCGCTCGGCCACTACGTAGGCCACGTCTTCGCGGGCGATGCGCACCTGCTCGAAACGATCCTTGACCCGCCGGACCGAATCGGCCACGAACTGGAAGCGAGGGCTATCGAACAACGATTCCTGGATGCCGGCCATGAAGCGAAAGCGCGACAGACGGCATGCCTCGCCCAGCTCGCGCAAAAAGGTCAGGTCCAACACCAGCTCCTGGTCGTGCCGCGAGCGCAGGTAATCGAGCAGTTCGTCCACAACCAGCAGCAGTCCTTGATCGGGGTACTGGGCGTGGAAAGCAGCCATGGCAGCCACTATCAAGTCCTTGCTGTTGGGCGCTTCGTTCATGGACGGGAATTTATAGCTCACGCCCATAGCACTCAGAGCAAGCTCCAGCTCACCCAGCAAAATGTCTCGCAAAGGCATCCTCGTCGCGCCGATCTCGGCCCGCACCACGCGAAACTGGCCAGCAATATCGCCGGCCTCGTGCGCCACCCGCTCGTTGGTCAGAGACGCAGCCAGGTCCGCGTGTTCCGCCACGGCCGACAGGGCCGACATCAGGTGCGATTTGCCGGTGCCATAATTGCCGACAACCAGCAGTCCCTTGTTATCTGCCGGCCGGGTAAATTGCAACTGCGGGATAACCAGGCTCGTCAGTACGTCCGCCAAGCGGCTGGAGATAACAAAAGTCTTGACTAGTCTGATCGCGGCAGGCTCGTCGTCGGCCTCGCGCAACTGCACAACGGTTTCAATGGGATCGAATTGGACCAGGTCTCGGTACTTCATAGGCTCGATTTCTCCTACGGCATGGCAATGAATATGCCCTCCGGGCGTTCGTAGCGACGGTATTCGGGATGCCCCGGCTCGGCATAGCTCAGCGTTCTCTTCTCATCATACACGCCGCCCCAGGCGACGACGAGCGTCCTGTTACGGCTAAGGCTTTGCAAGAGGGCCAGCGGATCTTGGTGCAGAGCTGGGTCGAACAGCAGCTCGATGTTGTCCAGGGCAATAACATCTCTTTTTTGCTCGTTGACGCCGTTGCTGACAACGCCAGCAACGGTATCGTCCAGCAAGCGGCGCACGCGCAGGGGGCGTTCCTGGCTGGTTAGCTCAAGCAAGCGTTGGCTGAGGGCTAAATTGACATTGAGATAGGGAATAGCGTGCTTGCGACACAGTTCTTTGAGCAGGGGAGTCTTGCCCGACCCGACCCGGCCAACCACTATAGCCAGCCTGTGGTACTGCTGCGCGAGGCTGGGTAGGAGCTGTTCCAGCTCGGCGAGTTTTACCAATGAAGGAGTTGCCCCGTTTGCAGTCATGGTGTGTGACATAGTTTATTATATCACTGCTCCCAGTTTCTCACAAAACAGACACTGCGGGTATGGCTGCCATCCCCATTTTCCCCTGGCGAAATCGCCTAGGTCATTTTCCACCAGGAAAAAATAAGCCGGGTCAACCCCCTATCCCCAACCAACGGGACACAATCGGTACCACCTGGCTCCCTCACAGCCTTGACACATACGAATACGTCACGTCCACACGGTTATGGCCCAACTCGCGGGCTACGGCCTGCCGCGCATTCCTGTCACCCCCGCCCTTGGTAAGTAGTTCCTTGTGCTTGTCCTGGGCATAGCACTTGCGAAAGCCGTGCGTGCCATAATTGGGGACACTCATGCGCTCGCAAGCGCACTTTACCGCGCTTCTCACTCTCTTGGCCAACGCGCTGCCACGATCCCCACGGTTGCAGAATACACGCCCGTCTCTGCGTCCCCCAGCCTTTTCCCTCAACTTGACCAGGAACTCGCGGTGTTCCAGCCCCACCTGCACTTCACGCGAGCGCCCGCCTTTCGTGCCATCCACCACCTGGATAACGCAGCGCTCCGCGTCGATGTCCTCGCCCCGGATCATAGCCGCCTCGCTCACACGCAGGCCAGCGACCTGCTGCAACTGAACCACGTCGACGACTTGCTTGTCTTTTGCTCTCTCGCGCATGTCGTCGATTAGCTTATCAGCCTGCTCTGGTGTATACGCTCGCTCTGGCCTTCGATCGCTGTGCGGGCTATCGCGTTGTGCCGGCAGCAGTGGCTCAGCGTCACGCCCTCTCCATTTCCGCTTTCGCATGGCCACGTCGAGCTTGCGAATCGCGCATTCGACCCGGCCGATATACCCGCCGGATAACTCACAATCACGCATGCCCTGCGTGTACTCCTCGGCCATCGCGGGTGTGATATCGCCGATTCGCTGGATGCCGTACTCTCGCTTGCACCACTGCGCAAACGTCGTGCCGTCGCTGACATAGTTGCGCATGGTGCTGATGCCGACGATGCGCCGGTTAGCCAGGTCGCATTGTTTCAACGCGTGCCTCGATACCCCGGGGGTAAAGATCCCCTTGAGTGCCTCGGTTACTTGATAGCTCATGCTGCCGTGTTTGCCCATTTCTCCTCCTGGTGTGATTGGGTTTTGTCGAAGATACTCGAATAATTGCTTCCAATGGATAATGCCATGGCGGGATTCAATACCGCGGCCAGGGAGGAAACGGGCTTCTGCCCGTTTCCTTCACCTGACCAACTTGCTTTTTATGTGCCGTACAACTCTACGGCGAGCATTCGCATTGCTGCGGGGGAGACAGCGAAGCTGGCCACTACGATTGTAGTGGCAGGCCCAAAGGCGGTAACGCCAGTGGGCAGAACGCTCCGCTGCTCCCCCGCACATCATTGCGGAAAGGCCCTCGATAAAGTAGCCCCCTGGGAGGGGACTTGCACACACCGGTCGCTGACTGGCTGCCGGTGGACGCGCTGCACACAGTCCACAGGCCAGGTGCAGCTCTGCTTTTGGGTGGGGGCGAGCCTCGTCCTGCTGGAGCAGTTAACCAGCGGGCGGCTTGCGGAGCGTGTGGGGCATCGGCGTGGTACAGCCGCTGGATGTTTAGGTATGTACAAACGCCCATTGGCCGGGGAGTGGTTGTAGTGCCCCATCCATCTCAAGGCGCCAGGCCAGGAGATGGGTTACACCTGGCAGGCCGAGGCCCGCAGGTGGTCTGTGTCGCGTTGCGCGCAAGGCGTTATGCCAGGCGGCACAATAGCGGCACGATAAAAACAAAATCGAGAATGAGACCGAGTCGATCGTGCCATGGTAATAGGGCAATGAATTAAAATGGTGAAGCCTTCTTTGGTCGCCCACACCTTCGCTTTACTAACCCCAGGTTATCGACCGGGCTGTACTGCCGGTGTTTGTCTTTGACGTCCTGGTTGGCAAGTGTCACATACCTGCGTGTCATATCGAGCGTGGTATGGCCGAGAATCTTTTGCAAGGTGAACACGTCTCCACCGTTGAGCAGATAACGCACCGCAAAGGTATGGCGCAATAAATGGGGATGCAAGCGAGTGATCCCTGTTCGCCGCCCCAATCGTTCAAGCACCTTTGCTACACTGTCCCTGGAGATCGGGTCGCCCGCCACTGTCAAGAAGAGCCGGTCTTCTTGTGGGTTCACCGGCTGGGGGCGAAAGTGCTCCAGGTAACGAATGACAGCTCGCCGGACAGTCAGCCCCATTGGGACGATACGTTCTTTGCCGCCCTTGCCAAAGACTTTTAACTGGCCAGCGGCAAAGTCTACATCAGAGATTTTCAACCCGGTAAGTTCTGACAGCCGGATGCCGGTGTCCAGAAACAACAAGACAATGGCATAGTTGCGGACCCCTTCAGGCGTGTCTTGTGGGATAACAACAAGCACCCGCCGGATTTCGTCCTCGTTCAGAGGTTCGATGAGAACCTGCGGCAGTTTGGGCGGCTTGAGTCTCCTGAGAACGTTATCCTCTGTGTACCCCTCCTCCTGCAGCCAGGAGGCGAAAGTGCGTATAGAGCGCACAAAGCCGTGGACGGTCTGGGGCGCAAGGCCGCCTTGGGTTTCATGGCGAAGGGGATGGTCAGTATAGCGTGTCTCTTGTTCCATAAGCAACTTGACGAAAGCCCGCCCGTCGTCGAGGGTAAAGTCACACACTTTTGGAGGGGATCCCCCGTTCTGTATAAAGGCTGAAAACTTGGTCAGCTTCTTTCGGTGCCACACCACGGTCTCAGGACTCTTGCCCTCCAGGGTTATGGCCGTCAGATAGTAGTCAATGGCTTGATTCAACATGAGCATAGTTTCCTCCTTATCATCGCTTGCAGTTACGGGCGCAGCCCGCAGACTGCCGCAGTTCGGCGGAGCCGAACTCGTGAAATTCGTCCCAAGGGCGAAATTCACCCGTAGGCTATCGGCAGTTGCCTATGTCCCCTCCTTATGGTAAACTCTTAATCACGAGACCATTGTACAATGGTATGGTCTTTTTGACTGATAACTATCACCATCACTTTGTCTATCAAAAAGTGATAGCCGTTGATGCCAATGCTCAACTCAATTCTTGATCTATCGCTAGACGAATTTATCAAGTGCCTTACACAGGCCCTCGACAATTTGTACAATCCTGGCCGGTTGGCCGGCAATCTCCTAGAAAGTCTTTTTCTCCAAGATTTTTGCCAACGACACCCTGAATATTTGGATCCCCAACAGGCTGTTGAGCCAGCTCTTCGCGAGGTTTTGTACAGAGACGTGATGCCACAGACCAAGTATGCCAAATATACTGATGTACGTGCCGGCGTAGTTGTGGCAGCGACATACTTTCACTTTGACAAATTGCCCCCGCCTCGCCGGTCATACCATAAGGTGGACGACATTCTCTATGACCCCGAATTGTTCCAGATAATTGCGCCAATCGCTTATTCCGAAAAAGTGATCGCGAAATTGCTTCCTGAGGGCGGTATTACGGAACCGACATTCCGGAGAGTGTTGACGGAGGGACGTAGATGCCTTGCCGAAGCGATCCTCGATCGCGAGAGAGCGCTTTGTCAGTCCAGACCAGCCGTTGGACCGTTGGCAGAGGTCCCATCGCCCCCCCCTGATTCACCTTTTCCTGTGCCTTCGCTTGCCTGGCTTCCAACTTTTAGGCAACATCAAGTTCACCAGATCGAGCAAATGGTGCGGGCTGACGGAACTATCGTGGCGAGGGACGAGCTCTTTCTGCCACGGCAAGTGACGCCTGTGCGAATAGGGGGAATGGCGAGCAGTACCATTTCTCTAGAAAGAGCGTTTCCACAGTCGCGTAGGTTCGCTTTGCTTGGACCACCAGGCGGTGGTAAAACGACGGCTCTGCGCCGCGCGGCATTGGCAGAGATAGATCAGGATAGGCTTGCAGCGTGGATATCACTTCCTGAGTATGCTTTTAGGGCTAACGACGTTGGCATCCGCGATTTCTTGTTCGAAGGTGAGATTGAGCCGTTGTGCGAGACTACACAGGACGTCATCCGGGCGCGCTCGGAGCAAGCCACACTCGAGCGCAATGGCCAGCTCGTATATTACCTGGATGATTGGGATCGCTTGCCTGATGAAGTCAAGCCGCTTGTGGCGGAGCGCATTCGGGCATTGCCGTCGTACCGGTTGGCATTGTGGCAGGAAGACACGCGCATTCCGCTCGACGAGGATGGCTTGTGGGAACTTACGCCGTTGACCGACGTGGAGCTTTGCCGCTTGGTGGAGCTGCTGTTGGCCACTGTGGATCATCGGGCGGCAGCACTTGAGAAGATGGTACACATGCTGGATCGAGAAGCCGGCTTCCGGGATGCTGCAAAATCTATGCCCTTGTTGGTTGATATTGGCTGTAGGCAGGTTGAGACTCAAGAAGTAGTGACTGCATCCGTGGTCCGGGAAGCTATTATCAATCTGTTTCGACGAGTGTCCCTTCCCCCAGACTTTGCGCCAGAGAGAGCTTGTGAAATGCTCGCTTTTGCGCTCCGCTGGATTGATGACAAGCGTCTGGACCAGGTTGAGCGCCGCTTCTTTCGCTACCCCGATTTCACCTATGCTTGCCAGGTTCAGTACAATGTTGCGCCTGAGGCGATTTTGTCCAGTGCTCTCCATGCGGGTTTGTTATTAGCAGACACTCCGGGTGTTTATCGCTTCCCATCTGCAATTTTCCAAGATGTGTTGGTGGGAGCGGGTTTGAGCCAGGATCAATTGTGGTCTCATATTGCTGGACAGTTGGCTTTTCGGTCTGCGCAAGTCTTGGCTCTCGTGCGCCATATGGCTGCCCTCAATGCCAGGTTAACATCCTTTAAAAAGATCATCGATGCTGTCACTAAAGTTCAACCTAAAACGGGATTGGAGTGGGTCTGTGCGGGCGTGGCGCTGTGTGAAAAGCGCAGGGCCGGCTATCCGGATACAGAAATGGAGCGCACCGTTTTAGCTAAAGTGAGCCTGCTCGCGCAGGAGGACACGGGTATAGCGATGCGTGTCAGCTGGGCGCGTTTGTTGGGATGTTTTGGCTACTTGGAGTCGGCCAACGAGTTTATGTCGATGGCGGCAGACGCACACTGCGATGCATGTGACCGGGAGGTCACGGTGAGGTGTTTGAGTAGCTTCCCGACAGAGGGGGTCGTCAACTACCTGGCTAACCTGGTCGCGCAGGGTAGGGGGGATCGCTTGGAACAGGCGGCGCTTGGCGCTCTGCTGGATATGTCCGGTGAAATGGGACTGGCTGCTGTTGTATCGCTCGTACGGCAGGGATCCAGCGAGGTGCGAGTGGCGGCGATACAGGCGATGCTCAAATCTGGGCGATGGATGGCCCGACTCAAGTTGGAGGAGCTGGGCACAGAGCCCGAGATTGCAATGCTGATCGAGCAGTCGAGGCAAAGGTTACAGATGCCGCTTCCCTCCGGCCAGGATTGGGCGGGGATGACGACCGAGGCGTTTGATCGCTTATCAACTGAGCTCAAAGCTCAAGATCCCAAGGTCCGGGCCATTGCCGCCCACACATTGGGTCAAATGGCCAAGGTTCCCCCTATGCGGGAATTGTCCCAAGATGAGAGGGAAGTTTTCGCCAGGACCTTCAAGAGGGAGCGGGACCTCACTCGTCGTGGCGTGCCTGTTGACAGGGCGCGTGGGTTATTAGCGTTCGACTGGCTGGTCCGCGCTGCGCGCTCGGATCGATCGAGGCTGGTGCAGATTGCGGCGACAGAGGGGCTTGCCAATCCAGAGTGCCGCGAGGCGCTGCTGAGTATGAATCCGCCTTTCCTGCCACCTCTCTGGACGATGGGATTGTGCACGAGGCTAGATCCTCTTGAGGAAGATTTGTTCACATCAACCGGCTACTACGAATAGCCAAAATAACGTGGTATAATCTAGGTAGTGAGAGCGTTATGATCTTGGTGTGTCCCGGTCTCTTTATGACCGAGAAATGAGAGGTGAGTAATGTTGCCTGCTTACGAAGGGATCGTGCAAAAAGGTCAGATTCGACTGCCAACCGGCACGTCGCTGCCTGATGGCGCGCGGGTATACGTGATGGTAGTGCCGGCGCTGGACGAACGCAGTGCACGCCGCCAAGCCAATCGCTGGCTGGGAGAGAATGTGGGTAACATGGTCCTGGCTGACCAACCTGTCTTGCTCACGCTTCCCTCTAGAAACAAGGTGTGGCGATTTGGCGCGTTTGTCACTTCGCTCTCGCACGAGCCGTTTGGCCCCATCGGATATGTGGATATTGACGCCGAGACCGGCGATATTCTGGCCAACGCCCAACTGGCCGAGGAGATGGCGCAGCGTGGTGAAAGACTTGAGCGCGCCCCACTTCCAACAGCAGGCTGATGGGTTCTGCTTGCCCGCGTGCGCCCAAATGGTATTGGCCCACCTGGGTATCGTCGCTTCTCAGGATGATCTGGCCCGACAGATGGGGCTACGCTCACACATCGGCATCCCGTACTCGCGCATCATGCGTTTGCAATCGCCTCGTCTGCAAGTATACTACTCCGTGCGCGGCGAGATGGAAACTTTGCGTAGCGTTCTCGCGCGTGGCCTGCCCGTCATCCTTTTTGTTCAGGCGGGTGAGTTGCCGCATTGGCGTGGACAACTGTCACAACACGCAATCGTCGTCGTGGGCATGGGCGATCGGGAAGCGCGCGTACTAGACCCTGCTGCGCCCACGTCGCCTGTCTCTGTGCCGTTGGACGACTTGATGTTGGCATGGGACGAAATGGACAATGCCTACGCCGTGATCAGCTTGCGCGAATAAACTAGCGCCACACCATCCCAAAATGATTCCACTTGTGGCGTTCCAAGATTGAGTTCATTGACAATTCCATAGGTCCGGGTATAATGATGTCTATAGAACATCGAGGCGTTGACTGGGCCAAAGTCCAAGGGACTCGAAGTGGATCTGTCCCAGAGACAACGTCGCCCGGCTAGTCCTTGAGATGGGGGCGCGCGATGGGCAGATAGGGTTCTCATAAGCCCTGTGTCGTTGGTTCAAGCCCAATCGCCGCCACTTTTTGTTTAACAGACCTGACAGGTCTTTGCGGAGCACCCCCAAGCGCGCCCAGCAGCCCGCCGGCGTACACCGGACACGGGCAAGCGCCGGGGGCTAGACCTGTCAGGTCTAGAATCACGTCAAAACACACCTACTTCCACAGACTCAAAATCCTGGGAAGGAGAAAGGCCCATAGTCGATTTGCAGGAGCATATAGTCCGGCAAATTGTATTTCACGACCGTATAGCCCAGCCTCCCGGTTCGCGTGTGCAGCTCTCTATCGGGAAACAGGACACTGATCCCATCGTCGATAACCTAGTCCATGGCCCAGAACGCGTAGGGAAACATGGCATTATCGTCTATGTTGTAGACCAGGTCGATGTGCGCGGATCCCCCAGCAAATCTACACCATCAGCTCGGCCCACCGGTCGGCAGCTCGTTCTCCAAGCGTTCCAGCAAGCTGGCACAACGTCGCAGATCGGAGGCTGACTCATCCGACTTGACGCCGATCTCTGCTCACCCTTCAATACTCCAGCTTTCAGGCAGAGGGACCTGCTCGAGCTTGCCTTCCAGGAAAAGGGTGTCGACGTAGGCGCGCACGTCTGGTTCATCAAAAGGAAGAGGAGTTGCGAGCCTGCCCTCGCGGCGAAGCAAAGAGGGTTCCGAGTTGTGAGTTGCGAGCCGTGGACTGCCAGTTTCAGGTGAGACGTCCGCTTCATATGCCCCATCTGCCCGGCCGTACAAAACCGCCCGCCCACGCTTGCCACGTCGCTCCAGCACGCCCATCTCGCGCAGGCAGTAGGCCATCTTGCCCGCCAGGCGGCGTGACAGTCCCAGCGCACGACCCAGATCGGTTACCGTGAAGGGCTCGAGCAGCCCGGCCGGGAGCAAGGCTGCCATATCGGCCACTGTCTCAAAGCGCTGCTGCCCCACCACTTCCAACAGCCGGCGCTCGCGCGTAACCCAGCCCCGGCGGCGCCAACTCCGTCCGCCACGACAGCGTACCTCCTCCTCTCGAATGAACAACACGTCCAGCGAAAAACCGGCTTGCCCCACCAGCCTCGGGAAACTCACCAACTCGTCAAAGACTTGCTCCACCCGGCCTCGCTTGGGCGACTTGCGCCTAAGCACGTCTTCGGCTGTCCTTTGGCTCTGCCCTTCCTTCACGATCCACTTTTCCCACGCGACGGGGTAGACCAGGCGCAGGGGATGGTGAGCGACCAGGGCGGCCAGCTTGGCCTTGATGGCCCTAAAGCTGCCTGTCTGGATCTCGATCAGGACGCCATTGGGAAATGGCGCTTCACACCGCACGATGTCGACGATGTAACCGTCAACGTTGGCCTCCACTTGATCACCCGGCTGGGCATACCATGCCTTCAGCCCGGCGTGAAGCGGGCCTTCGTGCAACGTGCCGATGGAGCGAGTCGTGTTTTGCATCCTGGCATTGTATACCCGAACAAGGCAAAGGTCAATTGAAGTCTCACATCGAATGTGGTACAATACGGCAATTCAGTTCAACTATGAATTCTATCATCAAGCTCTTGCCCTTTGTCAAACCCTACTGGCGGCGCGCTATTGTCTCCTTGACTCTGTTGGTCGCACTCGTCTTTTTGGATTTGGCCATTCCCCGCCTGGTCCAAAGGATCATCGACCAGGGCATCGCCCACCAGGATCGCGCCGCCGTCGTTCAAACTTCGCTCGTGATGCTCGGCATTTCGGTCTTGAGCATGCTGTTCGCCATTGGCAACAACATCCTGTCGATCCAGGTCGGCGAAAGCGTGGCGCGCGACTTGCGCGACGCGCTGTTCGTCAAGATCCAGGCCTTTTCGTTCGGCAACATGGACCAGCACCAGACCGGCCAGTTGATCGTGCGCCTCACCAGCGACACGAGCGCCGTCCAACGCCTGACCCAGGTTTCGCTGCGCATTGGCACCCGCGCTCCACTCCTGATGACCGGCAGCCTGCTCCTGATGATCAACACCAGCCCTGAGCTGGCGTTGACCTTGCTGCCATTGCTGGCGGTGACCTCGGCGGTGGTCGTCTTCTTTGTCGTCAAAATGGAGCCGCTCTTTCAATCCGTCCAGCAAAAACTGGACCGGCTCAACACGGTGTTGCAGGAGAATATTGCCGGGGCGAGCGTGGTCAAAGCCTTTGTGCGCGCCGCTTTTGAGGGCACGCGCTTCAAAACCGCCAACGACCAGTTGGCGGATCACTCGGTCACGGTGATGCGCGTCATGTCCACCATGTCGCCGGCGCTGACGATCCTGGTCAATCTTGGCATGGTCATTGTCATCTGGGCGGGTGGGGCGCAGGCCATCCGAGGGAATCTGTCCTTGGGGCAAATCGTGGCCTTTACCAACTATTTGCTCACGACCATGGGGCCCCTGACGATGATGACGATGCTGTCTCAAGTGTGGGCTGGGGGCATCGTTTCGGCCGAGCGCGTCAACCAGGTGCTGGACACTGCTTTGCAAGTCCAGGATGCGCCCGGCGCGCTGGATCTGCCCAAAAATACTCCGGCGCGGATTGTCTTTGAAGACGTGGACTTTCGTTACAACGACAGCCCTGAAGCCGTGTTGGAAGACATCAACCTGACCGCCGAGCCGGGCGAGACGGTCGCCTTTTTGGGGGCGACCGGCGCCGGCAAGTCCACGCTGGTCAACCTGGTGCCGAGGTTTTACGATGCTTCTGCGGGGCGAGTGTCGATTGACGGGATAGACGTTCGGCAAATCACACAAGACTCGCTCTTGGCCCAGGTCGGAATCGTGCCGCAGGAAACGACCTTGTTTTCGGGCACGGTGCGCGACAATATCCGTTACGGCTGCCCGGAGGCTACCGACGATCAAGTCGTCGCGGCGGCCCAAGCGGCCCAGGCGCACGATTTTATCGTGCAGATGCCGCAGGGCTACGAGGCTCGCGTCGAGCAGCGCGGCGCGAACCTGTCTGGCGGGCAGAAGCAGCGGCTGGCTATCGCCCGCGCGCTGCTCACCAATCCCAGGATATTGATTCTCGACGACAGCACCAGCTCGGTGGACGTGGAGACGGAGACCAGGATTCAAGACGCCCTGGAAAAAGCGACCCATCAGCGTACTTGTTTCCTGGTCGCCCAACGCATCAGTACTGTGCTGAAAGCCGACAAGATCGTCCTCATCGACCAGGGCCGCGTCGTGGCGCAGGGGAGCCACCAAGAGTTGCTGCAATCCAGTCCCATCTACCAAGAGATTTACGAGTCGCAATTGGGCAACGGCTTGCAAGAGGGTTTGCGGTTTCAGGTTTAAGGTTTCAGGTTTATGGATTCTACTCGACGAAGCAGTGACAGCGTCCGTTCGGTGATGCAGCCTCGCCGCCCTGCCGGCGTGGGCAGGATCGAAAAAGCTCGAGACCCGCGCCGCGCTGCCGCCGGCTTGCTGCGTTACCTGGCTCCCTTCAAGGTGAGATTGGCGGCGGTCTTGGCCTGCGTGGTGATTTATACGCTCTTGGGCCTGGTCGGCCCGTACCTGATGGGCGTGGCCATCGACCGCTTTATCGCCATCAAGCGCCTGGATGGCCTGGCCCAGGTGGCGGCGGCGATGCTGGCCGTCTATTTCTTGAACAACTTGTTCCAGGCTATTGCCGCCTGGCTCATGTCCGATATTTCGCAGCAGGCGCTTAAACGCTTGCGCCAAGATTTGTTTGAGCACTTGCAACAACTATCGCAAAGCTTTTTTGACCACAACCCGGCCGGCGACCTGATGAGCCGCCTGACCAATGACATTGACGCCATCAACCAGGCCGTGTCTCAAAATGTCACCGCCTTGATCGCCAGCCTGCTTTCGATGGCCGGTATCCTGGTGGCCATGTTTATCCTTGGCCGCTGGCTGGCGCTGGCGGCGGTGTTGGTCGTTCCCATTATGCTGTGGTTCACCAACCTGATCGCCCACTATACTCGTAGAGGATTCCGCCGCTTGCAGACTCACCTGGGAGAACTCAATGGCGTGATGGAAGAAGCTATCAGCGGCCAAAAAGTGGTCAAGGCCTTTCGCCGCAACGATACGGTGATCACCAATTTCCGGCAGCTCAACCAGGAGGTTTTTCAAGCCGGGGTATATGCGAACAGCTTTGCCATGGCGCTCATGCCGCTGACGGGCGTGTTGGGCAACTTGTTTGTCATCGTTATCGCCGGCCTGGGCGGCTGGCTGGCCCTGCAGAAGCTCGTCACGGTGGGGGTCATTGCCACCTTTATCTCTTATGGGCAAAATTTCATCCACCCACTGCGCCAATTGGCGAATATGTACAATTCGATCCAGGCGGCGCTGGCCGGGGCCGAGCGGGTGTTTGAGGTGATCGACACGCCGCCTGAAGCGCAAGACGCGCCGGACGCGCTCGGGCTCGACTCGCTCCAGGGCCGCGTGTGCTTCGAGCACGTTCATTTTGCTTACCGGCCCGGCCAGCCCGTTATCAAGGACATGTCACTGGAAGCGAGGGAGGGGGAAACCGTCGCCCTGGTTGGCCCCACCGGCGCCGGCAAGACGACGATTATCAACCTACTGACCCGCTTTTACGAGATCGACGGGGGCAGGATCGCGATTGACGGCAAAGACATCCGCGCCATCAAGAGAGCCGACCTGCGCCGCCAATTGGGCTTGGTGCTGCAGGATACGTTTTTGTTCTCTGACTCTGTGCTTGAGAACATCCGTTACGGGTGGTTAGAGGCCAGCGACGAAGAGTGTATCCAAGCGGCGCAATTGGCTGACGCCGATCACTTTATCCGGCAACTGCCACAGGCTTACCAGACCAACCTCTCGGAGCGTGCCGCTAACCTCAGCCAGGGCCAGCGGCAGCTCTTGGCCATCGCCCGCGCCATCCTGGCTGATCCGGGTATCTTGATCTTGGACGAGGCCACTAGCTCGGTTGACACGCGCACCGAGGCGCGCATCCAAAAAGCGCTGCTGCGCCTGATGCAGGGGCGGACCAGCTTTGTGATCGCCCATCGCTTGAGCACCATCCGCGACGCGGACAAGGTTATCGTCATCGACGACGGCCAGATCGTCGAGCAGGGCACGCACCAGCAGTTGCTCGACCGGCGCGGCTTTTACCATCACCTCTACATCAGCCAGTTCAAGGGACAGGCGATATAATCGCCCCCAACCCTTGACAACGCGTACCTTTGAGCTATACTTGTTCATGCTTGATGGCTTCGCGCTTTCGAGCCTGGAGGAATTTGCATGGTTAGTAATCTGGACACTGCTCACGTGATGGCCCCCTCGCATACAATCAAGTCGGATTACAAGGATCGAAGCCGCTTGATCGTCGCTATCGGCGCTTTACTGCTACTGGCTGGCATGGCGCTCGGCTTTTTAGGCCCGCTCGAAATGTATTGCTTCTACCTCTTTTCTGAGGGCGGGCGTTTCTATTACCCAGGCTTTGGATTTGGCTCTTTCATGTTCGGCAACATAGCCGCCCAAATCATCGGTTACTACCTGATCGCGGCCGCGTTGATCCCTCTCGGCTATGGGCACTTGACCAGGCGGCGCTGGGCCAGGCCCCTGGCTTTGACCTTGCTCTGGTCGTGGTTGGTGATCGGCGCGCCTTTGACCGTCGTGGTCTCTTTCATATTGCTCGGAAGCAAAGACTTGTCTCTGCCAGCCGCTCTGGCCGCGCTTGTTTTTCTTGGGCTGTCTTATGTGCTGTTCCCAGCTTTGCTGATCCGCTTTTATGGTGGGCAAAATGTCCGGCGAAGCTTCGAGGCTCGAGACCCGGGGCCCAGTCGGATCGAGGATTTGCCCATGCCGGCCCTCGTATTGAGCGCTTTGTATCTGTTCTACGTCGTCGTGCTGCATATCCTCATCTTGTTCAACGGCATGTACCCCGCCTTTGGCGTCTTTATATTTGGCTTTCAAGGCATCCTTTTACTCGACGTCTCGATGGCGTGCCTGGCTTGCCTCGTTTGGGGAACGCTGCGGCTGAAAGCGTGGGCGTGGTGGGGGGCGGTGGTCTTGCTGGGCTTGTTCACGTTCTCGACGGTGCTGACCTTCTTCAGATACAGTTACCTGGACATCTTGGCCGGGCTGGCATTCCCACCCAGCGAAATAGAAATCTTGGATGGGATACCCGCACAGGGTTATCATTTTTCCATCCTGGTCGGGCTGCCCCTTCTCATCACGTGGGTTATAGCACTTGTGTCGAAACGACATTTCAAGGCGAGTGGGTTGTAAGAAGCGTGACATCTGGAGTGACTTTTAACGTCCAACGCTTTAGCACGCACGATGGCCCTGGCATCCGCACCACCGTCTTTCTCAAGGGCTGCCCGCTGCGCTGCGCCTGGTGCCACAACCCGGAGGGGTTGCGCCCAGGCCTGGAGCTGGTGTGGTACGATGTGCGCTGCGCAGGCTTCCGAGATTGCCTGCGGGCCTGCCCCGAGCAAGCGCTGGCTCTCACGCCGCGGGGGATGCAAATCGAGCGGGGGCGCTGCACGCTGTGTGGCGCGTGCGCGGCGGCTTGCCCGGCGGCGGCGCTGGAGCTTGTTGGCCGCTGCTGGACGCCTGACGAGCTGTTGGCGGAATTGCTCAAGGATCGGGTCTTTTACGAGAGCTCTGGCGGCGGTATCACGTTCAGCGGTGGCGAACCGATGCTGCAGGCGGATTTCCTGGCCGCGCTTTTGCCCCGCTGCCGGGAGGCGGCCCTGCACGTGGCGCTCGACACCTGCGGCGCCGTTCCATGGGAGCTTTACGAGCACATCCTGCCCTGGACTGACCTGGTTTTGTATGATCTGAAGGTGATGGACGCGGAGCGCCATACATCGGCCACCGGCTTGTCCAACGCCGGTATCCTTGAAAATGCTCGTCGCATCGCCGCCACGGGCAAGCCTGTGTGGATTCGCACGCCGGTCATCCCTGGCTATACCGCCGATGTCGAGAATGTACAGGCCATCGCTCGTTTCATCCAGTCGTCACTGTCTACGGTGCAGCGCTGGGATCTGCTCGCCTATACCAAGCTGGGCCGGTCCAAATATCGCCGCCTGGACATGCCTTATGCGTTGGAGGCTGCCACGCCTCCGAGCCAGGCCGAGATGGATGCACTGTGGCAGGCGGCGGTGGAATGGGTGCCGGCCGCGCGTTGGTCTGGAGCGACGCGCTGATTGAATGAAAACAAGAATTTTTCCACGAAGGACACGAAGGTCCACTAAGGCTTTAATAAAGTATTCGTAACTCAGGTCACAGAGATGCACAGAGAAAACACGGAGCTTCACAGAGAAGATTTAGCCTTTCTAAAGCCTCTGTGTGCCTCTGTGTTCCCTCTGTGAGGCTCTGTGTAACTAAAAATAGGCAGGCTGAGTA
>JAFGFO010000077.1 GCA_016931085.1 Thermoflexales bacterium
TTAGGGCAAGGTGTATCAGGCGTGATAAGCCACGTAAGCCGATTATACCACGTGCCGTGCCAACTTGCTAGGCCGGGCCTGTGAGAGCATTCGTAGCAAATCGCTCAAGTGGGGCAAGCTCCCCGAAAGCTTAGAGCTTTCGGGGAGGTAAGTGGGGCGCCAGGCCGCAAAATGACGCCATATTTGGGGTGCTCGTGTTGCGTTAGGTGCAACACGCCTGCGGTACAGTAGAGCTAAATCTACTGTATGGAGGTGTGATATGGCACGCAAACACGAGACAGAGCGTTTGGAAGCAATCTATGAAAGCGTGGAAGAGAACCCCGGCGAGCGATCGGGCTTTATCGCCCGCTTACTGGGCTTGTCGCGCTCTGCCGTTACCCGTTCATTGCCGGCTATGGACGAGCGTGGCTACCTGCTCAGCGAAGATGACGATGGCCGGCTGTGGCCGTTTCGGCGGGGATGAATTTCAAAAATGTTGCATAATTCTGCCGCCCGTTGTGATATAATATCATAAACCGAGTTTGTGTTGCAGGAGGTGACCGCTATGAGCCGTGTAGGCAACAAGGCTGACCGCCTATTGCAAATCGAGGCTATGCTGCTGGCGTATCCCGAAGGCTTGACCCAGGCCGAGATTGCCCGCAAGCTGGATGTGCATCGCTCCATCGTCCATCGCGATCTGGGCGATCTTCCCAGGCATATCTACATTGACGATTTGGATGGGGGCAAGCTCAAAGTTGACCGGGAAGCCTACCTGATCAATGTTCTTACCTGGCAGTGGAAATGCCGGCCGGAACAGGTATCACGCACTATCGACACGGCGCGGATAGCACACAGATGTTTTGCCCGGCCTGCGCTGCTTATGGCTTGGCATGCATCCCGGCCTTTGCTACCTCGGGTGGCGCGGGTATCAAGCCGTCTATCAACGGTGTGCCGCCGATTTATGTCCTGCCCGGCGGGCGCTCACTGTTTGAAAGCCTGACCGCGTCGCTGCTCATGCCTAATTATCAGCCGCCAACCGCTTCCAAAAAGCGCGATGACGCCTGGTGGGTGCGCAAGCCGGTGGTGCAACGGGCTTACGAAGTGCACGAAGTGGGCTACTTGCACAGCCGTATTCCCCGCACGCGCGGGGGTGAACCGAATCCGCGCAAGCGCGTGCTGCGGCTGCCTAGGTATTCCCCGCACGCGCGGGGGTGAGCTGGTGCCCAAGTCGCTGGCGTGCCAAACGTGGTCGTATTCCCCGCACGCGCGGGGGTGAGCTCCTCGCGATTGAGAAGGTCTCGAGCTTGCTTCCCTCTAGCTTTGCAGTATGCCCGTGATATGGTATACTCATACAGGCTATTCCGAGAGCCTGTGATTTCAAGGAGGCAATACGATGGTCAGTCAAGATTTGCTCGATATTTTGCGTTGTCCAGCTTGCGTGAGCGGCCCCACTCGCCGCCCCGGCGACGACCCCGGCCGGCTGCTGTTGGTCAAGAACACCTGGCTGGTGTGCCAGGAGGAAGGCTGCGGCCGCAAGTACCCGATCCGAGACGATATCCCGGTCATGTTGATCGAAGAGGGAGACAAGTACGTTGGCACGTCTGTGGAGGAATTGGCCGAACTTCCCCCCGAACCCGCCCCACCAGCCCCGGCGCCTGTCCGGGCCCAGGCTGTAACGGAACCGGCCTCCCAGCCGCTTTACGCGCGCGCCGAAGCCCAGCGGCTGCTCCTGGTCATCGTCTTGCTGCTGAGCGGTGTGTTCGTGTGGCTGTGGCTGCAGCGCAAGAGATAACGTCAGGACACGTAAATCGGATTGCTGAAAATCCAGCCTTTTCCGTGCCGGTAAACCTCGACGCGATACGGCCCAGCCTCGGCCGTGGTGAACTGGAGCTGCGTGGCGGTCGCGTGCGCCACAACCCGCCCGCCCATCACCAGGCGGATGTCCCCTGCCAGCGGGGTCTGCACCTGGAATGTCACCGCGCCGTGCCGCCGCAGCTCTTCGCCTAGGATGGCACTGGCCGCGCTGCTGCGGGCGCTAAAGCTGAATCCACGCGTGCTGCCCAGCAAATCGCACCCCACCCAACAACGGCCGGCCCGCAGCGCCTCCAAGACGAGGGCCTTGTCAGAGGCCAGGTCGCCGCTGAAACGCTGCGGGGCCAGGATGTGCGTGTTGACCGCTTTAAACAAATAGGTATACGGGAAGATCACCCGCCGCAGCGGCCCCAGGCTGTACGTGGTGCCGTGCGCGTCCGCCCCACCAATGCCCACCACCCGCTGCCCACTGGCCAGCAGGCGATCCCACAACTGGAGCGTCTGCCGGAACGGGCCGCGGATAGCGCCCAGGGGGAAGTAGGCATAGTACACCGCGTGGAGCAGGGTAGGGAGGCGGGCCTTGAATTCGGACATATAGTTCCAGATCTCGATGCCGGTGTAACCCGATATGTCCCAATCCACCCACGGAAAGGTGCCTTCGCCCGCCGCTCGGCCCGCAAACTCGACCGGGTGGGCCAGGAAGGCCAGGGCCCCAGCTTCGCGCGCGAGGTCCAGCAAGCGCTGCGGTGACCCGGCCTCGGTGGCCAGCTCGCGCTCTGCGCCGTAGACCAGCATGTGATTGGCCTGCGTGGAGCGCCGGCAGTCGTGTACTTCTTCGCCGGCCAACAGCAGCAGGCCATTAGGAAATGGCGCGCCATAAAATCCTTCTACGCCGCTCACCCAGACATTGTGGTCGGTGACGATCAAGTAATTCAAGCCAGCCTGGGCGGCCGCCTCGGCCAGGCCGCGGTGTGACCAAGTGCCGTCCGAGTACAAGGTGTGCGCGTGCATGTTGCCAGCGTACTCAATGTAAGGCATTCCTGCTCCTCCATTATCAGCCCGAGCCTGTCAAGGCCAGTTCGTTTTACGTTTCACGTTTCACGTGGCCATCCCACCCGAAGTGCTCCATCTCCACCCGACCCTGCTCGTCGAATACAACCCCCTCAGCCTCCAGCCGCTGGCGCTGCAAGTGCGCGCCCAGGCCCTTGAGGCTGATCTTGCCCCGGCTGTTGATGACGCGCTGCCAGGGGATGTCGTCTGCCGGCGTGGAGGCCATGGCCCAGCCGACCAGGCGGGCGTCGCAGCCTGCCAGGCGGGCGATTTGCCCGTAGCTGCTCACCCGGCCGCGCGGGATTTGGCGCACCAACTCGTAAATGCGCGCGAATATGGCCGTCTGCCGCGAGTCGCTCATAGGGCCATTTTACCACAGCCCTACAGGAGGGCAAGGAGGCATTGACCAATCGCGGCAGACGGGGTATACTTGGCCTGTGAACAATCAGCAAGTCGCCGACATCCTGCGCTACGTGGCCGATTGCCTGGAAATCCAGGGAGAGCTCATCTACAAGACCCTGGCTTATCGCAAGGTGGCCGATCAGATCGCCGCCTTGCCCAACGACATCGCCCAAATCTGGCAGGCCGGCCAGCTCCGCTCGATCCCCGGCGTGGGACAAGCCATCGCCGAAAAGCTGGATAGCCTGCTGTCTACGGGCACCTTTGACCTGTACGAGCGTGTCCAAACCGAGGTGCCGGCCGGCGTGGTCGAGATGCTGCGCGTGCCCGACGTCGGCCCCAAGAAGGCCCGCTTGTTTTGGCAAGAGCTGGGCACGAGCTCGGTAGCTGAGCTGCGCCAGGCGGCCCTGGATGGCCGGCTGCGCAGCCTGCCGGGGATGGGTGAAAAATCAGAGGCCAAGATACTGGCCGGCGTTGAAGCCTATCTGCGCCGGGCTGCCAACCCCCGCCTGCCTCTCGGCAAGGCGTATGGCCTGGCGTGCGCCATCCTGGACGAGCTGCACGGCGTCCCCGGCGTCCAACGCGCCGCCGTCGCAGGCTCCCTGCGCCGTTGGCGCGAAACCGTGGGCGACCTGGATTTCCTGGTGGCTGCCGATTCGTCTGGCACGACGGCTGAGGCTGTCATGGAGCGTTTTGCCAATCTGCCGCCCGTGGCCGAGGTCCTGCTGCGAGGCGCGACCAAGACCAGCGTGCGCCTGGATAACGGGGCACAGGCCGATCTGCGCGTGGTGGAGGCCGCCCGCTGGGGCACGGCATTGCAGTACTTTAGCGGCAGCCAGGCCCACAACGTGCGCCTGCGCGAGATCGCTCAAAAGAAGGGCTATTCGCTGTCGGAATACGCCCTCACACACGTGGCAAGTGGGAAGGAGATCACGTGCGCTGAAGAGGCCGAGGTCTATAACCACCTGGGCTTGCCGTATATCCCGCCCGAGCTGCGCGAGGACCGCGGCGAGTTCGAGGCCGAGCTGCCACGGCTCGTCGAGATGGCCGATATCCAGGGCGATCTGCACATGCACTCGACCTGGAGCGATGGCAAGGGCTCGATAGCGGACATGGCGGCCGCCGCCCGCCGGCGTGGCTTGAGCTATGTCGCCATCACCGATCACAGCCAGAGCATGGCTATAGCGGATGGGCTGTCGGTCGAGCGGCTGCGCCGGCAGCGGGCCGAAGTCGACGCCGCCAACCGCGCGATGGGCAAGGAGTTCCGCGTGCTGCACGGCATCGAGGTGGAAATCCGGGCCGGCGGCGAGTTGGATTTCGCCGACGAGGTGCTGGCCGAGCTGGATATCGTGGTGGCCTCGCTTCACACCGGGCTGCACCAGGGCCGCGAAAAGACCACGCGCCGCTTCCTGGCCGCGATCCGCAACCCACACGTGGATATCATCGCTCACCCCTCGGGCCGGCTGATCGGTGAGCGCGAAGGCGCCGACCTGGATTACGAGGCGATTCTGCATGCGGCGGCCGAGACGCACACGATCATGGAGATCAACGCCAACCCCGCCCGGCTCGACCTGGACGACATTCACGCTCGCCGCGCGCTAGAGCTGGGCTGTGTGCTGGCCATAAGCACCGATGCGCACACCCCGGATACCCTTGACCTGATGCCCTTTGGCTTGGCGACCGCTCGCCGGGCGTGGGCCACGGCCGAGAGCGTGGCCAATACGTGGCCGGTGGACAGGCTGCTGGCGTGGATCAAGGCCAGAACCTGAAGCCTAAAACTTGAAACATCTTGGGAGTATCACTATGAAACAACTTTCTCTTAACGGCGACTGGCAGCTCTACCAGTCAGACCAGCCAGAGGCTATCCCGGCCATTGTGCCAGGCTGCGTCCACACCGCCTTGCTGGCGGCGGGCAAGATACCGGACCCCTTTTACCGCGATAACGAGCTGGACGTGATGTGGATCGGCGAGACGGATTGGGTCTACCGCCGCGCGTTTGACGTGCCGGCAGACTTGCTGGCCCACGAGCGCGTTTTGCTGCGCTGCGAAGGACTGGATACCCTGGCGACCATCACGCTCAACGGGCAAGAAGTGGCACGGACGGACAACATGTTCCGCACCTGGGAGTTTGACGCCAAGCCATTCTTGCAGGCCGGCGAGAACCGCATCGAGGTGCGGTTGGCTGCGCCGCTGCCTTACGGACGCCAACGCCTGGCCGAAAGACACCTGCCCGACTGGAGCACCGACAGTCACAAGCTGGCCGGCGGCAATTGGCTGCGCAAGGAGCCGTGTAACTTTGGCTGGGACTGGGGACCCAAGCTGGTAACCAGCGGCATCTGGCGTGACATCGGCCTGGTGGCCTTTAACACGGCGCGGCTGGCCGACGTCCACATCTTGCAGGATCATGGTGAATGTCGCCCCAAAGGCGACAATCACGCGCAGGCCGGGTCAGTTATGATGGGCCAGCCCATTATAACTGCGGTCGGCTTGACATGCCGCGTCTCGGCCGAACGCATCGCCACACCTGCCTTGAAGGCTGTCGTTAGCGTTTCTTTCGAGGGCGGCCTCGTTGCCCAGGCTGAATTGCCCCTTGCCGGCGCGCCATCTCTTGATGGCGCCATGGCCGAGGCTGTGCTCGCTGTCCGCGACCCACACTTGTGGTGGCCCAACGGCATGGGCGAGCAGTCGCTGTACGACGTGCGAGTCGAGCTGTTGGACGAGGCGGGTGTCCTGCTCGATGCGTGGACGAAACGCATCGGCTTGCGCACACTCAAGCTGGAACGCAAGCTGGACGCCTGGGGGCAGAGTTTTTGCTTCGTCGCCAACGGGGTGCCTTTCTTTGCCAAGGGTGCTAATTGGATACCGGCCGACAGCTTTCTCGATCGGATTGGCCGCGATCAGTACGCCCAACTGCTGCGCGACGGCGCGGCGGCCCACATGAACATGCTGCGCGTGTGGGGTGGGGGGATTTATGAGCCAGACGTATTTTACGATTTGTGCGACGAGCTGGGCTTGTGTATCTGGCAGGATTTCGCCTTTGCCTGTGCCACTTATCCCACCTTTGACCAGCCTTTTATGGCCACAGTCGAGCGGGAGGCCGAGGATAACGTGCGCCGCCTGCGCCATCACGCCTGCCTGGCCCTGTGGTGCGGCAACAACGAGCTGGAACAGGGCCTGGTGGGTGAGGCCGCCGGTAACTTTGTGCTGAGGAGCTTGGGCTTTGGCCCTCGCGAGCCGGGACAGGGTTGGACCGAGCACTCGATGAGTTGGGACGACTATGCCCGTTTGTTCGACCAACTGCTGCCCCAAATCGTGACCCGGCTGGATCCAGAAACGGACTATTGGCCCAGCAGCCCCCACAGCCCGTTGGGCAATCGCTACGATTGGAACAACCCGTGTTGGGGCGATGCCCACATCTGGGACATCTGGCACGGCAAAAAACCGTTCGAGTTTTACCGCACCTGTCATCACCGCTTCGTCAGCGAGTTTGGCTTCCAATCCTTTCCCGAGCCACACACCGTGGACCACTTTACCGAGCCGGGGGACCGCAACGTCACCAGTTTTGTGATGGAGCACCACCAGCGCAGCGGCATCGGCAACCAGACGATCATTCATTACATGCTCGACTGGTTCCGGCTGCCTGGTTCGTTCGAGATGACGTTGTGGTTGAGCCAAATCTTGCAGGGTATGGCGATCAAGTATGCCGTGGAAGGTTGGCGGCGCAGCCAGCCGCGAGGGATGGGTGCGCTGTATTGGCAGCTCAACGACTGCTGGCCGGTGGCCAGTTGGTCGTCGATCGACTATTACGGCCGCTGGAAGGCGCTTCACTACATGGCGCGCCACTTTTTCGCTCCCTTGCTGCTGTCCGGCGTGGAGGATTTGAAGGCGGGCACGGTTGAGCTGCACGTGACCAGTGATCTGTTGGAAGCGTTTGACGCAGAGCTGATCTGGCAGTTGACGACGGCCGGCGGTGAAAAGGTCGATGGTGGTAGTATGAGCGTCCGTGTCCCGGCACAGGCGAGCACGCTCGTCGAGTCCTTGGACCTGCGCGCCCACCTCGATCGCCACGGCCCGCGCAACTTGCTGCTCTGGCTGGACCTGCGCGTCCAAGGTGCCACGGTGTCGTCGAACCTGGTGTTGTTCGCGCGGCCCAAGCACCTGAATTTGACTGATCCGGGCCTCCGCACGGAGATCGAGGCTGCGGGCGATGGCCGTTACCTCGTCACACTCACTGCGGCCAGGCCCGCGCTGTGGACGTGGCTGGCGCTCGACCAGGGGCAGGCCCGCTTTTCCGACAACTTTTTTCACTTGTTACCTGGCCAGCCTGTCACGGTGACCATGACGTTGAGCGGCGAGCCGCCGGCCGACCTCCAGCAGGCTCTGCATGTCTATTCTCTCGTAGATACCTATAGATAGCAGACTGTCGGAGAAAGCGTCGTAGGGCAGGTTTCCATACCTGCCGCAAGCCTGGCGGCTATCCGCAGGCCTTACAGATAACGCTATGGCGCCATTTCCCACGCCCCCAGCAGGATGCTGTCACCCATGCGGTTGTCCAGGGGCGGGAGGATGGCCTGGCGGAACTCGTCGTATACCTTCAGATGCGCGTCGGCCCAGCCGCTCGCCGCGTCGGCCGGCAAGTGGAAGCGATGCGGGTCGAGGACACGCGAGCCGGCGATCCACTTGAGCGTGCGGATCGTGTCGAGTGCCGGCTTGGTGTCCTGCGGCAGCCACCAGGCGCCTTCTCTGTGCTGCAATCGGACGCTAAAGCTATAGTCGTTGACCAACGAGCGGCGCGCCACGAAAGTCAGGTCCAGGCGTAATTGCCCACCGGGGCGGGGCCGCTGCGGCGAGGCGCTGACGCCGGTCAAGGCCAGTTGCTCGCCGATCAGTACGTAGCGACTGCCCGGTGTAGGTCGCGGCAGCGCCAGGCGCGCAGGAGCCAGCCCCCATATACCAGGCTTGACTGCTCGGCCTGCTTCATCGTGTAAGCTCACGCTCAGATCCACCCCCGTGCTTGCCGCCGGCAAATCGTGGATCGTGCTGAAATATCCTCCCACTGGCACGGTCGGCAGTCCTTGCTCTTTTACAGCCCCGCCAGCTTCCAGGCGGGCGACCAGCGCCGTCTGTGCGCCACGGCAGTCATCCCAATGCAGATACACCCGCAGCGTGACCGGGTCGCTGTAATCGTAATCCACACCTGCCAGGCGCAGCCCGCCCTCGAACGGCACGTCCAGCCGGTGCAGGGTGAGCGGCGGCTGGCTGGAAGGGATCAGCGAGATTTGCGCCAGCGCCGCCAGCGTTTGACCGCCAGCGGCCAGGTTGTGCCAGCCTCCCTCGGGTAGGGAGTAGTAGGCACCAATGACGATGGTATACTCCCCCGACAGCAGTTCGGGAAAGAGCGGCAGCCCGAACCGCTCGATGTATACGGCGCCAGCCGCATAATCCCGGGCCGGCAGGCGGCTGTCACGTTGCGCCACGTGCCGGCCGGCCGCGTCGAGCACGTGGACGGTAAACGAGTAATCGTGGTCGAGCGCTGCCAGCGGGCGCCAGGCCACGGCCAGCTCGACAACCTGCCCGGCCTGGAAGGCGCGGCGGTCCAGGCGATAGCCGGCGACGGCGATTTGCCCTTCAAAGTCAATCTGTGTTAGCTCGCTTTCGAGCCGCACTGGCTCAAACCCGGCTGGCAAGTCCTGGGCTGGCTGCTTGAGCACCCGAAATGCCTGCCCAATGGGCTGAAAGATGTAGCCGCTCGCGGCGTATTCGACGCCCGAGTAGCGCGTGACCAGTACCGGGTGGCTATCGATTTCCGCCTCGATGCGCTGCAGCCACACCTGGGCGTAGTCGATGCCTCCCAGGGGATATACGTATTCCACGCTGACGTCGGGCCGCTGGCCTTCGACGTTTTGCAAATAGGCCAGCGGGGTGAACCAGTGCCAATCGGCCAGGATCACGGCCCCTGCCGGCGCTTCTTGCAAGATCGGGGCGACGTAATCGCGCGTGGAGTGGTCGCCGGCCAATTGGATGTAACCAGGCGCGTGCGCGATGCCGTTGAGCAGCCCGGCCAACAAAATGCTTATGGCTAGAGTGGTGGAGAGGAAGCGTGAGACTGAATTAACAATTAACAATTGACAATTAACAGTTAACAATTGACTTGTTCCTACGCCCAACGCGATGGCTTGCAAAAGATAGGCCGGCATCATATACTCGACGGTCTGCGGCGCGCGATAGGTGATGGTGATGTACACCTGCGCCACCCATCCGCCGATCAACATCAGCCCGGTTCGCCAGTCGCGCCACGTGACGATCAGCGCGCCGAGGGCCGAGGCCGCCAGCAGCGCCGGGTTGAACTGAAATTGCAGCAAGGTGGGCAGCAGCTCCAGGCGCGCGGGAAGATACTCCAGCCCGGCGAAGGCGAACATATCGCCGCCAAAGCCGCGAGCCGTCACGTGATACAAAAAGCCCTGCAGTGTGGCCAGGTCGTCCGGCGCGAATACCGCCCCGGATGCCGCCCGCAGCGGCAAGTACAACCAAACCAGTTGGCCAGCCGCAAAGGCAGCCAGCGGCCTCACCCAGCGGCGTGGCGTCCACAGCAGGCGGGGATCGAGCAGTACGAGGTACAGGACCAGGAACGCGCCCACAAAGGCCAGCGGCGGATAATGCCCCAGCCCCAACGACAACGCCAGCGCCAGGCGCGTAAGGCTGTTTCGATAGCTCGATTTCTTGTCCACTAACGTGCGCGCATTTTCACCCATTCCTATAGCCATTGGTGTAGATTCGCGCAGATTCGCGGATAAAGTCGCGATTTCGCGCACACTCCACGCCAGCAGCGCCATGGTGGGCATGCGGATATTGGTCGTTGTGGCTTGCGACCAGAACGTGGTGGAGGTGCCCAGGGCCAGCACCGCCGCCAGCCCGCCCCACACGCCTGCACCGGTGGGTAGGTTGGGGATGACGCCGGCCAGGCGGCGGACTGTCTCAAAGAGCAGCGTGAGCGTGGCAGCCGCCAGCACGGCGCTCATCAAGTTGAGGCCGAGAGCGGGCCTGGCAGGCATGAGCAAGCTGAATAACTTGCCCACCATCGTATAGAGCGGGAAGCCGAACGGGTGCGCCACGCCCAATTGGCTGGCGACCACTTGAAACTCGCCGCTGTCGGCCGGCAGAACGTCCTGTTGCAGGGTCAGGAGATAGACGGCCAGGGAGATGACGAACACCATCCCCCTCAGGACATGTGCAAAAACCAGTTTGTTTTTTGTAGTGTCCATACCCAGCTTTCGCGTTTTTAGTGACCTTTCGTGCGCAAAGCATTCGTGATCCAAATTCCCGCCTACCTCACCTGGAATCGCTCGAGCACGATGGCGTTGTGCATCACCGCCTGCCCGTCTTGCACGGCCGGCAGCCGCTCGCCGGTGTCGTGCCGGTACATGCCCACCAGCAGCCGGTATTCGCCGGCCTGGGCCTGGGCAGAGAAGGGGACGAGATATTCGTCGCTGATCACCTCGCCCTTCATCCAAAAGGGAGTGGGATAGTCGCCGTCGCGCGGCCAACTGTCTTTTTGACCGGCAGCCTTGTCGGCCGGGTCAAGGATGTGCGTAAAGACGGTGTAGGGGACGTCCATCTCGCGCAGCGCCTGCCAGTAGAGCACCAGGCATACATCCTGGCCTGGCTGGGGTGGGCCGTCCCAATCGTAGCCTAACAAGCGCACGCTGTCGCCCAACGTCACGTCGAGTGGGTGGCTGATTGGGCCTGGGCGAAAGACCCGCTCGCGGGCGCGCACGCTCACCTGGCCCACGTCGACTTCTGTCCCGCTCAGCACAGTGCTACGCTGAAACAGGCCCAATACCTTTTCGCTGTGACGGCCGCTCACGGCTAATGCCTGGCCGCCAGGCGCCAACACGCTGATGCGCAGTGTGTAGAGGCCAGGCGACAGGCGGGGCGGTACCAAGAGCGCTTGCCGGTCCATCATCCACTGGCCGGGTGGCCACTGCGAGGTGGGATACCAGGCTGCCACCGGATCTGTTTCTGCCCTGGTCACCACGCGGCCGGCCCGGTCGACCAGGGCGATGTGCAGCCGGTAATCCTGCTCGATCTGGCGCTCCGGCCGCCAGAGCAGGCGGAACGCGATATAGTGCCCCTGCCAGAACTCGCGCCCGGCAAAGTAGACACCGCTCAGGGCCAGGCGGTCTCCAAAGCTGGCATCGAGGGGGCTCAATTGAACATCTTGAGCCACGACAAGCTCGCTCGAGCACTCTGTACACGGCAGCACGTGAATGTCACCGACTTCAATGTAGGGCGTGGGCAGCGGGCGGCTGCCCTGGCTGGGCCACAGACCGGCCCGGCTGGGGTATAGAAAGGCGCTGATTCGCAGCACATACTCACCCGGTGGCGTGCCGCTTGGAACCACGACACCCTGGCGGACGGTGAGCAGGTCGCCGCTTTGCCATTTGGCCGGGGGGTTGAAATCACTGCCGGGCCGCAGCGCCAGCGTCGTCCAGCCATCGCCGTCACGATCGACCAGTTGAAGCCCCATGGCCAGGTCCCCACCAGGCGGAGTGATAACGCGCAAGGATAGGCTGGCCAATACGGGCTGACCAGGATACACCTGGGCGCGCGTGAGCGCCACTTGCTCCAGGTGAAACGCCGTATCAAAACTGGCCTGGAGCGGCTGGACGATTTCAGCCTGGGTGCGATCCAAGACGTACAGCTTTAGCTCTTTATAACTGCCCGAATAATAGGCGTGCTCGTCAAGCCAGTTGGCGACTACTTTCTGAGGATCGACGTCGCTGACTGCCGCCGGCAATACCCAGGCACGCTCGTATTGGCTGGCGATTTCCTGAAGCGTTTGATGGGCGGCGGCCGGCTCGATCGGGATTGCATGGGGCAGCCAGTAGACGGGCCGCTCGGAATCCGGCGGAGCGTAGAGTTGTTCCACCGGCTGCTGTTCCCTGTTGATCGCCGACACTGTCTCGGCCAGGGGCGTGATCGGATAATACAGTTGTTGTACCCACTGCCACGGACCATTGAAGATGATGGCGTCGCCTGGCTGCAAGTGCGCGTTGAGATAGCTCACCACCTTGCCATAGTCGCTTTTAACCACCGCCGCGTTCATGTCGGACACGTGCGCGTTGGCAGCCATTAGCACGCCCCAGAGCGCTATGGCCGGCAGCCAATGCCACCTGGCTAGCCAGGCCACCACCAACCCCAGGCTCAGGCAGTAGGCTGGGATGACGGCGGCGGCATAGCGCGGGTAGAGCCGCTCCGGCGAAGCGATGACCAGCGCCAGGGGAACGAGCAGGTAAATCGGCACGAGCCATCTGCTCCACCGGCCTGGCTTGTCCGGCGCTCCGTTTAGCCCCCGCCTCCAGACAGCTAGCAGCGATAGGCACAGCCCGGCCGCCACGAGCACGAGCACCGCGTTGGACCAGCTTGGCCATGGACGCGCCTGAACGCCCCACATCAATTCGTCTACCAGCCCCCAACCCGGCTCTATTCGCCCCAGCACCGAGTGCAGCGTAAATCCTTGCAGCGAGCGCAGCACGTTGCGGGCCGCCCGGGATGAGAACAAATAGAGCGCGAACAGACTGCCCACGGCGACTTGCGCCCCAAACCACCAGGCCGCGAATAACAGTGCCGGACGCCTGGTGTTCAGCGTCGAGAGCGCGTACACGTTGATGGCGACCAGCACGAACGCCATCAGGTAATGCGTGAGGACCGACACCACGGCCAACGCGCCAAAGGCCAGCCACCAGGTCCATCGTCCGCCGCCGCGCACGCGTTGAAACAACTCGAATAAGATCAACCCTTCCACGATCATGAGCACGTAGGGACGGGCGTCTTGCGAGTAGTGGATGTGGAAAGGCTGCACGACCAACAGCGTGGCGGCTGCCAGGGCCGCCAGGCGATCCAGCCGGCGCCGGCCGACGCGGTAAAGCAGCGCCACGCTCAGAACTCCTAAGCAGGCCGACGGAAAGCGCAGGGCGTATTCGCAAGCCCCGGCAGCCAGTCGCCAGGCACGTAGTCCCACGTAATAGACCGGCGGCAGCTCGTGAAACGCTTGGAGCAGATAAGCCAGCATGCCGCTGTAGGACTTGGCGGAAATAAAGGCGCTGGCCGATTCGTCAAAGGTCAAATCCGCCGCCCCCAGGCGATCCAGGCGGATGGCAAAAGCGACCAGGACTGCCAGCAGGAGCAGCGTGGAACGTGGAATGGAAGACCTAAGACGTAAAACGTAAAACGTAAAACGTAAAACTCTAGACCTGAAACCCTTGCCCTGCAACCTGAAACTCATTTGACCTCGATTGTCGCCAATGGGATGGCGTCATCTTTCACCTGGCCTTGTGGGCCGCGCGCAGTGAGGCGTGTCATTGTGGGCTGATGATACATCCCAACGCTCAAAGTGTAAAGCCCGGCCGGCAGCGCCAACACGTGCGTGTCGGCCACGGCCTCCCCCTCGATCCAGCTCGAGGTGGGGTATTCTCCGCCGCATGGCTTGCCGTCGCCCTGGGCGGCGACCTGCCCATGTTCGTCGAGGGCGTGAACGAACACGGTGTAATCGCCCCGGGTGTACTCACCCCCGGTGTAATCACCCGTCCCGCCGCTTTGAGCCTGCCAATGCAATGTCAGACTGATGGGCCGGCCGGCTTGCAGCTTGGCAGGAGATCCGGGTCCCCCGTCTATGGAAGCTTGGCCTTGCAGGTCGTAGCCAATAAGCTTGATGGCATCGCTCAGGCTGTACGAAACTGGGTGTTGAGGCGGCGGCGGGGGTGAGCCGCGTATGACCAACTGGCCGACGATGGGCAGTCCGCCTTCAAATTCTAACCGCTCACCCGTTTCGGCCAGGTACAGTCCCACTTCCACGGCATAAACGGCCGGCCGCGGCGCCCAGCTTTCGATTTGCACCTGCACCACGTCGCAAAAGGGTTGGTAGGGCGTCCACAGGCTGGTCGGAAAGCGGCCCAGGCCGGGCCACGTGTCGCGCGCTCCAACGATCAGGTTATCCTTGCCCAGGATGTGCACAAACACCGTATAATCGCGCTTCATAGGCTGATGTGCTTGCCAGCACAGCGTTATGGGCACGAACTCGCCAGCTCGCGCCGATGTCTTGCCTGGTTGCCAGGCGACCAGCTCGGCCACACCGCCATAAACTCGCTGAATGGGCTCGGCGCGCGCTTGCACTTGTGCCTGGCTCAAGGAGGGTGGGGGCAGCAGGGCCGGCCGGATGGCGACAAAGGGGCTGGCCAACGCCAGTGTACCCAGCAAGCCAAGCCCGGCCAGGCTCACGCCTCGGCCCAGGCGTGAGCCAAGCCTCTCCCACCCGCTCGCTAACAGCACAGCCCCCGCGCCCAGGGCGGGGAACAACAGCCGGCCGTGAGCCGCCTCGACTTGCGTCAGCCAGCGCAAGAGCGCGGCCATGACGGCCAGGCACCAGAGGAGCAGGAAGCTGACGGCAGGCATCTGCCAGTTGGATTCGCGTAGCAAAAACCTGAAGCCTGAAACCTGAAACCTGAAACTCTCTTTGATCCACCCCACCGCCGCGGCGATCACCAGCACGCCGATCGCCGCGTAGGTCCAATCCGGCAGCCCAATGCCGCCCCAGCCGAAAGCGGCCCAGAATGAACGATAGACCTTGGGCAACTCCGTCCAGATAGGTTGGGGTTGTCCCCAGGGGGTGTTGGTGTGAACGTTCAGTCCCAACGCGTCGCCGTACAGCACCAGGTTGCGCATGTACCACCACCCACCGACGAGCAACGCAGCACACGTCGATACGATGCTGTATTGAAGCATGCGCCGGATGTTTCGCGGCTGTTCATTAACAATTAACAATTGACAATTAACAATTAATACCGCCAACGGCAAGAGCGGCAGTGTGCTGGTTTTGGTCAGTGCAGCCAGGCCGATCAGCGTGCCGCTCAGGGCTGCCTGGTGTAGGGTAGGCCGGCGGGCCAGCCTGACGATGCTCCACAGGGCCGCAGTCGACAACGCGGCGGCGGCCGAATCGTTGCTGACCACGCCTGATATGAATGCAAACTGCGGTGTAGAGGCCACCACGCCGGCCGCGACCAGGGCCAGGCGAGGGCGAGCGGGGAACACCTGGCCGGCCAATCCCCACGTGGCCAATACCATCAGCCCGCCATAAGCCAGCGATACCAGCCGCGCCAGGTGCAGCGCCAGCGTAAAGTCGTGCCATGGCCAGCCCTCACGCCCGGTGTGCACGAGCATGTTCTTGTTGTCGTTCGATGTGGCCGGCGACTGGTAACCAAAGCCTGGGTTATGCCAGATGAGTTCTGATTGGTCGTCGTCGGACGCTGCCGCGCTGGCCAGTGCGGCGCTCAGGTAATACAGCGGCGGCTGGGCAGCCTCCTGGTAAGCGCCGTGGCGCTCGTCGTCTAGCGCCGGCAAGCCGTGCCCTTCAGCGATGTGACGCACATAGGCATAGTGCCACACCTCGTCCGGCGCTTCGAACACGGGCGTGGTCGCGTTGTAGGTAAAGCCGAGCAACCCAAAGGCGAGCAGTAAGACGGCGATGGGTGAAACCTGAAACCTGAAATCTGAAACCTGAAACATATTGCTGATTCGCCCTGACCGAAGGTCGGCATTTGCCATTTGCTATTGGCTGCCCGCCACCCGTACTTTGCTGAGCAGGATATAATCTTGCTGTTGGCGGCCGTCACGGGTGAGCACCTTGAGCCGCTCGATGCTCGCGCCAGTGCTGAAATAGTACACGCCCAACTCGATGTCGTACACGCCCGGCGGGGTGGCGGCGTCAATGACCAGGGGGTAGCTTTCGCTGACCACCTGGCCTGGCTGCCAGATTGACGTGGGGGGCGTGGGCTGTTGGTCCACGCCCGCCCACTTGGTCTGCGGCAGTTGCAAGACGTGCACAAAGACCGTGTAATCGCGCTCGGGCCTGCCGAGGGCGCGCCAGGCGAGCTGCAAGGTGATGGTGTCACCAGGGGCGGCTGTGCGCCGGTCCAGGTCAAAGCCGGTCAACTCCAGTTGGTCGCCGAAATTGTAAGAGACCGGGTTGAACGAGCCGCCGGCTGCCCGCTCGAGCGCGACCTGGCCAAAGCGAATATGGTCACCCAGGCTCTGCCCGCTTTCGTCGACGGCGGCCAGGCGCTGGCCGCTGCCCGCGTCGTACAGGCCGATTTCCCAGCGCAGGCGGGCAGGGGTGTAGGCCGTGGAATGTACCGGCACCACCCAGGTCTCGGCCCAGCTTTGACCAGGCTGGAGCGTTGTGGCCAGCAAATTGCCGCGCCCTGGATAAGCCGGGCCTTTGGCCTGTACCTCCAGCTCGTGTTCGTCCAGCAGGTGCACGAACACGCTATAGTCTCGGTCTGGCTTGCTTAGCGTCTGCCAGTACAAGGTGATCGAGATCGAGCCGCCAGCTTGAACGCTTGTGGCTGGCGCGTCGTAGCCCAGCAGCGCCAGGCTTGAGCCAAAGGTCACGTTGACCGGCTGTTGGATTGAAGCGAGCTGGGCCGGCGTGAGCTGCGCTGGGCGGGCGTAGGCTGGCGCGATGAGGCCAAACGGCAAGCTGGCCGATAAGAGTGTCATCCCTCCCCCTATGGCTCCGATAAGATAGGGCGCGGCGCGGCGCGGCAGAAGCCCCGCCAGCCCGGCTGCCATCCAGATCGAGTAAGTGAAAATGGCCGAAAAGACCAGCCGCCCCTGGCTCGACCAGGTGGACGTGGTCCAGTTGAGCCAGGAAACGAAAACGACCAGCCCCCAGGCGGTGATCAAGAACAGGGGGAAAAAGCGTGACACGTGAAGCTCACTTGCAACTTGCAACCTGACACTTGCGCTGTCCCCTTGGGACAGCGCAGGTGAACCTGAAACCAGAGACCTGAAACCTGAAACAGCCTCCCTGGCTATACCGGCTATGGCGAGAATTGCGACCCCATTGAGCAGCATGTACGCCCATTTTGGAATCGGCAAGTTCAGCCCGCCAAAATTGCCCCAGTAACCGTACAAGAAGCTGGTGCGCTCGCTCCAAATCTGGGCCAGGTCGGCCGGCACGGCGCGCGTAAAGTAGGGGGTGAACAAGCTGTAACCGAGCAAGTCGCCGTACAACTGCACGTTGCGCCAGAACCACCAGCCGCTCAACAGCAGCACGGGCAACCCGATGGCCAGGCCGGCCGCAAACAGATGTCGCCAACTGCGGCGCTGCCAGGCGGCCCACGCGCCGCTCAAGGCCGCCAGTGGCAGCAGCGCCAGCCCGCTAATTTTGCTCAGTATGGCTAGTCCAATGACTACGCCTAGCGCCACCCAACCAGGAGAGAAACCCGGTTTCTGGTTTTGCCTCCGGCAAAGCCGGATCATAATCAGCAGCGCCAGGGCACAGAGGGGGATGACGAGATTATCGTTGTTGACTGAGCCGCTGATAAAGAGAAACATTGGCGTGCATGCGTTGATGGCGGCCGCACCCAGGGCGATCTCTGGCCGGGTGGGGAAGGCTTCGCGTGCCAGGCGGTAAGCCAGGTAGACCGTGGCCGCGCCCAGTGTGACCGAAAGCAGGCGGCAGAGGTGGACGGCCAGGACGGCGCCCTGCCAGGGCCAGCCCTCGCGCGCAGGGTCGTGCGTGACCATATTGATGTTGCCGTCGGGGCTGACTACGCCAATTGCCGCGTGGGGATTGGGACGCAGCGTGCCATTAAGAAATGGTGCGCCCAGCTCGCCTGTGTCGATCCAGGCCGTCAGCAGCCCCGCCAACGCGTAATACAGCGGCGGCTGGCTGGCCTCTTGTTTCCACAGGCCGGGCCTGTCCGGCGGGGTCTGGACGGGCAATCCGCGCCCGGCGGCGATGTGCCAGACGACCGGGTAGTGCCACAGCTCGTCCGAGGCCTCGAAAATCGGCGTGACGGCGCTGTAGGTGATGCCCAGGATGCAATAGGCGGCCAAGATGGCGCCGAGCCAGACGGTGTGAGATGTTAGCTTCTTTTGCACGCTTTTCTCTTTGATGTGTGATAGAACGTGCCAATCATACCATTTTACGACCAAGTTGCAAGCCGTCCAAAAAAACTAGATGCTCGTTGCACTTGCCAATCCAGAGGATGTGGTATAATAACGCTAATGCCTCACCACCTATTTTCGGAACAGTGGTATAATAGGCCCTACGTGTCCTGCCCAGCTTTGCCCCTGGAAGGTAGTATTGTGTGAGAGATCAAGAACACGTTGATCCAGTCGTGATCAAGGGAACGCGAGAAGGGTTGGTCATCACGCTAGGAGGAGAGCGGTGGTCCAACCAACTCTCTCTGCTTGAGGACAAGCTGCAAGCGATGTCGGCTTTCTTCAAGGGGGCGCGAGTCGCATTGATCGTAGGTCCCCAACGCCTTTCGGAAGACGACATTCGCGCTGCGCGTGATTTACTGCTCAAGTACGATGTGGCGTTGTGGGCCTTGGTCAGCAATGAAATACATACTCGCCAGGCTGCGGCCGCCTTGGGGCTAGACACGTCCTTGGCTCCCCGCCAGCCCTCTCCAGGTTCAGCCCCCCCCATCGCGTCGCCGGCGGTCGAGGCTACGCCAGATGCTGGCTTGGTCATCCGGCGCACGCTTCGCTCAGGCCAAAGCGTACGCCATACCGGCGCGATTATCGTCATCGGCGACGTGCATTCGGGAGCCGAGTTGATCGCCGGCGGCGACGTCGTCGTGTGGGGTAAACTGCACGGCACGGTGCACGCCGGCGCCTTTGGCGACGAGGAGGCTGTGGTGTGTGCACTTGACTTGATGCCCATGCAGTTGCGTATCGGCCGGCAGATTAGCCGCAGCCCTGATGATCGCCGGCGCAAGGTTGTGCCAGAAATGGCGTGTGTAACGAATGGCCGCATCGAGGCTGTTGCCTGGAACCCCAAGGGGCGGGCAGGCTTGTGGTAGAAGGAGAAGGGTGTGGAATGACTGCAAGAATCGTCACGATTACGTCGGGCAAGGGTGGCGTAGGTAAAACGACCATCACGGCTAATATCGGCGTGGCGCTGGCACAGTTGGGACAGCGTGTGCTTTGCATGGATGCCGACATTGGTTTGCGCAATCTCGATATGGCCATGGGCCTGGAGAATCGTATCGTTTACGACGTTGTCGACGTTGTGGAGAGCCGCTGCAAGTTGCGCCAGGCCATGGTCAAGGATAAACGCTTGCCTGAGCTGTATCTTTTGCCGGCTGCCCAGACACGGGACAAGACGGCTGTGAAGCCAGACGACCTGGTTCGCGTGTGCGAGGAAGCGGGGGAACTGATGGATTTCATTTTGATTGACTCGTCGGCCGGCATCGAGGATGGCTTCCGTACTGCCATGGCGCCAGCCAACGAGGTGATCATCGTGACCAATCCAGAAGTGAGCGCCGTGCGTGACGCCGATCGGGTCATTGGCCTGGTGGAAGCGGCTGAGAAAGGCCCGGCACGCCTGATTCTCAATCGCCTCAAGCCCGAGATGATCAATCGCGGGGATATGCTCGATACAGCCGATGTGCTGGATATCCTGGCGATCGAGCTGATCGGGCTTGTGCCGGAGGATGAGACCGTCCTGGTGTCGACTAACCGCGGCAACCCGGTTGTGCTCGGCGATCACTCGCTGGCTGGCCAGGCGCTCCGCAACATTGCGCGGCGGCTGATGGGCGAAGAAGTGCCCTTCCTAACCCTGCGCGAGAGTGGCAATTTCTTTCAACGTTTTGTCCGCCTCATTCGACCTGATAGGAGTCACTCATGAACCGTTTTTTTGATTTCTTGCGTGGAGGGGGAGGGCCGGCTTCAAGCCGTGATTTAGCCAAGCAGCGCTTGCAGTTCGTGCTGGTGCACGACCGGGCCAATATCGCTCCCGGCTTGCTGGAGGTGATCAAGGATGAGATCATCGCGGTCATCTCACGCCACCTGACTATCGATGAGGCTGGCGTGGAGGTTACCTTTACACAGGGCCGGCGTGAAAGCCGCCTGGTGGCTGACATTCCCTTGCTAGAAGGCCGCCGCCGCCGTCCGGCCGGAGGAGGGTAGGGCGGTGTTTGACGCTCGCTTGTGGCGTCACTTTGACGCCTGGCTGCTGCTGTCTGTCCTGCTGCTGTGCGTTTTTGGCGTGGCGATGGTCTACAGCGCCACCTTGAGCACGCCGGACTTGGCCGACTATCCGGCCCGGCAGGCAGTCTTTGCTCTGGTTGGCCTGGTCGCTTTTTTCTTCATGACCGCCTGGAATTATCGCGAGCTGGGGAAAGCTTATCGCGTGCTGTATGCCGTTATCATCGCCCTGTTGTTGATTGCATTGCTGATGGGCGGCAGCCAGATTGGCTCGGTACAGCGTTGGGTGAGTTTTCCACTCTTTGACGTTCAACCGGCTGAACCGGCCAAGGTACTGCTCATCATTGTCCTGGCCAGTTTCCTGGCCAATCACGAGGAAGAGGTGATGAGCTGGCGGGTGCTGTTGGGTTCATTGGTGCTGGTAGCCATCCCGATTGGCCTGGTCGCAGCCCAACCGAACTTGAGCACGGTTATCGTCCTGTTGGTGATTTGGGCTGCCATGGTGTTCGCCGCTGGCTTGCGTTGGTATCACGTGCTGGCCTTTGGCGGCCTGGGTGTGCTGGCTACGCCCCTCGCCTGGTTGGCTATGAAAGACTATATGCGTGGGCGCATCCTGATGTTTTTGTTAGACATTGAGCCTGTGCCGGGGGCGCGCTACAATCTCGACCAGGCCCTCATTAGCATCGGCAACGGCGGCCTGTTGGGCAAGGGCTTTGCCGGCGGCAGCCAGAGCCAATTGCACTTTTTGCGCGTGCGGCACACGGATTTCATTTTTTCGGTGATCGCCGAAGAGATGGGCCTGTTGGGCGCGCTATGCTTGTTCGCCCTCTTTATGTTCCTGTTGTTTCGCTTGCTGCGGATCGCCTACATGGCGCGCGACTCGATGGGACGTTATTACGTGATCGGCGTGGTGGCCATGATCTTTTTCACCGCCGTGGTCAATATCGCCATGAATTTGAGCCTCATGCCGGTGGCAGGGCTGCCGCTGCCGTTTGTCAGCTATGGCGGCAGCTCGCTGCTGACTTTGTTGTTTGCCCTGGGCGTTGCCCAGAGCGTGCTGATGCGGCACAAAACCTTAGAATTCTAAGCCAGGTGACCGGCACCTCCGAGGTGCCAGTCACCTCTTTGGAATAAATGACATGACTGTTCGCGTTCGCTATGCACCCAGCCCGACCGGCGAACCTCACATCGGCAATATTCGCACGGTTGTTTTCAACTCCTTGTTCGCGCGCCACACGGGCGGAAAGCTCGTGTTGCGCATCGAGGACACCGACCAACAGCGTTATACCCCCGGCTCGGCGCGCGTCACGATCGAGGCCTTGAATTGGCTGGGGATCGAGTTTGACGAAGGCCCCAGCCGCGACGAGTTGCGCGCCATCGGTGAAGATTGGGACGGTGCGCCGGAAATCGGCGGCCCTCACGGCCCCTATATCCAATCGCTGCGCAGCCAGTTGTACCAGCAGTACGCCCAAGAGCTGCTCGCGCGCGGCTGGGCCTATCGCTGCGATTGCTCGCCGGAGCGCTTGGCTGCCGTGCGCCAGCAGCAGACCGCCAACAAGCAGTCGCCCGGCTATGATCGCTTGTGCCGTGCCAAAAAGCCTGGCGAGGTCTCGCCTGATGAACCCCACGTCGTCCGCCTGGCCGTTCCACTCGAGGGCTGCACGTCGTTTCACGACCAGATCAAGGGCAAGCTGACAGTTGAAAATGCCCAACTCGATGACCAGGTGCTGGTCAAGAGCGACGGCTTGCCAACTTACCACCTGGCCGTCGTCGTGGATGACCACACGATGGGGATAACGCACGTCATCCGCGCCGACGAATGGCTGCCCAGCACGCCCAAGCACGTCTTGTTGTACCAGGCCTTGGGTTGGGACTTGCCGGTCTTTGCTCACGTGCCGATGGTGCTGGGCGAGGATGGACGCAAGCTGTCCAAGCGGCACGGCGCAACTTCGATCAGCGAGTTTCGCAAGCAGGGCTTTTTGCCCGAAGCGCTGTTCAATTTCCTGGTCTTCTTGGGCTGGTCGCCGGGTGAAGGGGAAGAGCGCGAGTTTTTTAGCCGCCAAGAGTTGGTGGAGCGTTTTAGCCTGGATCACGTCAACCGGGCCGGGGCGGTTTTCTCGTATCCCAAGCTGGATTGGATCAATGGTGAATACATTCGCGCTTTAGCGCACGACGAGCTGGCCCGCCGGCTGCTGCCCTACCTGGCCGCCGGCCTGGGGCTGCCCGAGGAAGAGATCGGCCTTGATAAAGTGCGGCAGCTCGTCCCGCTCGTCCGCGAGCGCCTGAAGCGCCTGACCGATGTGGTCGAATGGTGCGACGTGTTTTTCGTCGACTTTCCGCCGCCGGAGGCCGATCGCCTCATCGGCAAAAAGATGGAGGCTGCCACGAGTTTGGCTGCGCTTCGGCGCGCCATCGCTGTGCTGGAGGGCCTGCCCGATTCGGAGTGGGGCGAGGCGACCCTGGAAGAGCTGCTGCGCAAGCTGGTTGACGAGCTGGGCCTGAAGACTGGCCAATTGTTCGGCATCGTGCGCGTGGCGGTGACCGGCAAGGATGTGGCGCCGCCTCTCTTTGGCACCTTGGCCGTGTTAGGCCAGGCCAAGTCGCTGGAGCGCCTGCGAGCGGCCGAGGCTCAACTGGCATCAAAACCCTTAGGGTCCGTAAATAAATAACTTCCTGCGTCCATCCAGGAGTGGGAAGACTTCCGAAGTCTTTGAGACTTCGGAAGTCTGGCCTGAAA
>JAFGFO010000001.1 GCA_016931085.1 Thermoflexales bacterium
TCTCCCCGAAGGGGAGAGGGAGCCGGCCCCCTCCCCCTTGTAGGGGGAGGGCTGGGGTGAGGGTGTAAGCAACTTTTGCGGTACTGCCTTTATTCTTTATGTACAACAGCGAGTTGGAAAAAGCAGCCCCCTACTCCACCGTCACGCTTTTGGCCAGGTTGCGCGGCTGGTCGACGTCGCAGCCGCGCCGCACGGCCAGGTGATAGGCCAGCATCTGCAGCGGCAGAACGGCCAGGGCAGGCGTGAGCAGCTCCGAGATGGGCGGGATGTAGAGCACGAAATCGGCCTTCTGCTGTACAAGCTCGTCGCCCTCGGTCGCCACGGCAATGACGATCCCCCCGCGCGCCTTGACCTGCTCGATCTGGCTGATCATTTTGTCGTATACCTTGTCCCGCACGGCCACCGTCACGACCGGCATCCGCTCGTCAATCAGCGCGATGGGACCGTGCTTCATCTCGCCGGCCGGATAGCCTTCGGCGTGGATGTAGCTGATCTCCTTCAGCTTGAGCGCGCCCTCCAAGGCGATCGGGTAGTTGATGCCGCGCCCCAGGTACAAGAAATGCTCGCGGTCGTGAAAGCGATTGGCCAGGTCCTCGTAAATCGTCGGCGGGACTTTGATATAGGCGCCGCCGGCGACCTGGAAACGCTGCTGACCCTGCTCGAGCACCTGCCCCATCAAGTCAGGCAGCCGGCTAAGCTCGCTCACCAGGCTGCGCGCCTCCTGAGCGCTCAACGTGCCGCGCAGTTGCCCCAGGTAACACCCCAGCAAATACTGGTCCGCGATTGAGGCCGTAAAGGCCTTGGTCGAAGCCACCCCGATTTCCGGCCCAGCTTGCATCAGTATCGCCCCATCCGCCAGGCGGTGCGCCTGCGATCCAATCACATTCACGATGCTCCAAAGCATTGCTCCCTTCTCACGCGCCTTTTCCATACTGACCAGGGTATCCACCGTCTCGCCCGATTGGGTGATGGACAACACCGCCGTGTGGCTGTCGATGATCGAATCGCGGTAGCGAAACTCGCTGCCGTATTCGACTTCGACCGGCAGGCGAGCCAATTGCTCGATTATAAACCTGCCGACCAAGGCGGCGTAGTAAGACGTGCCGCAGGCGACAATAAACAACTTGTCGATCCGCCGCGCTTGCTCGGCCGTCAAGCGCATATCGTCCAACACCACCCGCCCATGCTCAAAATCTACTCGGCCCCGGATGGTGTCGATCGTCGAACGCGCTTGCTCAAAGATCTCTTTCTGCATAAAGTGGCGGTACTCGCCCTTGGCAGCCGCGATGGGGTCGTAGGGGATGGTATGGACCGGCAGCTCGAGCCGCTCGCCGGTGTCCAGCGAGCTGATCTTGACGCCGTCGCGCATCACCACGGCCATCTGGCGACTTTCCAAAAAGATCATCCGGCGGGTGTGCTCCAGGATAGCCGGCATGTCGGAAGCGACGAACATTTCCTGGCAGCCATTGCTGCCCAAGCCGATCGTCACCCCGCCGGCATTGCCGATGCGAGCGCAGACCAGGCGGTCCGGCTCGAGCCGGCTCATCAACACGATGCCGTGCGCGCCCTTGAGCTGCACCAGCGCCCGCCGCGCCGCGTCTTCAAGCGTCGCCCCCTCCTTGACGTACTCTTCGACCAGGTGCACGATGACCTCGGTATCTGTTTCCGACACAAAGGTGTGGCCGGCCGCTTTGAGCTGCTCGCGAAGCTGGTGAAAATTTTCGACAATGCCGTTGTGAATCACGACCAGGTTGCCAGTGCAATCGGTGTGGGGATGCGCGTTGGTCTCGCTCGGCTGTCCGTGGGTCGCCCAACGGGTGTGACCGATACCGATGTTGCCTTGCAGCGGCTGAGCCTGCAAGGCAACTGCCAGGTTGGAAAGCTTGCCAACATTGCGCCGCACGCCAAGCGTGCCGCCCGTTTCGACGACGGCGATGCCGGCGCTGTCATAACCGCGATATTCCAGGCGACGCAAGCCCTCAAGAATGAGTGCCGTCGCGTCTCGATGCCCTACGTAACCGACGATTCCACACATAGTAACCTCCTAACTTGTTATCCGCGAATCTGCGCGAATCTACACGAACGAGAATTTTTTGCCACAGCCTGCCATGCCTGTACTCCCTTCGGTCGCCACGAAGCGAGACTGGCGGGCTGTGGCTATTTTCGGAACATCTGTTAAATAAACGAAGACACGGCAGGCGTGTCCTCAAATATAAAAGAACATAGTTGCCTCCCTCTATATGGTTTCACACACCACAGTCAAGTCACAGGCGAAAACCGTCCATACCCTGTGGGCTGTAGTGACCAATGCGGGGTGTTTTGTCCGGCGCCTTAGCTGCGCCGTTTTGTCACACCGCTTGCTAGAGGGAAAACTCGGGACCTGGTAGCCCCGGGAGGCATCCGCTGATCTGTTCGATTTTCCCCTGCCAGGCTTCCGAAGAGCCGGGCCGGGTTAATCTCGCCTCGCGGCGAGAGACCTCCGCCTCGTTACCCTTGCTGCCTGGAGACAGCAAGGGTCCATACGCTTTCGCTTCCCATTATTCAATTGTGTCAAACAGGAGTCAGTATAATACAAACTCGGCAAAAGTCAAAGGGGTACCGCACGCCGTTCGGCTTTGCCGAACGGCGTTCACTCCTGGCGTTGGTCGATGGGACCTGGGTAAAGCTCTTTGCGGCCATCGGCGTACACGGCGACCCACTGCGACAAGCGCTTGCCCAGGCGCCGGCAAGCGGCTATTTCCGCCTCTGCCCTGGGCTCTCGAGCCGTGACAGCGCCATAGTGAAGCGTGAACTTGTCGGCAACGTAATCGGTGACGCCGAACACGAGAAAGCCAAAGTTCATTAGCATGATCAGCAGCGACAGGCACGTCATTTCCGTTCCACCGCCCCAGCCTCCCGACGACGAGAAAGCGCAGGCGATCTTGCCGTCTACATGCCCCCACGTGCCATCCACAATCCCATCCCAAAAGCGCTTCATCCGCCAAGAGATGGTGCCCAGGCAAGTAGGGCTGCCGACCGCCATGCCGTCGCACCAAAAGACGTCATCCCTCGTCGCCTCTTCCGCCGAGCGCAGACGCACCTGTATGCCCGGCACTTGCTCTGCCCCCTGGACCACGTACTGCGCCATTTTCCGGGTGTTGCCGGTTTCGCTGTCGTACAAAACCAGGACGTTTCCCATATTCGCCTCCTATTCCGAAAATAACCGCGTCTTCACCACATCCCCCATCGTCTCCGCCAGCACTACCGGCCGGCCCAAGGCCTGCTCGACGTCGGCCGGGAAGCGATCGTCCAAGCTGGCACCGCTGGGATGGCCAAACATCACGCGCGGCAGGAATAACATGCAGCCCAATTCCCGCCCGCGCAGTTGCTCGATCACGTCACCGGCTGTGAGCAAACCGGCCACCGTCACCGTCTCGCCAAAATGACGGTTGACAATCGGAATAAGCTCTATCTGCACGCCGGTCAAGGCACCGAATTCCTCGGCAGACTTGTGCAGCGTGGGCGCGAACAAGACGCCGGTCACCAAAGAGAGTTTCAGGTTTCGAGTTTCAGGTTTCAAGTTTCGAGCTTTGAGTCTCGAGACTAGAGAGCCGAAACGTGTCAAAAAGCGTCGCACCAGCCCCAGGCCGTTTTCTTGCAATTGCAGGCCGTCGTAGTGAGCGCGGGCGGGGACGCGCCGGCCGAGGGCCAGGTACCACTCGTCGGTGGCGTAGACGAAACGCACGCCCGTAACCGGCTTGAATTCTTTCTGCCAGGCGTGGACGGCCTCGAGCACGGCCCTCATCTCGGCGGCCGTGTTGGGCCGTTGTCCAGATCTATGGTAACGCGTGATGCCCACCGGCACGACGCTGACCGAGCGCACGCCAGGGTAAAGCCTGGCCAGGTCGAACACGCTGCGCTTCAAGGTCTCTCCGTCGTTCAGGCCAGGCGTGACGACGATCTGCGCGTGCACCTCGATAGCGTGGCCGGCCAGCCAGCCCAGTTGCTCCAGCACGTCCGGCGCGTTGGGGTTGCCCAAAACCTTGCGGCGCACATCCAGCGGCGTGGCATGGACGCTGACGTACAGCGGGGAAAGGCACTGCCGCGCGATGCGCTCCCAGTCAGTCTCACCCAGATTGGTCAGCGTCACGTAATGGCCAAACAGAAAGCTGTAGCGATAATCGTCATCCTTGACGTACAACGAGCGGCGCATGCGAGGCGCCATTTGCCGCACGAAGCACGCCGGGCATCGGTTGTTGCAACGCCGGATGGCGACGTCAAAGGTGGGGTGGGCAAATTCCAGTCCCAGGGATTGATCGTAACGGCGCTCTGCGCGCAGCACGAGCTCGTCACGCCGGCGGCGGAGGCGCAGCTCGACGTCGTCTTCGGCCGCGTAAAACTGCACGTCGATCACGTCCTGCACGGGATGATCGTTGACGGCCAGCAGCTCGTCGCCCGGGCGCACGCCCAACTCGTCTGCCAGGCTGCCCGGCTCGACGGCCGTCACAAAAGCGCCAGCCCGGCCTGGAGCAAGTTCCGGGCTCACGTGTATACTCCTCGCATCTCGGGCGGCAGCAGCGCCGCGATTTGACGCATGGCGTGGTCCGTTATCGCGTCTAGCGCCTTGCCGCGCGCGCGCGAGTTCTCCTGTCCGATGTAAAATGGCTGGCCCACGACCAGCTTGACCGGCGTGCGCCGGAGGCGGCGGACGTTGTGCTTGAAGCGATCCGTGCCGCTAAAGGCCAAGGGGACGATCGGAGCGCCGGAGCGCGTGGCGATGAAGGCCAGGCCATTGAGACCACGCTGCAACTGCCCTGACTCGCTGCGCGTGCCCTCGGGCGACAGCCACAAAGCCAGACCGGCTCCTAGAACGCGCAGCGAGCTTTCGAGCGCCTGGCGATCCACCTCGCCGCGCCGCACCGGGAAGGCATCAAAAATGCGCGCCAGCAACCCCATCACCTTGTGGTCCAAGTTCTCGACCTTGGACATGGCCACAACCGGGCGGGGCAGAAGACCAACGACCAGGACCGGGTCGAGAAAGCTGATGTGATTGCTGATCAGGAGGACAGGCCCGGTGGCAGGGAAGTTTTCAACGCCGGTAATTTTGAGATCCAACAAGATCCAGACCACGATGCGCAGCAACACGGTCAAAAAGCGGCGGAGGAAGCTGGGACGGTAGTGTGTGTAATCGCGCATAGAGAGTTTCAGGTTTAAGGTTTCAGGTTGAAGGTTCCGCCCAATAGCCGCGATACTCGGGCGGCAGCAGTTGCGCGATGTGCGTCATGATGCTCCTGTGGGCTACCTCCAGCGCCTCGCGCCGCGTAGCGCCGGGGTTCTCCGGCAGGTGAAACGGCGTTCCAACGACCATCGTGATCTCGGGGCGCGCGCGCTTGCCCCACGCGTTGTAAGCGTGCTGCGTGCCAGTAAGACCGACCGGCACGAGCGGCGCGCCACTTTTGAGCGCCAGGTAGGCAGCGCCTTCGCGCCCTTTTTCCAGTTGGCCACTGGGACTTTGGCGCGCTTCGGGGGCCAACGCCAACAGCCTGCCCTGCTCCAAGACACTCAGCGCGGCGCGGATTACCTGGCGATCATAGCGGTCGCGATGAACGGGAATAGCGCCATAGGCTCGCAGCACCGCTCCCGTGACAGGCACGCTCATCAAGTCGCTTAGAGCGATCCCTTCTGGTAGACGTGGGGAAAAAGCAATCAGCAGCACCGGGTCCAGGTGCGCCAGGTGATTAAAGACGATGAGCGCCGCCCCTTGAGAGGGAATATTGTGGAGGCCCTCAACACGCGAACGTGTTGCTACGCGCAGCAATCCGCGCGCCAACGCCTGGACAAAACGGCGAAAGATGTGTCGTGTCGCTGTCGGTTTCATAAACTAGGCCCTACGAGACAATATTTTTTGAGTAGTTTTCATGAACATACGTTCTGCACCCAGCATGAAAATTTTCACCGCAAAGGCGCAAAGGACGCCAAGTTTTAAGCTTTCGCTTCGAAAGCCGTCTTCTTTGCGCCCGCCAATCCCTGCCGCATGCAGAGAGGATTGGATGCGTCTTGGTTATTTTCGTAGACCAGGCGCAAAATCTCGCTCAGCACCTGGTCGATGTCCAGCGTCGTGCTATCCAGGATGACGGCATCGTCGGCCGGGCGCAGGGGAGCGCTGGCGCGTTGGCTGTCGATCTGGTCACGTCGTTTCATGGCCCGGAGCACTTGTGTGTAGACGGCCGGCACGCCGCGCGCCTGGCTTTCACGTGTGCGGCGTGCAGCCCGCTCTTCGACCGAGGCATCCAGGTAGATCTTGAGCTTGGCCTCGGGCAGCACGACTGTGCCGATGTCGCGCCCCACCATGACCATACGGCCGGCCAGGCCAATCCGCCGCTGCTGCTGGGTGAGGGCACGCCGCACACCAGGGTAAGCGCTGACCGGCGACACAGCCCGCTCCACCTCGGGCGTACGAATCACCCAGGTCACGTCCTGGCCATCGGCCAGCACGGTGTACTGGCGGCCGTCCGAGACAGTCGGCGCGCTGACCTCGATCTGGATCGTCTCCGCCAGGGCCGTGACGGCCGGCTCATCCTCAATGGGTACGCCGCGCTGCAGCGCCGCCAAGGTCACAACCCGGTACATCACGCCGGTGTCAAAGTACACGTAGCCCAATCTCTGGGCCAACAACTGGCCCACAGTGCTCTTGCCGGCGCTGGCTGGCCCATCTATAGCAATGACCTGCGGGATTCCCATAAATTAACAATTAATAATTAACAATCAAATTCCTCGTTTCATGGCCTGTTCCTGCTCGTGGGTCAGGCGCGGGCCTTCCTGCGAGCTGATGCCCAAGGCATCCAACTGGGCCTGCCGCCAGCGCTCGATCCGCTCGACGACTTGCGCCTCGTAACCCTGGAGGCTAGGGCGATAAAAGCGCGTGCCCCTGATCGCCTCGGGCAGGTAATTCTGAGGGATAAAATGCGCCTCAAATTCGTGCGGGTACTGGTAGCCTTGCCCGTGTCCCAAGGCCGCGCCGTCGCGGCTGGCGTCTTGCAAGTGTTGGGGGACCTGCACCTTGCCCTCGTCCTGCACCAGCTTGAGCGCGCTAAAATAGGCCCCGGCGCTGTTGCTCTTGGGGGCGGTCGCCAGGTAGAGCGTAGCCTCGACGAGGGGGTACACGCCTTCCGGCAGGCCAATCCGCTCGAAGGCATCGGCAGCGGCGGTGGCCACCACCAGTCCCATCGGCTCGGCCAGGCCGATGTCTTCGCCGGCCAGGATGATCAAGCGACGCAGGATAAAGCGCGGGTCCTCGCCGGCGTACATCATCTTGGCTAGCCAATACAGCGCGGCGTCCGGGTCGCTGCCGCGCACCGATTTGATGAAAGCGCTGATCGTGTCATAGTGCGCGTCGCCGTCCTTGTCGTACAGAATGGCCCGGCGTTGGATGCTGTCTTCGGCCACCTGCAGCGTCACGTGGACCTGCTTATCGGCCTTGCTGGCTGGGGTGGTGATGACGGCCAGCTCGAGCGCATTGAGCGCCGTGCGGGCGTCGCCGCCAGCCACCTTGACGATGTGCGCCAGCGCGCTGGCGTCGACCACAGCCGGCACGCGTCCCAGGCCGCGTTCGGGATCGGCCAGCGCTCGACGCAGGATCTCGGTCACCTGCTCGTCGTCGAGCTGGCGCAATTGGAACACGCGGCTGCGGCTGACGAGGGGGGGATTGACCCCGAAGTAGGGGTTCTCGGTTGTAGCGCCGATGAGGATGATCGTGCCGTCTTCGACATGCGGCAGCAGTGCGTCCTGTTGGGCCTTGTTAAAGCGATGGATCTCGTCCACCATCAAGATCGTGCGTTGGCCGTAGAGCTTGAAGCGTTCCTTGGCGTCGGTCACCACCCGGCGGATATCGGCCACGCCGGCCATGACGGCGTTGATCGTCTCGAAGGTGCTTTGGGTGTGATTGGCGATGATGGAAGCGATCGTCGTCTTGCCCGTGCCGGGCGGGCCCCACAGGATAATGGACGACAATTGGTCGGCTTCGATGGCGCGGCGCAGCAGCTTGCCGGGGCCAATGATGTCTTCTTGTCCCACGAACTCGTCGAGCCGGCGTGGGCGTATGCGCGCCGCCAGCGGCTGGCGCCTGTGGCTTTCTTCTTGCCGGGCGTGGTCAAACAGATCCATAACAGCGCGCCATTAAGAAATGGCGTTTCCTTTTTCGCACAGAATAACGCTATTATAACAGACTTTGGGCTGGGGCTCAAATAAAGAAACTGGCGCTGTCGATAATGAGCTTGCCGCCAAAGAATACCAACAGCACACCACACACCAGGGAAACGGCCCTTTGAAAGCCTTGGCCTAAAAAGCGTCCACCGGTAAACGACAAGGCGGAGAGAATAGTGGCCCACACCAGATCACACAGCGAATGCAGCACCGCGAACGCGACGAAACCGGACCATCCAAAATCGATCGAGCGCAGGACCAAAGCCACGCCCACGGTCGCCCACCAAACGAGAAAGTAGGGGTTCCCCGCGCTCAAAGCGATGCCGGCCATCACCGGCGACGTACGTTCGCCGCGAACGTCGCGAGGGACCGGCTCTTCCGGCCGGGTACTGCGGAACATGCCGGCTCCCATCACGAGCAAGAACAGTCCGCCCACGAGCGCTATGGCAAACTTGACGTAGGGTAAACCCAGCAGGCGGCCAGCGCCATACAACACAGCGATCATCAGCGGGATTTCGACGACGCTGTGGCCCAGGGAAACCAGGGCGCCGGCGTGTGGGGATTGGCTTCCCTTGCCCACGATGACAGTCGTCATGGGGCCGGGTGACATGACCCCTGACAGAGAGATCAAGCCCGCTTCCAAAAGAAAGAGCAAGAGTGGCATCAGATACCTCCGCACTTTTTCCAATACACTAGTTGGTCATCTGGTATATGTCTTGCCATTCTTTGCAAGTTACTACTCAGCCCGATGCATTTTTAGTTACACAGAGCCTCACAGAGGGCGCACAGAGATGCACAGAGGCTTTAAAATGGAGGGCATATTTAGGCCCAATTGCACTAGCGCGTATCCTACCACAGCTTGCCCATCCTCGCAATATAACCGACACGGGCGGGCGAATTTCGCGCCTGGCTACAGCTTGCTGCAGGCCACGAAATGGCCGGGGGCCACTTCGACCAGTTCGGGCTTGCTCCTGCTACAGCTCGTGTCTTTGCTGGCAGACGTACACCTGTCGTAATAGGCACAGCCGCCGCTCAGTTCCGCTTGCTGGGCTTTCAGCTCGATCTTGACCTCTTCCCATTTCTTATCCAGGCGTGGGACGGCCGCCATCAACATCCTCGTGTACGGATGAAGCGGTTTGGCGTATATTTTCTCGGTCAGTCCCATCTCTGCCACGCAGCCCCGGTAGAGAATGACCGATTTTTCGCTGATATAGTAACCCAGCGAGAGGTCGTGCGTGATGAACAAGATGGACAGGCGGCGGGCCTTGAGATCCGCCAGCAAATTGAGAACGTCGATGCGGGTGGAGGCATCGAGCATGCTGATGATCTCGTCGGCCACGAGGAACTGGATGTCGAGCAGCAGGGCGCGGGCGATGAGGAAACGCTGCAGTTGCCCACCGCTGAGCTGGTGGGGGAATTTATTCAAGACCTCGTCCGGGTTGAGGCCAACGGCCTCCAAGGCGCTGCTTACCCGCCCAGCCCACTCCGAGCCTTGCATGTCGGGGAAGAACTCTTCCTTGATGGTCGCAAAGACCCGATCGGCTTTAAAGATCGGGTTATAAGAACTGAACGGGTCCTGGAACACGCCCTGCACGCCGCGGTAATACTCTTTTAGCGCATTCCCCCTGAGGGTAGACACATCGACGCCGTTAAAGACGATCGCCCCCGAGCTGAGCGAGATGAGGCGCAGGATCATCCTGCCGATCGTGCTTTTTCCACTTCCACTCTCGCCGATGAGCGAGACGACTTCTCCGTCCGGGACATCAAAGCTGACCTCGCTCACGGCATGGAGCGCCTTTCCGCCGAAGGTTCCAACCCGGTAGACCTTGGATATATTGTCAAGCTTGAGCATCCGTTCCCAACTCCTTCCAGCAAGCAACAAAGTGCCCCTTTTCAATTTCAGCGAACGGTGGTTCCTCCAGGCATTTCTCAAAGGCGACCGGGCAGCGCTGCCTGAAGCGGCATCCGATCGGGGGATCGAGCAGCATCGGAGGCCGGCCGGGAATGCCGGCCAGTCTTTTCTCGGCGCAGCGTATCCCAAGCTCCGGCAAAGATGAAATCAGCATTCTCGTATACGGATGACGCGGGGAATTGACGATCACGTGAGTCGAGGCCCTTTCAGCCAACTGGCCAGCGTACATGACCATGATCGAGTCGGCCACCTGGTACAGGATGGAAATGTCGTGGGTCACAAAAATGATGCTTTTCACAAATTCGCGGTCTCGAAACCCGACCAGCATCTCGGCCACGGCTTTCTGGGTAGACACGTCGAGCGCCGAGGTGATCTCATCCGCAATGAGCAGTGAAGGATCCAATAGCGTCGATATCACCATCACCATCCTCTGCTTCATGCCGCCCGAAAGCTCTATGGGGTACATGTTCAACACGGCGTGTGGCAGCTCAACCAGGTCAAGCCGCCGCTTGATCTCTGGCAGAACGGTTTTTGAGTGAACCCCCCTGGATTCGAGCAATTCCGATATCATCTTGCCTATTTTTCGGGTTGGATTCATGGCGCTCATGGCGTACTGCGGGATGATAGAGATCTTTTTGAACCTGAAGGGCACCATCTTGTCGCTGTCCCAGATGGGCAACTCGGCGCCGTCGAGCTCCACCATGCCCTTGATATACCTCATGCGCGAGGTCAGGCGGATCAAGCTGTAGGCGAGCGTCGTTTTGCCGCAGCCCGATTCGCCGGCCAGGCCCATGATCTCGCCATCCATCAGGCTGAAGGTCGCGTTTTCGAGCGCTTTGACGGTCCCGTGCAAGGTTTGATAATAGACTGTGAGGTCTTGGACTTTTAGACTCATCGCTCACATCTCCCTCAGCTTGGGGTTAAAGACCTCGTCCAAGCCAACGTTCATGACATACAACGCTCCCACGATAGCCGCAATCGCCAGCCCCGGCGGCAAAAACCACCACCACGAACCGAGTTGAAGAGCGCCCCACAGGACTGCCACCTGCATCATCAAGCCCAGCGAAATCGCGTTGGTGGGGCCGAGCCCGATGAAATCCAGCGTGGCAGCATTGAGAATCGCCCCACCGAACTGGAGGATGAAGGTCATGACCAGGTAGGACATCATGTTCGGCGCGATCTCGGTAAAGATGATCTTGGACGGTCCCATGCCACTCGTCCTGGCCAGGTCGACGAAATCCCGGGTGCGCAAGGAAAAGGTCTGAGCCCGGATGGCCCTGGCCGCCCAAGGCCAGGCCGTCAAGCCGATAAAGATGCACTCCATCGTGAGGCTGCGAACCTGGAGATAGGCCGCGATGATGAGCAGCACGGCCAGCGTGGGAATGACCAGGACGATGTTCGTGAGCACGTTGAGTATGTCATCCACGATACCGCCGCGATAGCCGCCGGTGAAACCGATCAGTATCCCTATGAAGGTACCCAGGCCGCCGCCGATGAGGCCCACCAGGAAGGTCGCTCGCAGGCCATGCACAAACTGGGCGAAAACATCCTGTCCAAAAAACGTGGTCCCGAACCAGTATTTGGACGACGGCGGTTCGGCTCCCAGGGGATTCGCATAAGCAAAGGGTGCGTTACGCGCCAGTCCTGGGCCGATGAGCGTCAGAAGCAGAAAGAACAAGATAATGAGCGAGCCAATCTGTAGCTTTCTGTTTCTCAGGGCAAAATAGAGGAGCTCGTTTTTTTTCATGCTATTCACCTACCATCCCCCTGCGCGTTCTGGGGTCGATAATGACATAGGCTATATCGATAATGAAATTAGCGAGCAGCACGCCGATAATGATAAAGAGGAAGCAGCCCTGGATGAGGAAATAGTCCTGGTTCTGAATGGCAGCCAGCAGCAAGTAGCCGATGCCGGGATAGGAAAACACGACCTCGGTGACCAGGGCGCCGGCGACGACGACCCCCAGCGACAATGCCAGGCCGGTGATCTGGGGCAGGACCGCGTTCCCGAACGCGTAGCGCCTGACCAGGCCCTTGGGTGCGCCGAGGGTTTCGAGGTACTGGGAATAATCCGCCTCCAGCTCATAGATGATCATGTTGCGCATGCCGATCGCCTGGCCGCCAAAGCCGACCAGGAAAAGAGATGCGAAGGGTAAGAACCAGTGATGTATGACATTTCCGATAAAGACCCACGACAGATGGGGTTGCATTCTGAAACTGTACGCGCCGGCGATGGGGAAAAGCCCCAGGACAATGCCGAAAAACCAGGCGAGCAAGATGCCGAGCCACATGTAGGGGGTCGCCGTGAGGACGTAGCCGATTGGCGAGATGGTGTTGTCAAGCCACTTGGAGCGCGCTGCGAAAGCGCCAAAATGATTGCCGGCATACCAACTCAGCAGGATCGAAGGGATCAACAGAAAGAGGTCATAGGGCACGGCTCGCATGAGCACCCTGGCCACCGGCGTCGGGAACAGATAGACGCTTATCCCCAGGTCGCCATGGAAAAGCGCGATCCAAAAATTGAGGTACTGCTGCCAGAGGGGAAGGTCGAGCTGAAAGGCATGGGCATAATAGGTATACATCGCCTGGGCGGCATCGGCGTTCAAGACAACTCTCGACAACAAGTTCTGAATCGGGTCGCCTGGCATGAAACGCGGGATCAACCAGTCGATGGTCACCGCGACAAAAAAGGTCAACAGATAAAGAAAAATCTTTCTGCCAAAATACTGTTTCATACGAACCCTCTCTACAGGCAGGCGACAAGAAGCCCGCCCCTCCCGCTACAGGGAGGGGCGGGGCTTTAGTAGGCCGGTCTCGATTTGTTTACTGCGCCGGCTTGAGATTGATAAGGGTGTCCAGGCCGCCCAATTGCCAGTATCCGGACCACGAAGACGGAAGGGTGTTGGGAGTATCGGCTGCTTCGGTTGGCCAGTTCGTCCAGATCGAGCTGCTGAACTGGGCCCACAGACCGTTGTACCACAGCGGGATCATGGGCATCTCGGTCAGCATGAGTTCCTGAATCTCCTTGCAGGCCGCCTTCATACCCGCATCGTCCGTAGTGGGGATCTTGGCCAGCGCGTCCACCATGTCGAACATCGCCTGGTTGTCGTACTTGCCAAAGTTACCACTTTGCATCTGGTCGCGGAGCGGGTGGTTGAACAAGAGGTTGTACAACGTCCAGGGTGTGTTGCTCACGCTGGCCCAGTTGTTCAACGTCATATCAAAGGTAGCCGACTGCAGCGCGGTATTCCAGGCGCCATAGTCCGGGGTCACGGCCTTGATATTGATCCCAGCGCCCTGGGCACTGTTGGCGATGACGTTGATGGCTTCCATCCAGTCCGTCCAGCCGAACGGGCACGTGACTTCCAGCTCGATCTTGGAACCGTCAGGGGCAACGAAGAAGCCATCGACGCCCTGCGTATATCCAGCCGCTGTCAGGATAGAAACGGCCTTGGCCGGATCGTAGCTGTAGCCCAAGCGGGCGAGCACATCCGCATCATCGTACTTGCTCAGAGTGGGCAGCAGGCCAGTCGGGCTGGCGGCCTTGACCAGGCCAGCGTAGGCGACGTTCACGATGTCGTCCACATTGATGGCAAAAGCCAACGCCCGTCTGAAGGCTGGGTCGTCCATCGGTTTCTTGGTCGTGTTCAAGAACAGGACAGCCGTATTAGCAGACAGCATGTAGGGGGCGTCCTTGTAAAAGGTCTGGACGTAACCCTTCTGGGCCAGCGTCGCCACGCCCGGCAAGAAGTTGTTGCTCAGATCGAGCTCGCCCTTGACGACCATGCCCAGGGCGACGTTGTTGCTGGAAGTGCGGATATCGACGATGCGCTTGGGAGCGGGTTGACCAAACACCTTGGTGCCCCACCAATTCTCGTTTCTCACCCAGACATTTCTGTCCTCGCTGTGAGTCTCGTACAGGTAGGCGCCCGAGCCGACCGGCTTCTCGTTCGCTCCACTGTTGACATCCTCGGGTGAGCGGCCTTCCCAGAGATGCTTGGGAACGATCGGGAGGTTGTAGAGATTGTTGGCGAATTCCTGGTAGAGCGGGTCCTTGAAGGTGAGGGTCAGGTTGAGATCGTCAGAGGCTGTAACGTCGGTCAAGTACTTCCACATCGGGGCGAACCACAACGCAGTATTGTCCCTGCCCAACTCGAGGGTGAACTTGACATCGGCGGAGGTCAAGGGTTTGCCGTCGCTCCACGCGAGGCCACTCCTGAGCTTGATGGCGAAAGTCGTGTCATCGCTCCATGAGCCACTCTCCGCCAGCCACGGCTTCAACTCGCCCGTCATCGGGTCAAACGCGAACAGGAACTCGTACACGTTTCCGATGGTTCCGGTGGTGTTCGCCAGGCTGCCGGGCTGGAAAGGATTCCAGGTCGAAGGCGGGCCCCAGGCTGCGCCGCTGACGTAGAGGGTCTCGTTCCGCTCATAAGTAACGGGAGCCGGCGGGGCTTCCGGGGCAGGCGCGGGCGTGGTGGTGATCACAACTTCCTTGACTGTTTCCTTGATGACTGGCGTACCCGCGACGATGACCTCTTCCTTGACGATCACGGTCTCTCTAATGATCTGAGGGGTCGGCGTTGGACCGCAGGCGGCGGCGGCGATCGACAGCAACAGCACGATGCTGATCACGCGCATTTTGGTATACATCTTTCTCCTTACTCCTTTCGATTTTCGTTAGGTTAACAGGTCGACTTGTAACAGTGTGATTCTATTTTCCAGTGACCTCCTTTCAAAAAGTGGGGGCTGCACAAACCGACTCCCGCTCGATCAGGTGCGATCGGACGGCAATCTTGACTAATCCGGAGTCGGGATGCTCAATCCGGTTGATCAACAACTGCACCGCTAGCCGGCCCATCCCGACTTTGTCGACGTGCATCGTAGTCAAAGCAGGCGAAACGCAACCTGCCAGGTCAATATCGTCAAAGCCTATAACAGACAAATCGTCAGGCAAGCGCCGATCGAGCTCGCGCGCCACATCCATGACCGTCAGGGCAACCTCATCGTTGACGCCGAATACCGCCGTGATGTGGGGGTTCTGACGCAACATGGCAGCCGTCGCCTGCGCAATCTCTTGGACATTGACAATATGGCATTCGGCAACATAGCGCTCAGATACACCATGCTCCTCCAAGGCCTGCACGTAGCCGCTGTAGCGCTCCTGGACACTTGGGTAAGCCTTGGGGTGGTAGCCCACCAGGCCGATGTGCCGGTGGCCGCGTTGGATCAAGTGAGTGACGGCCTGATAAGCCCCAGCGGCATTATCAGACACAATCGCATCATACACGTCCGGCCTGGCATAAGCATCCACCAAGACAATCGGCGCTGAATGACGATCGGCCATCTGGATCAAGGTCTCGTTCAGGAATGCTCCCACAAACAAGAGCCCATCGGCTGTATCTTCCTGGACCAGGACGCGCGGCAATTCGAGCGGATAACTATCCTCGTCGACCGTCATAGTCGCGTAAAGCAAGTTCAACTGCCGTTGCCGGCAGGCCATTTCAATACCAGCGATCACGTGCGAGTAGAATTGGTTCAATCGGGAGGCGCGGTCCTGGTCTGCTTTCAGGATCAGGCCGATATTCGCCAAAGTAGATGCGGAAGGAACGGTCACGTTCCTGGGTATATAGCCAAGGAGCTTGGCCACCTCCAGGACCCGATGGCGCGTGTCAGAGCTGACGCCCGACTTTCCGCGCAGAACCAGCGATACCGTAGTAAGCGATACACCGCACTGCTTAGCGACATCGGCCATTGTGGATCTGTCGTTCGATGGCACAGCATGCTCCTGGCTCAAAGTTTTGCACAAAACTTTAGTAAAAGCATATCATATTTTGGCCAATCTGTCAAGAGCCAAAACAAAAAAACGTAAGGTTCAGGTTGACAAGCCATCCTCCTCGTGTTACAATAGCGTTCGTCAGGAAACGGCCCATTAAGAAACGGCCCATTAAGAAATGGGGGGGGCTATTCTGATGGCCCAATATTGAAAAGGCAACGAACAAGAGGAGTAGGCGGCCTGGCCCAGCAGAGAGTGCCGGTCACCGGCTGAAAGCCGGCGCAGGGGAAACCGCCGAAGGTCGCTTGGGAGTCGAGTGGGTGAACGGGCAAGCCAGCAAATCGGCAAGCTGGCAAAGAGTAACCCACTCCGGGATGGCCCGTTATAGCCAGTGGAGCGTGCGGCTGCCGGCCTGGCGGCTGCGAACCGAGGTGGTACCGCGAAAGACAGTCCCTTTCGTCCTTGGATGGCGAAAGGGAGTTTTGTTTAAGTCATCATAACGGAGTATGAATCATGGCTAAAGACATGCCCAAAACCTACGACTTTAAATCGACCGAGCAGCGCCTGTACGATTGGTGGGAAAAGCAAGGCCATTTCAAACCCAGGGGCGAGGCGGGCGCGCCGCGCTTTGTGATCTCGATGCCGCCGCCCAACATCACCGCCCCGCTGCACCTTGGGCACGCTCTGACCGCTTCGATCGAAGACATCATGATCCGCTACCACCGCATGCGGGGCGATCGGACCTTGTGGGTACCGGGCAGCGACCACGCCAGCATCGCCACCCAGCTTCAAATCGAAAAGATGCTGCGTCAGGAGGGCACTTCGCGCGAGGAGTTGGGCCGCGACGAGTTCCTGCGCCGCGCCTGGCAATGGAAGGACAAATACGGCGGGATCATTACCCAGCAGCACCGTCGCATGGGGGCCAGTTGCGACTGGGAGCGCGAGCGTTTTACGATGGACGAGGGGTTGAATCGCGCCGTGCGCGAAGCCTTTGTGCGTCTGTACGAGCAGGGGGTGATCTACAAAGGCCAGTACCTGGTCAACTGGTCGCCCGGCCTCAAAACAGCCGTGGACGATCTGGAGATCGAATATCGCGAGGAAGAGGCCACGTTGTACTACTTCAAGTACCCCATTGCCGGCGCGCCAGGCGAGTACATTCCCGTGGCCACCATTCGGCCCGAAACCATCCTGGGCGACACGGCTGTGGCGGTGCATCCCGACGACGAGCGCTACCGCCACCTGATCGGCGCGACCTGCCTGGTGCCCATCCTCAAACGGACGATCCCCGTCATTCACGACACCTACGTGAGCCAGGAATTCGGCACTGGCGCGCTCAAGGTTACCCCTGGCCACGACCCGGCCGACTATGAAATCGGCCAGCGACACGGCCTGCCCATCATCAACGTGCTCAATCCCGACGCCACGATGAGCCAGGACGCCGGTCCTTATGCCGGGCTGGATCGCTACGAGTGCCGCAAAAAGTTGTGGGCCGACATGGAGGCGGCCGGGCTGACGATCAAGACCGAAGCCTATCTCACCACCATCCCGCATGCCCAACGCGGCGGCGAGATCATCGAGCCGATGGTCAGCACGCAATGGTACGTCAATATCAAGCCGATGGCCGAGGCGGCGTTGGCGGCCGTGCGCGACGGGCGCATCCGCATCGTGCCCGAGCGCTTTAACAAGGTATATTACAACTGGCTCGAAAACATTCGTGACTGGTGCATCAGCCGCCAACTGTGGTGGGGACACCGCATCCCGGTCTGGACCTGCCGCGACTGCGGTCACGAGTGGGCTGCCAGGCAGGACCCCAACACGTGCGTCACATGCGGCGGCGCCAGGCTGGAACAGGACCCAGACGTGCTGGACACCTGGTTCAGCTCGGCCCTGTGGCCATTCAGCACCTTGGGCTGGCCGGACGACACACCTGACCTGCGCGCGTTTTACCCGACCACAGTCATGGAAACCGCCTACGACATCCTTTTCTTCTGGGTGGCACGCATGGTCATGGGCGGCTTGGAATTCACCGGCGACATCCCCTTCGAGACCGTCTACCTGCACGGCCTGATCCGCGACGAGCGCGGACGCAAGATGTCCAAGACGCTGGGCAACGCCGTAGATCCACTAGAACTGATCGAGGAGTATGGCACCGACGCGTTGCGCTTTACGCTGTTGACCGGCTCGACACCCGGCAACGACATGAATCTCAGCTTGCAGCGGGTCGAGTCCAACCGGAACTTTGCCAACAAGATTTGGAACGCGGCGCGGTTTGTAATAGCAAATAGCAACTATCAAGTGGCAAATAGCGACATGTCCGATCTCGCCCTGCCCGAGCGCTGGATCCTGTCGCGCCTGAACCGCGCCGTGGCCTCCGCCACGCGCCTGATCGACGAATTTCAATTCGGCGAAGCCGGGCGGATCGTTTACGAATTCTTTTGGGGTGATTATTGTGACTGGTACATCGAGATGAGCAAGCGCGACCCGGGGCGGGCGCAGCCGGTGTTGGTGCACGTGCTGGGGCAGAGCTTGCGCCTGCTGCATCCCTACATGCCCTTTGTAACCGAAGAGATTTACCAGCATCTGCGGGGCGCGGTCCTGGGCGACTCTGGCACAGCGACGCAAGACGCCTGGCCCGAAGCGCTCATCATCGCCCCCTGGCCATCAGCCGGGGCGGTGGACGACGAGGCCGAAGCTCACATGGCACAATTGATGGACGCCATCCGCGCGGTGCGCAACGCCCGCGCCGAGCACAACGTCCAGGCCAGCAAGCGCACGGGGGCCGTCATCGTCGCAGGCTCTTTTGCGCCGACCTTTGAGGCTCACCGTGACGAGCTGTGCCGCCTGGCCCACCTGGAGCCGGCCGGTCTGCTGATCCACGACAGGCTGGAGAGCGCCCCCCAGGCATGCCTGGCGTTGGTGTTGGGCACGGTGACCGTCTACCTGCCCCTGGCCGAGCTGCTCGACGTGGAGGCCGAAAAGACGCGGCTGGGGCGCGAGTTGGCCGAGGTGGAAAAATCAATCGCCAGGAGCGAGGCGCTACTGACTGGCGAGTTCAGCCAGCGTGCGCCGGCGGCGGTCGTGCAGCGCGAGCGGGACAAGCTAGCGGATCTGGCGCTCAAGCGGCAAAAGCTGGCGGGCGAGCTGGCGGCGTTGGGCTAGATTTTTTGACCACAAAGGACACAAAGAACACAAGAATCCTTCGTGTCCCTTTGTGCCCTTCGTGGTTTATTTCAAAGTAGACCGGCTACGTAGGCCGCCGCCTGCTCGCCGGCGACGTAGCCGGTGGAAAAGGCTGCCTGCAAGTTGTAACCGCCCGTGTCGGCGTCGAGGTCTAGCAGCTCGCCGCACAGGTACAGCCCCTTCACCAGGCGCGAGGCCATCGTGCGCGGGTCGACTTCAGACAACGAGACCCCGCCGGCGGTCACGATCGCCCGAGACATCGGCAGCGGCGCTTTGATATTGAAGCGCAGCGACTTGAGACAGGCCAGCAAACGTTCACGCTCGGTCCTGTCGATCCGCCCGCCAGGCTTGTCGGGTGGCACGCCAGTCCACTCGACAAAGGGGTCCACCAGCTTGCGCGGCAGCAGTTCCTTGAGGATATTGTGGTAGCTCCGCCGGCTATAGCGCTCGAAATCCCGCTGAAGGCGCCGGCGCAGTTGCTCCTCGCTCAATGCCGGCTTGAGGTCGATCGAGACGCTGACCGGCCCGCACTCCAGCGCGTCCACCACGGCCAGGCTCATCAACAGCACGATCGGCCCTCCCAGTCCAAAGTGCGTCAGCATCATCTCTCCCTGGCGGCTTTCGATGACGGGCGGGCGCGGAGGGCAGGGGTAGCCGCGTCCCAAGTCCTGGCAGGGTGTCAGGTGTGGGTCGATGTCATCTGCCCTGCACTGGAAGGCCGTCAGACGCACGTTACGCAGGCTGACGCCCTGCATACGTTTTGCCCGTTCGAGCTCGTCGTCGTAAACGATCAGCGGCACCAAGGCCGGGCGCAGCTTGACAGTGGTGTGGCCCAAGCTGGCTGCCATGCGGTAACCGTCGCCGGTGGAGCCGGTGCCCGGGTACGAGGCGCCGCCCGTGGCCAGGATTACGGCCCCAGCCGGGAATCTGCCCTGATCGGTCTGCACAACCGTCACGCGCGCACCTTTATCGGTTTCTATCCCCGTCACCCGCACGCCCGTCTGTACCTGCACGCCGCCATCGGCCAGGCAGCGCTCGAGAGCCGCCAGCACGTCGCGCGCATCGTCAGAAGCGGGAAAGATTCGCCCGCCGCGCTCGAGCTTGGTCTCGACGCCATAGCGGCGCAGAAACGCCAGCAGCTCGTCGCGAAAGAAACGGTGAAAAGCGCTGTAGAGAAAACGCCCGTTGGGGCCATACATGGCGACAAAATCGTCCAGTTCCCTGGTGTTGCTCAAGTTGCAGCGCGTTTTGCCGCTGATGAGGAGCTTCTTGCCGGGCCGCTCGGCCTTTTCCAACAAAAGTGCGCCGGCGCCCATCTCGGCTGCCCGGCTGGCAGCCATCAGCCCAGCCGCTCCGGCGCCTACGACGACGACACGACCGGCGATCACAATATCTTCTCTCATCCGTTGTAGTTTGCAGGTTGCAGATTGGCGAGTTTCAGGCTTCAGGTGGCAGGCTTTCTAGCCGTTCCATCGCCGCCAGCCAATCAGGAAAAGCTTGGATGGAATTCTCGATAAAGCCTTCGACGATCTCGTGGACGCGCATATCCATGATGCTCTCGGCGATGCTGTTCACCACCTTGGCCGGCACCATGCGCAGGCCAAGCGGCGTGGGCAGCCTGGCGCGCAGTTGCATACTGTACTCGATTCTCGTCTGGGCACCTGGCTCCTCGTAGAAAACAGACTCGTTGGAGAAAATGCCCTGGACCGTCGACGAAGTCAGGCCGGCCTGGGGCCTGACCGGGGGCATGCCCCTCAAGGGCAGGATACGCAGCACCCGAGCCTCTCCCACATCCAGCCTGGCCTGCAAATCGCACAAGATATGGATGTGATAAGCCCCCAACTCGAGCGTATTATACAGCACGCGAAAGCGGTCGTAGGCATACACCCGCATGATCGAGATGTGGGGTAAAAGCGTCAAGATGCGATTCAGGTCGGTATAATAGGCATAGGCCATCGGCAACTCGGCCGGGAAGATAAAAGAACGGTGTGTGCAGCCGCTGATCTTGATCATGGATGGACTTTATGTCCCAGGTTTCAGTTTTCAGGTTCAAATGTCTAACTCGGCCGCCAGCGCATCCAGTTGAGCGCTCAACGCTTGCAGGGCCTGGCGCGTGGGCACGCCACGCCGGGCCAGCGCCTCTTCCAATTCCCGCTCGCTGGGCGACCAATACCGCCGGCCATCCAGAGCCAGGAGGCGATCAAGCAAGCGGCGACCCTCCCCCTCAGCCAACTCACCCTGGCTGATCAAGGTGTGAACCCGCCACTCGATCTCGCCGTCCACACTGCGCATAAAACCCAGTGAGGACAGCATGGCCTGCTGTAAAACATCCAGCGTATCATCCCCGGCCTTGACCAAAGCAGTCAAGACAGCCTGGGGTAAAAGGCCGTGCTGTTTCTTTTCTTGTTCAAAAATGATTTGCGTCAGTGTCAGTGCCGTCAGATCTTCGCCTGTGGCGTGATCAAGCACCTGGACCTGTTGCCCCTGGCGAACGAGCACAGCAATCTCCTCCAGGGTGATGTAACGCTTGGCCTCGGTATCGTACAGTTTGCGATTGGGATAGCGCTTGATGGACAGCATACACCTGCTCTGGGTACATCATACCACTTTGCGATTGCCCTGCCCTGCTGGGCAGGGCCGTTGCAAGGTCAGCGATGTAGCTTGGGTTGAGGCGAGTTGCAAAGCAAGCACGAAACCCAACATCCCCGATCGAGGGAATACGATCCTATTTCTTCATCGCTTCTACTTTTTTAGTCAAAGCGGCCACCCGCTCACTCAAGGCTTGGACGTCAGACTTGGTGGGGACGTTCATGCGGCTCAGGATTTCCTCGACCCGCTTGTCCAAGCTTGATTCAAGCCCTTTGGCCTGCTTCTTGCGCTTTTCCAACAACTCGTGCATCAGCTTCTTGCCGTCTTGCTCGGCAATCTCGCCGCGCTCGACCAGCTTTTTGACAAAGTCCTCGGCCTCGTCCTGGGCCAGTGCTACTGCGCCAACGCCGGCCAACAAAACTTTGCGCGCCCCTTCCAGGAGCGGGCTGCGCTCCTTCTTGGCCTCTTCGACCACCCGAACTGCCTTTTTAACCATCGCTACACCTCCTTAATTGCGGCCGTCCTCGACCGCCCTAAATGGTGGGGGCAAGCCGCCCCAAGACCATAACGCACTGCGTCATAAATTATAACACACTGCGTCATAAATGTCAAGCTTGACTTGGCCTCGCTTCTTCACTATAATAGGGACACACAGAGGCTAAAAGCTTGATCTTATATTATCTCAAGGTTGCTCTCTGCCTTTGTGGCTAATTCTTGACACTCATCTTTATGTCTAGGCAAGCTTTCTCGGGCGTCGACGCAGCCTGGCTGCGCATGGAAGATTCCACCAACCTGATGATGATCACGGGCGTGCTGGTCTTGGGCACGCCGGTGGATTTCGAGCTTCTGAAGCTTAGCTTCGAGCATCGCCTGGTGAGGCGCTTCGAGCGTTTCCGGCAACGCGCGGTCGAGCCTCTACTAGCTGTGGGGCCGCCTTATTGGGAAGACGATCCGGACCTTGACCTCAACTACCACATCCAGCGCGCCGTTCTCTCGCCACCCGGCGACCAGGCCGCCCTGCGGGAACTCGTCAGCCTATTGATGAGCACGCCACTCGATTTCTCCAGGCCTCTGTGGCAAATTCACCTGGTCGAGCGCTACGAGGCGGGCTGCGCGCTCGTTATCCGGCTGCACCACTGTCTCGCCGATGGGATGGCCCTGCTGCACGTGATGCGCTCGTTGGCCGATGCACCACCAGCCGAGTCGGGGCGGCCCCGGCTCGGACGGCAAAGGGCACTCGGAAGCCAAGCGGCCAGGCTGGCCGGGGCATTGGTTCGGGAGGGATTCGAGACGCTGGCCAAACCCTCGCATGGCCTCGAGTTGGCCCAGGTGGGCATCGACGGCCTGAGCAGCGCCGGACGATTACTCCTGCTGAAACCGGATCCCCCCACGATCTTCAAGGGCCAGTTGGGCGTGTCCAAGCGAGCGGCATGGTCGACACCCGTGCTATTGGCGGATGTCAGGGCCACCGCGCGCGCGGTTGGCGCGACCGTCAACGACGTGATGCTAGCAACCGTCACAGGTAGCCTGCGGCGCTACTTGCTCGACCATGGCCAGGCCGTAGATGGGCTTGACTTTCGCGCGATCGTGCCGGTCAGCTTGCGCGCACCAGGGGCCGAGGTCGAGCTAGGCAACAAATTCAGCCTCTTTTTCCTATCGCTGCCGATAGGTGTAGACGAGCGACTCGAACGCCTGGCCTTGGTCAAGCAGCGCATGGATGCGCTCAAAGGCTCGCACGAGGCCATCATCACTTTTGGCGCCCTGAACGTGCTTGGCCTGACGCCCCCGACCATACACGACGCCATCGTCGACGCCTTTGGCGCCAGGGCGACGGTCGTGGCGACCAACGTGCCGGGACCGAGAAAAAAGCTCTACCTGGCCGGCGCCCCCATCGACAGCATGATGTTTTGGGTACCGCAATCTGGCCGGCTGGGATTGGGGGTGTGCATCCTGAGCTACGCCGGCCAGGTCTGGGTGGGAGTAGCCACCGATGAGGGCCTGGCGCCGGATCCAGACGCCATCGTCGCCGCTTTCCAGGCCGAGTTCGATGCATTGTTCGAGCTGGTCCGATCAGCCCGCCCGGCGGGCAGTCGGCCGGAACAATCTGGCCACGCCGGCACACCGGTGCTAGCCGAGCTTGACCGGACCCTAAGGAGATTGGAGGAATTGCTAAACGCAGATGAGGAAAAGGCCAAGCCGGCTCCCGCCAAGCTACAAGCCAGCTTTGAAGCGGCCGCACGGCGGGCCAAGCAACTGACCAGGCGCCCCAGCGACCAGACGCTGCTCAAGCTGTACGCCTTGTACAAGCAAGCCAGCCTTGGAGATGCCCCGCCGGCCACCTCGGCCAGCTCTAATGTTATCGACCGGCTCAAGCGCAATGCCTGGGCCAGGCTGGCCGGCACTCCCCAAGATAAGGCGATGGTGGATTACATCGCGCTCGTGCAAGATCTCGAGGCAAGAGAAGAATTGTAAAGGCATGCGGCCTCAAAGGCGAAATACACCCTTGAGGGTTCAACTTGCGTAACAGGAGCAAGAACACATGATGCAGACACTCCTATCAATCGACCGGTCCAACTGGGTCAAGCCCTGCTACGCTGGCGGCTCGATCGCCAATATCCCGGCAACCGTCGCCGCGTTGCTGAGCGCCCCACCCTCACCGGGCCTGCCAGCGTTAGAGAGCGAGCTGTGGGAACGATACCGGCCAGCCCGCCGGGTGATCGTGTTAGTATTGGATGCCGTGAACCACCGGACCTTTGTGCAGCACTTTGGGCACCCAGCCGCTGGCCAGGCCCAGGCGATCAGCTCGGTTTTCCCCTCGACCACGGTCTCGGCCCTGAGCTCGCTGTGGACCGGGCTCGCCCCGGCCCAGCACGGCCTGCTCGGCACGCGCATGTGGCTGCGCGAGTACGGGCTGCTGGCGCAAATGATCAGCCTCAAAGCGGCCCGCAGGGGTTACACTGACCAGCTCGTCGACATGGGATTCAAGCCAGAGAGTTTTTTACCCTCCCCCAACCTGCCCGAGCACCTGGCGACGGCCGGCATCCCCACCCACGACTTTATCCCGCGCTACTTGAAAGACTCGGGCCTGACGCAGATCCTCCACCGTGGCGTGCCACACATCCACCCCGTCGTCAATCTCACCGATGCGTTGTGCAAGCTGCGCGCCCTCTTGGAAGCTGCCCCAGGCCAGCCACTCTACGCCCATCTTTACCACAGCGACGTCGACACTCTAGCCCACTTCGATGGGCCTGGCACGCCAGCCATCGCCGCCGAGCTGGGACTGGCGGCTTACTTGATCCAGCATGAATTGATCGACACGCTCAGCTCGGCGGCCGCGCAAGACACGCTGCTCATCATCACGGCCGACCACGGCCAGCTCTACACGCCGCTCGAACGCGGCATCGCCTTGCACAAGCATCCTGAACTGTGGCAGCACCTGTGCATGCCGCCCAGTGGGGAACCACGCGCCGCTTACTTGTTCGTCCGCGATGGGCACAAGCCGGCTGCCCGCGACTATATCGAGCGCGAGCTAGCTTACGGCTTGGAGGTGATTGACACGCGCACAGCGTTGGAGGCCGGGCTGTGGGGGCCTGCTCCACACCACCCACAACTAGAAGAACGCCTGGGAGACCTGGTGGTCTTGCCGCGCGAGAATTATTGGCTAGTCGACGCCTTCGGCGAGACCCACCTCTTCCTGGGCTGGCACGGCGGCCTGAGCGAGGACGAAATGCGCGTGCCGCTGTGCATAATCAAGCTCCAAAAAGCAAAGAAACGCCGGTTGACCAGATAGCCCAAGTCGGGTAAAATGATTTAATCAGAACTACTCAGTTAAGAGATACACGGAGCAGACACTGAGCTTCAGAGAAGATTTGGGGGGGGTGTAAAGCCTCTGTATGTCTCCATGTGCCCTCTGTGAGACTCTAACAAAAAAGGTATCTTCTCAAAAAAGCGGGGGATGGAAGACTTCCGAAGTCTAAGAAGACTTCGGAAGTCTGGCCCGAAGCCCGGTGGCCCCGAAATATTGAGATGATACCAAAAAAGCTTGACATGCAAGGAGGACTCGTGTTCCGACCCAATTTTCTGCCCATGACGGTGGGGAGCTTGCCCTACGATAACGCGGCGGCTGCTTTAGAGCAAATCCTGCAGTACACGCCCGATATCCCGGCCTGGCCGCAACTGCCCAAGCGCACTTTCCTGGAAAACATGTACGTGCAGTACAGCCAGGGCTTCCCCGGCATCGTCGTCGACAAGCCGAACGAGCGTATTTACGTGGACCGCGAGCGCGACCTGGACCCAGAGCTCGAGCAGTTGTATACCCGTTACCTGGAAAACGACCTGCAGGCCGGGGCATTGGACAAGGATTACGCAGCGGGACTGGCCTACTTTCTCAAGCAGCGCTTCGACTCGGCCCAGGCCGTCAAAGGCCACGTCACCGGCCCGGTCAGTTGGGGCCTGACCGTCATAGACCAAAACCGGCGCCCCATCCTCTACGACGAGATCCTGGCCGAGGCGGTCGCCAAGCACCTGCGCCTGGGGGCCGCCTGGCAGGAGCGCCAACTGCGCCACATGGCGCCTCACACGATCATGTTCGTGGACGAACCGTACATGGCGTCGTTCGGCTCGGCCTACGTCGCCATCGATCGCGAGCAGGTCATCGCGCTCCTGGAAGAGGTCTTTGACGGCATCCACGGTCTCAAGGGCGTGCACTGCTGCGGCAACACCGACTGGTCGATCCTACTGTCCACCTCGGTCGATATTCTCAACCTGGACGCCTACGAGTACGCCGAGACGCTGTCGCTCTACCCCGAGGCGTTGGACGCCTTTTTGAATCGCGGCGGCATCGTCGCCTGGGGCATCGTGCCCACCCTGGACGAGGCAATATTGATGAGTGAAAACACCAGCAGCCTGGTCGCCAAGCTGGAAGCCGCCATGCAGTTGATGGCCTCGAAGGGCGTGCCGCTGGACAAGCTGGCCGCCTCAGCCCTGGTCACGCCCGCGTGCGGCCTGCGCACGCTGTCAGAGGCCGGCGCGGTGCGCGCCTTGCGCCTGCTGGCGGAGGTGTCGCAGGAGATGCAGAACAGATACGGATACAGATAGAGATGTCAGATAGAGACAGAGAGATCGGACGGAGGAGAAGATGAACGCCAAAAAGAGTCTTCGTTTCGTTGTCAGCCTGATTTTGGCCAGTGCGAGCCTGGTGGGATTGCTGGCCGTGTTGAATCTGCAAGACCAAGTCTATGCTGCGGCGCAGCCGGCGACTGTAGGGCAAGCCGTAGAGCAAGTCTCTGGCCCAAAGACTTCCGAAGTCTTGAAGACTTCGGAAGTCTGGCCAAGCCCTCCCCAAAATAGTGAGATGATACAGAGGGCCGGCTCATCAGAAGAGGCCGCCAGCCCATCCAGGGCAGTCCTGGCGCCTAGCGCCGAGCTGGACGTTCTCACCGTCTGCGGAACCGGCTGCGATTACAGCGACGTGCAGGCCGCCGTGAGCGCCGTGCCCGCCGGTGGCACGGTCAAGGTGGCGGCCGGGGTGTACACCGACACCAACGGCGACGGGCGGGTGGTACGCATCACCAAGACGCTCAGCCTGCTGGGCGGCTACACGCCATTAGGAAATGGTACGCCGGCCGATTGGGACACACCCGATCCCCAGGTCAATCCCACCATCCTGGACGCGCAAGGCCAGGGGCAGGTGGTCTACATCAACGACAACGTGGCGGCCACGGTTGCCGGCTTTCACATCCGCAACGGGCGCGCCGCCAGCGCCAAGGGCAGCGGCGTGTACGTGGGTAGTGCCGATTCTGTCATCAGGGACAATTGGATTTACAGCAACACGGCGCGCGGCGTCGATCTCACTTACGCCGGCGGCGGCGGCGTCTATATCGCCGGCGGCAATCCACTCGTCCAAAACAATGCCATCTACAGCAATACCGCCATCATCACCGGCAGCGGCTCGTCCGACGACGGCGGTGGCGGCATATACGTGTACCAGGGCGGCGCGTTGATTGAAGGGAATGTCATCTGGGGGAACTATGTCTACGCTACGCAGGGGCGCAGCGGCGGCGGTGGGATTTACGTCTTTGGCAGCGACGCCTCGGCCACAGTTATCGTGCGTGACAACACCATCGCCACCAACACCGCCAGGGTGTTCGTTTACCCGGGCGGCGGCGGCGGCCTGTACGTTCAGGCTGACAACAGCCTGGTGGAGCACAACCAGGTCTACAGCAATAGCTTAGAAATAAGCTCCGAAAATGGCGGTGGCGGCATCTTTGTCGGTTCGAGCGCAAGCCCTTACATCAACTACCAGGCTCGCATCCGGGGCAACACGATCTACCGCAACAGCGTCAAGCTGACAGGCGGCAGCGGGCACAAGCAGGGCGGCGGCGGCATTTATGTATTCAACGTTTCGGCCATCGTGGAAAGCAATCGCATCGTGGACAACCGGGCGACTGGGCTGCGTGGTGGCGGCATCCTGATCATGCAAGATACCGGCACTGGGCAGGCTGTCATCCAAAGCAACTTGATCCAAGCTAACAGCTCCGCTACCGGCGGCGGCATTGGCCTCCGCCAGCTCTACAGCACCCTCAACCCCACGCTTGCGAACAACACGCTGTACGACAATCAAGCCAGCACAGCCAACGGCGGCGGCGGCATCTACCGGGAGGCTGGCTCGCCGTCCGTTTACAACAACATCCTGGCCAACAACACCCATTACGCCATCGCCAGCAGCAGCACGCCTGTTTTGACGGTATACAACTCGGACTTTTGGAACAATCCGGATGGAAACTGCACCGCCGCCAACACCACGTGTGACGCGGCCGGCGACAACCTCTTCGTCGATCCCAACTTTGTCAATTCGGGCACAGATTTTCACCTGCAAGCCGGCTCGGACTGCATTGACGTGGCCAGCCCGGACTTGTACGCTGACGTAGACTTGGATGGTTACGCTCGTCCCTTTGGCCTACGGGCCGACATCGGCGCCTACGAATACTACACCGGCGCCTGCTTTGCCCGCCTCAACGGGGGCGGCAATGTTTACACCAACGTGCAGACGGCCATCGACGCAGCAAGCTATCCCACCGACGTGGTCCACGTCGCCGGGCTGTGCACGGGCGTGACGCCGCGCCTGGTGGGCAGCCAGACCTTGTCTCAAAGCGCCTACATCAGCCAGGGGCTTGGCCTACGCGGCGGCTACACGCTGACCGACTGGCTCGTTCCGTCGACCCCGACGGTACTGGATGCCCAGACGCAGGGGCGGCTGGTGTACATCACCGGCACAGGCACGGTGACGGTGGAAAATCTCGTCCTGCGCGGCGGCCAGGCCGGCATGGGCGGCGGGCTGTACATGGCCGCCCCCCTCAGTCTCACCATCCGGAACGTGATCTTTGACGGCAACGAAGCCAGCAACCGCGGCGGCGGGGCAGCTTTTGCCGGCGGCAGCCCGCGCGTGTATCACGCCACCTTTGTCGGCAACCAGGCCGCCAATTTCGGCGGGGGCATCTACGCGGCGGCCGGCAGCCCGCTCATCAACAGCAGTCTCATCGCCCACAACCGCGCTGGTGCGGGCGGCGGGCTGTACGCGGAGGCCGGCGCGACGCCCGTGCTGGACTATAATCTGTGGTGGGACAATCTACCCGGCGGCAACTATGAAAACGCCAGCGGCGGGCCGCACGACATCGCCCGCGAGCCCAACTTTTTGGACGCGCTCTTTCGCCTGGGCTATGACTCGCCCGCTATCCACATGGCCGATCCCTCCACTGGCCTGGGTCACGACTGGGAGGGGGACGCCCGCCCCCAAGGGCGCGCGAGCGACATCGGCGCCGACGAAGCGACGGCCTATCCCGACATGACGCTTGGCCCAGACAACAACGCTTCTGTGGCCCAAAACCAAGTCGTGACCTACTTTCACTACCTGGCCAACACCGGCACGGCCGCCGGCAGCTATACGTTGAGCTACAACTCTAACGTCACATGGACCGTTTCACTCAGCCCGGCGCTGCTCACTGTGCCGCGCGGTGCGGTGAGAGAAGTCTGGGTCAGGGTAGAGGTGCCAGCCGACATTCCAAGCAGCACGCTCGGCATCATCACCCTGACGGCCAGCACGCCGGTCCACCCCTATCTGAAGGCCCAGGCGGTCAACACGACCCTCGTCAACTTGTGGCCGGGCGTGGCGATCACGCCAAGCTACGACACACACGTCAACCCGGGCACGGTCGAGCTGTATCCCCACACATTGATCAACACCGGCAGCGGGATGGACAGTTTCACCCTGACCTTCACCTCGCGCTATGGCTGGTCGCGCGTGACGCCGTTGGTCATCACCGACGTCGAGACTGGCCAGAGCGCCTCCTTGTGGGTCAAGCTGGACGTGCCGCCCACCGTACCCGGCGGCGTGACGGAGACGATCAGGCTGGTCGCCACCAGCCACTACAGCCCCGAGGTGCAGGCAGTGGTGACCGACGTGTTCGTGGTGAACCACACGCCTGGCACGCGCTACGTGGCGACCCAGTCACCGTTTGCCCGCGACACCTTCAACAACTGCACGATGTACATCACGCCCTGCAAGACCATCGCCTACGGCGCCGCGCAGGCTACCAGCGGCGACACCGTCAAAGTGGCCGCCGGGACCTATTACGAACACGACTTGACCCTCAACCAGGACATCGTCCTGCGCGGCGGGTACAACAGCCAGGCCTCCAGCTCTACCGGCGTCAGCCATACCATCCAGTTCCAGGTCCCTTATCTCCTGCTGGGGCTGGCGGCCAACCCCTACACCAACCGCCTGTACGCCGTCGCGCGTGACGAGACAGATCGCGGCTACGTTCGCGTCATCGACGGGCGCAGCGGCAATCACATTACGGACATCCCCGTCGGCAGCGGCCCATCCGGCTACATCGCGATCAACCCAGACACCAACTTTGTCTACGTCGTCAACCAGTGGAGCGAATCACTGTCGGTCATCGACGGCTTTAGCAACAAAGTCATCGCCACGATACCCAACCTGGACGAGCCCCGGGCCGTGGCTGCGAATCCCGCCACGAACCGCGTCTACGTCACACACGACTGGATGCCGCGCATCTATGCCATCGACACGCTCAAGAACGAGTGGGACATTACCATCAACCTCGGAGGGAGCGGCTGGTTCGAGTCCATCGCCGTCAATCCCAAGACCAATCTCGCTTATGTGTCCAGGGCTCAGCCGGCCCCTATCGACGTCATCCACCTGTCGATGATGAACAAAAGCGCCAGCCTGAGCGTGCCTGGCTACCCGTCTGTCAATCCGAACACAGGCCTGGTCTATGTGAGCCGTTTTGACGAGAACAAGTTGAGCGTCGTCGATGACGGGACCAACCGGGTCATCAAGACCATCGACTTGCCCGGCTTGGCCACGATCCCGGCCGTGAACGCGGCCAGGAATTGCGTGTACGTCTACAGCCAGGATCCTTCTGACAATTCTAAAGACTTTGTGTCCATCGTCGACGGCGAGATGAACATCTCCTTGAAGAAACTCGATCTGCCCACCACCAGCCACTCGCCCCGGGCGCAAAACGTGGCAGTCGACAGTGGCACGGGCTTTATCTACGTGGCGAGGGGTTACAGCATCGATCTCATCGAGGACGCGACCTGCGGCACGTGGGCGATCTATGACTTTAAGCAGAATCTGACCACTATCGATGCGCAGGCGGCCGGGCGGGCGTTGTACGTGTTTGGCAACCCGATCGTGGAGGGCTTTACGCTTCAGAACGGCAAGGCAGCCGGCGCCGGAGGCGGCGTCTACATCGGCCAGGGTTCGCCCACCATCCGGTGGAACAATATCCTCAGCAACACGGCCAGCGTGTACGGCGGCGGTGTGTACGCCGGGCTGGGCGCCCCTATCCTTTTGGGCAACACCATCCAGGGCAACACGGCCGGCCGGCACGGCGGCGGCGTGTATAACGCCGAGGGCCACGCCGTGCTGCTGCGCAACACGCTGGCCTACAACACGGCAGGGGAGCAGGGCGGCGGGGTCGCCTTGGAGTCAGGCTCGCCGGCATTGTGGAGCAACATGGTCTATGGCAACCAGGCCAAGACGGGCGGCGGGGTATACTTGAGTGCCGAGCAGCCCAGTATATGGAACGACACGCTGTATGGCAACCAGGCGCAGCTCGGCGGCGGCCTCTACCTGGCCGGCAGCGGGGTATTGGCCGTGAGAAACATGCTCATCGCCAACAACAGCGCCAGCATCGCTGGCGGCGGCGTCTACAGCCAGGCCACCAACGCGTTTTTGGACTATAACAACGTGTGGGGCAACAGCGCCCCCGGCGGCACCGCCAACTATGCCGGCACAAGCGCTAACGAGCACGACATGTCGGCCGATCCCAGCTTCGTGGATGCCGGCAAGCTCGACCTGCACTTATCGGCCGCCTCGCCGTGTATCGACCACGGCTTCAAGGGTGACGCGACGGTGGACTGGGAAGGGCAGCCACGCGTGATGGGCTGGCCGCCGCACCCCCATACGGACATCGGCGCCGACGAATACCAGGAAGCGCACGTCATCCTTGAGCCGGACTACCCGGACGGGGCAGCCTACCCGGCCGGCACGCCCAGCTCGTACATCCACACCGTAACCAACACCGGCAACAGCACCGATACCTTTAGCCTGGGCTGGACCAACAGCCACGGCTGGCGGGCGATGATCGACAACAAGGCCATCCCAATCACCCTTACACTGGGTTCGGGACTGTCAAAGAGCATCGAAATCCTGGTCGGGCCACTGCCCAAGGATGCCATCAGCGGAACACTCAACACCACCCTCATCACCGCCACCTCGCAGTTCAACGTGGCCATATCAGACACGGTCGTCGACACCACCACCGTGCTCTTCCGTTCGGCCGGCGTCAGCCTGACTTCCGAGCTGGTCGAGGCGGACGGCGTACCCTTCACCACCCTATACTACACCCACGCCGTGACCAACAGCAGCAACTACACCGACATCATCAACCTTGCCCTGACTGGGCAAGGAGGTATCGGTTCGATCACGGACAGGACCAAGAGCATCAAAATGGGACCAGGTATGTCTCAGACGGTGGTGATCTGGGTTGACGTGCCGCTCGAGGGTCATCTCTGCTACAGCACCTTGTCCACCACCTTGAGCGCCACGTCCGATTTCAACCCCGCCGTATCCGACACAGTGCGCATGACCACCACCATCTTGCCCTACACCGCCATCGAGATTAGGGACCAATGGGCCAGGGTTGTCTCCTCAGCCACCGCGCCCATCCAGATTCATTACACAAACGACATTCACAACCTCAACAATTGCTATACAGACACATTCACCATCACACCTGTTGACGTCAGCCCTTACGCGCCTTTCCCCATGCCCGCCCAATACGCGCCTTATACCATCACGCTCCCCCCCTTAATCGACGGACAACTGAGCGTGACAGCAACAGTGGACGCCGGGACGCCACCCGTCTGCGCACTTGACATGCCCGACGCGTTGGAATACCATGCCAAATTCCAGGCCAGCGGGACGTGGTCCAGCAACACCACGGAAGACGTGGCTGTCGTCAACGAGTGCCTGTCCGTCGAATGGGTGCCGCCCACTGACTCGACCATCGTCACCGACATATTGCAGGATTTTGCCAATTATTCTCCCGATCTGTGCAATCGCGGCAACCGCGCCGAACAATTCAGATTGTGGTGGCAAAACACCGGCGAGCCAAAAGCGTGGACGATGAAGGTCGATGGGAAAGCCGATCCCAAAGAGAGCGGCGGCGTGTGGATAGAACTCGAGCGCAACGAGTGCAAGGCTATCGACGTCGAGCTGGACATCCCAGACGATGTTCACTACGGAGATAACTATGCCAGCGTGTGGACGCACGAGTATTGGCAGCCATTCCCACGTTGGATTCTGGACGTTTTTCTCAAGCCCAGCAGCGGCAGTTGGCAGAGCACGGCTGCCTTTACGACCACCGTCCGGCGGCCCGACGTGACGCTCGACACGGACGACAGGCCGGATCCGAGGGCGCGCAAGTGGGCTGTAGCGCCTGGGACGACGGTCACCCACGTGCATTATCTGACCAACACCGGCGCCCTGACCGACAGCTATACCATCAGCGGGACGAATCAGCCGGACTGGAACATGGCCATCACCCCGAGGGCTGTGTACAGCCTGGGGCCCGGTCAGGCGACACGCGTGATCGTGACGCTGGATGTGCCGGCGGGGCTGCTCAGCAACACGCTGAACGTCGCCATCGTCACCGCCACCTCGCAAGTCTTTACCCAGGTGCGTGACCTTGCCAGGGACGAATCGAGCGTCATTTACGTGCCCAGCGCCAGCCTGACACCCGAAGGGCACCAGCAGGCCAAGCCGGGCGAGACAGTGACCTACTCGCACCAATTGGTCAACAACGGCAACTATACCGACTCGTTCAATCTGGTCACACACAGCTCGTTCGGCTACGCAGAGGTGCGTTCTGGCTATAACCCGGTCAAGCTGGGGCCGGGCGAAAGCTACAGCGCCATTAGCGTCACTATCCAACTGCCTACCCATGCAGCGATTGGCGACGTGGAACGCACGGAGCTGATCGCCGTATTCCAGTTGGCCGAGCTGCAAGTCGTGGCGGTGGACTACACCACGATCGACACCGTACCCATCCCCGGCACTCGCTATGTGGCGGTCACCGGCTCGGACCACCAAAACAACTGCCGCGATCCCTTTGGTTACGGCCCATGCCAAACCATCCAGCATGCCGCCAATCAAGCCGCGGGCAACGACGAAATCCGGATCGCGCAGGGCACCTACGTCGACTTGGGCACGGTCGACAATCACAAGCAAGTCGTTTACCTGGGCCAGGACTTGACGTTGCGCGGTGGCTATGCGCTGAGTGATTGGTTCGAGTCCAGGCCTACAGAACGCCCCACGACGCTCGATGCCGGCGGGCAGGGGCGAGTGATCTATATTGAGGCAGGCCGCCGGCCCACCATCGAAGGGCTGGGGCTGCGCGGCGGGTTCGTCAACGGCAGTGGGGGTGGCGTATACGCCGCCACAGGCGCCATACCTAGCCTGCAAGCCAACCTGATCTACAACAACAACGCCCAAGGCGGGGCGGGCGGCGGGGTATACGGTCCCAGCGGCGCGATCTTGCAGAACAACATCGTCTATACCAACTCGGCCGACCTTGGCGGCGGGGTGTACGCCGGGGAGGGCAAGTTGGTGATGGAACACAACACGCTGTACGACAACGATGCCAGCTCCGGCGGCGCGGTGTACCAACTCAGCGGCACGCTGTGCATCAGCAACTCGATCTTGGCCAACAACACGGCCGGCGATTATGCCGTTCGCGCCGGCGCCAACACCTCCGCCACGCTCGACTCTAACGCTATGTGGGCCAACAGGCCAGCCGACAGCGACGTCGCCGGCAGCAACACCTACGCCTTCGACCCGCGCTTTGAGAACGCCGCCCCCGGCACGTCCAACCCGGATCTTCACCTGTCCAACAGCTCGCCGGCTATCGACCTGATTGCCCTGTCGTCGGCCACGCGCGACGTCGACGGGGACGGACGGCCCGAGCTGCTAGCCTACGACCTCGGTGCCGACGAGTTCGCCGTTCGCCCGGCCTTGGAGATGGCGCCGCCCTCGTACAGCAAGCACACCACCGAGACCCAGATCGCTTACGTCCACGTCCTGACCAACGCCGGCAACTTTACCGACACGATCAACCTGGCGGCCAGCATTAGGCCGGGATGGGGTGTAGCCGTCTGGCCGGCGTCCGTCGAGCTGCCGGACGGCGGCTCGGCCACCGTCCATGTGACGGTCACCATCCCTACAGCGGAAATCGGCGAGCGCGCCACGGCGATTGTCACGGCCACCTCACAGTGGAACGCCGGCCAGGTATTTGCCGTGGTCTACGACACGGCCGCCTACCAGAACGACTCGGATTTGGAAATCACCAAGTCGGCCGAGCCGGCCGGCTGGCTCAAGCGCGGCGACGCCATCACCTACACGCTGGTCTATTCCACTCGTGGGCCGGCCGAGGCCACCCGCGTGGTGGTCACCGACCTGCTGCCGGCCCACCTGGTCAATCCCGCTTACAGCTCATCCGGGGCGGCCATCACCCCGATCGGCGGCGAGACCTACGCATGGGCGGTGGGCACACTGCCTCCTGGCACCGGCGGCATCATCACCGTCACGGCCATCGTCAGCCCTAGCGGGCAGGTCGTGGCGGGGCTTTGCAACACGGCCCACATCACCACCACCCAGTACGACACGCCGACGAACAACACGGCGCAGGCGCTCAGTTGGATCGACACGGCGCCGCCGCTGGCGCCGCCAGGTGCCCTGCTCAGCCCGGCCAACGGCCATATCACCTCGGCGCAAACGATCAGCTTCAGGTGGCTGGAATTCGACGAGCTCTACACTACCCTGCGCGGCTCGGGTGTATTCAGCTACGAGCTGGCCGTCAGCGGCATCGTCGACAGCGGGCCTGTCCACTACCAGGGGATTGCCTACTCGCCTACCCTCACCTACACCCTCAGTGGTCTGGATTATGGCGTTTACACCTGGACGGTGCGCGCCTTCGACGCCGTTGGGAACGCCGGCGAGTATGCCACGCCGAACACCTTCAGGAGCGGCGTCCCCCGCATGACGGTGACCAAACAGTTGGAGCCGGCCAGCCCGGTGGCCGGCGCGCCGTTCACCTATCTCTTGTCCGTCTCCAACCGCGGCGTAGGCCCGGCTACCAGCGTGGTCCTGGTCGATACCGTCCCGGACGGCGCGACCTACATCTCGGGTGGGACGTATGAGCCATCCGGGCGCACCGCCACCTGGGTGATCCCCATCATCGAGGTAGACGGCACAGCCCAGCTGCCGCTGGTCATCAGGGCCTGCCGGGCCGTCACCAACACACTCTACCGCGTCACGGCCAGCGCAGAGGGCATCACAACGGCATCGGGCGCGCCCGTCGCGGCCGTGCCTACGGCGCCTACCATCACGGCTGCCTTCACGCAGTCTAACGCCGGCCCGGGCGTCAACGAGCAGGTTTACTTTACAAGCACCACCACCTCCACCGGCGGCAGCATCGTCGCCTGGCACTGGCAGTGGGGCGACGGGACACAAAGCGTAGCGGGCAGCGGGACCAGCCAGCACACTTATACGACCGCCGGCGTCTATCGCGCCAGCCTGACGGTGACAGACACCTGCGGTTATACCGGGACAGCCAGCCACGATATCAGCGCGGCTTCCAAGCCAAGCATACGGCTCAGTCCCATGAACATCGAGGCGCTGATCAACCCGGGTGATAGCCTCATACGCATGCTGACCATCAGCAACGTTGGTCTGGCCGACCTGACGTGGGATATGGTGGCCAGCCCGGTCGTGACGTGGCTGGCTGCCTCGCCAGCCGAAGGCACAGTCGTGCCGGGCGGATCCGCGAAGGTGGCCATCATCTTGAGCGCGAGCGGGCTGACCACGCGCACTTTCACGACGACGCTGCACGTCAACAGCAACGATCCGGACGAGGGCCGCATCGACGTGCCGGTCACGCTGGTGGTGACTGACAGTTGTATCCCGGTCAGTGGGGCTGACTTTGACTTCCAGCCGGCCCTTCCGCTGGCCGGCCAGGCGGTCACCTTCACCGGCAATATCGCCCAGGCCAGCCAGCCGGTCACCTACACCTGGAGCCTGGGCTACAGTGGGAGGGCGGTCTACCATACCTTCCCGGCTGCCGGCCAGTACGGTGTGGCCTTGACGGTTGAGAATAGCTGTCCCGGCGCGGGCAGCCTCTACAGCCGCGTGACCAAGACGGTGACGATCATCGCGCCAGACATCGCGTTGAGCGCAGACGCCCTGGCCGCCACACTCAGGCCAGGTCAGACGAGCACCCACACGTTGGTCATCGACAACGTGGGCACGGCCGGCCTGAGCTGGACGCTGAGCGAAAACCCACCGCTTGACTGGCTGAGCGCATCGCCTACCAGCGGGCAGGTGGCCACGGGCGGCCGCGTCAGTGTGACGGTCACGTCCGTGGCGCCGCTGGCGCGAGGCGTGTATACGACGAGCCTGCAAATCAGCAGCAATGACCCCGACGAGGCGTTGCTGAGCGTGCCGATGACCGTGACCGTGGTCGCCCCAGACATCACGCTCAATCCGCCCCAGTTGGAGGTCGCCTCCAATCCGGATCGCATGACCACGCGGACGCTGAGCATCGGTAACATTGGCACAGCCAGCCTAAGTTGGCGCATCAGCGAGAGCGTAGACGAAGCCTGGTTGAGTGTACCCGTAACCAGCGGCAGCGTGGGGCCGGCCGGTCTCAACTTTGTGACTGTCGTCTTGAACACCGCCGGGATGGGTGAGGGAATCTACACGGCCGCGCTGCGCGTTGACAGCGACGATCCCGCCAAGCCCAGCCTGATCGTCCCCGTCACGCTGACGGTCACGATTGGCTGCGTGCCGGCGGCGGAGGTAGATTTCAACTTCGAGCCAGCCGCTCCGCAGCCGGGCGACACGGTTGTCTTCACAGCCAACGTCGCCCAGGGCACGCCGCCTATCGCTTACTTGTGGCTGTTTGGCGACGGCGGCGCGGCGCTCGGCGAGACCGTCTATCACACCTACCGCTTCAGCGACACCTACTCGGTGGTGGTGACAGCCACCAGTCCGTGCGGCTCCCCGATAGCTACCCGCCGCGACGTGGCTGTGAGCGGCCCGAATGTCACACCAGTCTATGGCGTAGAGTTGGCGCCGGAAGCGCTCAGCCTCAGCGGGGTGCCGGGCAGCGGCGTGAACTACCAGCTCACGTTGAGCAACACCGGCAACGCGGCCGACACTTTCGAGCTGAGCGCGGCCGGCAGTTGGCCCGCCAGCATCATGCCTGACATGGTCAGCCTTGCGCCGGGTGGCGTGACGCGGATCATCGTGACGGTGCTCGTGCCGGGCACAGCTAACGACGGGGACAGCGACGTCACGAGCGTCACCGCCAGCTCGCAAGGCGACCCGGAGGTGAGTGACACGAGCGTGCTGACGACGAGCGCCGCGCTAAACGCGTGCATCCCGGTGACGGGCACCAGCTTTAGCTTTGCGCCAGCCAATCCGCACATCGGCGATGTGGTGACCTTCACCGCCAGCGCCGAGGGCTCCCCGCCTATCCTGTACGTGTGGAATTTTGGCGATGGGGGGAGTGCGGTGGGCAGCGTGGTCTATCACAGCTACCGGATCAGCGCCACCTTCCCGGTCGTGCTGACGGCGAGCAATGCCTGCGGTGGGCCGCTGGTTGCGCAGCGCACCCTCACCGTGACCACTCCCGGCAGCCCGCCGGTCTTTGGCGTGCTCCTGACGCCGGAGGCTGACGCCGGAAGCGGAGTGGCGGGCAACCGCGTGATCTACCAACTCACCGTGAGCAACACCAGCACCGCCGCCGACACCTTCGAACTGAGCGTTACGGGTGCCTGGCCCAGCCAGCCCAGTCCCGAGCTGGTCAACCTGCCGCCCTTGGGCGCGGCTTCCATCAGCGTCACGGTCAACATACCCGCCACGGCCAGCATTGGCCAGAGCGACACAGCCATCATCACAGCCGTCTCGCAAGGCGACCCGGAGGTGAGTGACACGAGCATGCTTACGACGACGGCCGTGTTCGCTTGTACCCCGGTGGCGGGCGCTAGTTTTAGCTTTGCGCCAGTCTGGCCACTCGTGGGCCAGACCGTCACCTTCAGTGGCATAGTCACAGCCGGCGACCCGCCCATCGCCTACACGTGGGATTTTGGCGATGGGGCAAGCGGCACGGGGGCGGTGGCCCATCATGCCTACCAGCGCGGTGGCAACTACCAGGTGACCATGACCGTCACCAACGCCTGCGGCGAGCTCACCACGCCGCCACAGACCATCACCGTTTGGGCACACCAGATCTACTTGCCGGTGGTGATCAAAAACATGTCAGGATAGCCACAGAGGCACAGAGAGTAGGGGCAGGTTTGTAGTACAATATTCATGGCCCACGCAGGAGTGGTTCAACGATGACGGAGTTTGAACAATCACAAGACACTTCCGAAACGGCCTCGGACGAGGGGCAAGAGCAATCCACCCCAGCAGCTTTCCCTCGTGCATGGCAGAATGGACAAGCTATACTGAGCAGGATCAGGCAGGTGCTTGCCGCGCCGACCTTCCAAGATCCTCACCAGACCCACACTGCCGGCCTTCTCAATGTCATCTTGCTTTCTCTCTTTGGGATCATCGCGTTGATCGTACCGCTCATCCAGCAGCCGCGCACACAGACTATCGGCGTCGTGACGGTCGTGCTAGTGCTGGTCTTGTGGCTCGCTATGCGGCGCGGCTACGTGCAGCAAGTCAGCCTGAGCCTGGCGATCCTGCTCCTGGTAAACGTTACGGCAACGGTGTATTTCAATGGCACCATCCGCGCGCCGATCGCCAGCGCCTACGCGGTCGTCATCATCACGGCTGGCCTGCTGATGGGGCTGCGAGCCTCGTTCGTCTTTACCGCGCTCAGCATCCTGGCAATGTTTGGCCTGTTCCAGGCCGAAATCGCAGGCTGGCTGCCGCCCATTCTCTATACCTCGAGCAGCGTGATACACTGGCTAGCCTATGTCGGAATTTTTTGCTCCACAGCGATGCTGTTGGGCTTGGCCCTCGGCAGTGCCAAGCGGGCGCTTGAGCGCAGCCTGCTCAACGAGCAGGCGTTAGAAGACAGCAATCGTGAGCTACAAGCGATCCGCGCCCAACTGGAGCGGCACAACACGCGCCTACGGACGACCATCCAGCAATACGACGATTATGTCACCCAGGTAGGACAAGGCCATCTGTCTCTCCGGCTGAGTGTAGCTCACGACACGCCTGGGGAACACAAAGACAACGATCTACTCAGGCTAGGGCACAAGCTTGACGACATGGTAGCCGGCATGGAAAATATGGTGACCGAAATTCGCGATGCCTCGACCAGCCTGAACTTTGCCACTACCGGCATCCTGATCGCCACCTCGGAGCAGGCCACCACGGCCAACGATCAAGCGGCTGCTATCGCGCAGACCACGACCACGATGGACCAGATCAAGACACTCCTGGAGCGCTCCACCCAGCGCGCCCAAGAAGTGGTCAGCGCCTCACAGCACACGATCGAGGTCTCGCGCGCCGGCCAACGCGCTATGCAAGATACGATCGAGAGCATGCAAAACATCCAAAAGGGTGTCAAGAGCATTGCCGAGAACATTCTGGCCCTGTCGGAGCGCACCCTGGAAATCGGCGAGATCATCACCACCGTCAACGAAATCGCCTCGCAGTCGAACGTACTGGCCTTGAACGCGGCTGTGGAAGCCGCTCGAGCCGGCGAACACGGTCAGGGCTTTGCCGTGGTGGCCGCCGAGGTGCGCAAGCTAGCCAGGCAGTCCAGGCAGGCCACAGACCAGGTCAAGGCCATCCTATTCGATATCCAACGAGCTACCAGCGCAGCAGTGAGCGCTACCGAGGGGGGGACTCGAGGCGTGAGCGAAGGCGTGCAATTAGCCGCCCAAGCGCAAGAGGCCATCGGGAAATTGAGCGCGGTCATCAACCAATCGGCTCAGCTCGCCACCCAGGTCGTCACCGGCGGCCAACAACAACAGACTGGCATCGAACAAGTCGTGGTAGCGATGCAAACAATCAACCAGTCGATGCAGCAAAGCATGGCCAGCACTCGCGCGGCGGAGGAGGCTGCCCAGGATCTCAACAAGTTGGCCGTTGAGCTTGACGACGTCGTGTCGCAGTACGATTTTTAACCAGGAACTTTTGTCCCCTCACAACCGTCATGTTAACGGGCTATCGGAATAGCCCAGGGTTAGAAGGCGAGTTTTTTGCAAAGCACCTCCAAGCGAAGCGTAGGAGGTTTGCCTTGCGCCCCCCAGGGGGAGGAAAAAACTCGGTTTCTAAGACTAGTGAGGAGTTAAACGATGTTTAGGTTAACGTGTTTTTTGACCAGCCTGGCCATTCTGTTGACATCGGCCGGCACGGCTCTGGCTCAAGAGCCCCCCCCTCAACACACCGCTCCCTTGTGGGACGCATCGTATTGGAACAACACCAGCCTATCCGGCACTCCCGTCCTGCAGCGCGGCGAGAGCAACCTGGACTATGACTGGGGTAGCGGCTCTCCCGCTCCCGGCATCGTCAACGCGGATGGTTTTTCAGCGCGTTGGACCCGCTACATCGACGTAACGCCCGGCGTCTACCGTTTCACAGCCACCAGCGACGACGGTGTGCGAGTTTGGGTGGACGGTAAGCTGATCATCAACGCCTGGAACGACCATGCCCCCACGACATTTACGGCTGACCAGAGCTTGGGAACGGGCCATCGCCTGGTCACGGTCGAGTTCTACGAGAACGGCGGGGGGGCGGTGGCCCGCCTGTCTTGGGCGCCGCAAGCGCCTGCCATCCAAAACTGGCGTGGCGAGTACTATAACACGACCAGTCCAGCCGGCAACCCGGTCTTGATACGCGATGATCCGCAGATCAACTTTGACTGGGGAGCCGGCTCGCCAGCGGCCGGCATCGTCAACGCCGAGCGCTTCTCGGCGCGTTGGACACGCTCGCTCACTCTCCCGGCCGGTTCGTATCGCTTCAGCATGACGGTGGACGATGGGGGGCGGCTGTGGGTCAACGGGCACCTGCTGATCGATGCCTGGTACGACCAGGCCGCCCGGACCTATACAGGCGATATCTATTTGCCTGGCGGCGCTATCCCGATTGAGATGGACTATTACGAGAACGGTGGCTCGGCGGTCGCTCGACTGTCGTGGGCCTCCAGCGGCACGCCGCCGGCCGGCGGCGTCACCGTCGACGACACCGATCCCGGCTTCGTCAAGGGTGGCTCGGCCAGCGGCTGGCGCACGGTCCAAGAAGGCTACGGCGGGAGCTTGACGTGGACGCGTAACAACGACGCGGCCCACTCCAACTACAACTGGGCGCGTTGGTATCCCGAGCTGGCGGCCGGGACCTACGAGGTGCTGGCCTTTATTCCCGAGCGCTACACCACCACATCGAACGCTGTCTACTGGATATCACACGCCGACGGCTACACCAGGCGCGTTGTGGACCAATCCATCAGCGGCAGCCAGTGGGTATCGTTGGGCAGCTATCGCTTCCGTGGGACACGTGACGATTACGTCTCGCTCAATGACATCACCGGCGAGCGGCGCTTGACGCGCCTGATCGCCTTCGACGCCGTCAGGTGGGTGGCACGGTAATAATAGCCAGGTGCAACGCACCTTCCAAGGTGCGTCGCACCTACTCCAACGCGACCTTGAGCGGCTTGGCCTTCCAGATGTCCTGGCAATACTGCTGGATGGCGCGGTCGGACGAGAAAAAGCCGCAGCGGGCCGTGTTGAGGATCGATTTGTGCGTCCAGGCCGCCTGGTCCCGGTAAGCCAAGGCCGCCTCATCCTGGCGCTCGATGTAGGACGGGTAGTCGGCCAGCACCAGGTACTCGTCGTGTAACAAGAGCGAATCCACGACTGGCTGAAACAACTCGGCATCGCCGTTGGAAAAATGTCCCGAGGCAATCCGGCCGATAGCCTGCTTAAGCTCGGGATAGCGGTGATAGTACTCTGACGGGCGATAGCCATTTTCCTTCAAAGCGGCCGCCTCGGCCGCCGTCAGTCCAAACAAGAAAAAGTTTTCCTCCCCCACCAACTGGCGGATCTCGATGTTGGCGCCATCGAGCGTGCCGACGGTCAGCGCGCCGTTGAGGGCAAACTTCATGTTGCCGGTGCCCGAGGCCTCTTTGCCTGCCATCGAAATCTGCTCGCTCAGGTCAGCCGCCGGGTAGATCTTTTCGCCCAGGGTCACGTTAAAGTTGGGCAAAAAGACGACCTTGAGCCGTCCCCGCACGTCAGGGTCGCCGTTGACCACTTCGGCGATCGAGTTGATCAGCTTGATGATGAGCTTGGCAGCCTGGTAGCCAGGGGCAGCCTTGGCGCCAAAGATGAACGTGCGTGGGACGATGTCCTGGTCAGGGTCGGCCTTGAGGCGGTTGTAAAGCGTGACGATGTGCAATGCCTTGAGCAACTGGCGCTTGTACTCGTGCAGCCGCTTGACCATCACGTCAAACAGCGAGTCGGCCTCGACGCGCACGCCGGTGCGCTCAAGGATGACGGCAGCCAGATCGACCTTGTTTTGCCGCTTGATGGACCGCCAGGTCCGGCAAAAGCTGGCCTGCTTGGCATACGCTTCAAGCCGCTCCAATTGTTGGGGATCGACCAGCCACTCTTCGCCGATCTTGGATGTGATGAGCTTGGCCAGGCGCGGGTTGGCCAGGCGGACGAAGCGGCGCGGCGTGACGCCGTTGGTCTTGTTATTGAATTTGGCCGGCCACAACTCGTAAAAGTCGTGCAGGACGCGTTCCTTGAGCAATTCGGTCTGCAACTCGGCCACGCCGTTGATAGAAAAGCTGCCCACGGCGGCCAGGTGCGCCATGCGCACTTGTTTCTCAGCCCCCTCCTCGACGATGGACATGCGCCTGAGCCGCTCCGGATCGTTGGGGAAACGCTGCGCCACCTCGTCCAGGAAGCGGCGGTTGATCTCGTAGATGATCTCCAGGTGGCGCGGCAGCAACTGCTCGAAAAGGCTGACCGGCCACTTTTCCAGCGCCTCCGGCAGCAGGGTATGGACTGTATAGGCGAACACGCGTTGGGTAATGTCCCAGGCCTCTCCCCAACTCAGCCCGTGCTCGTCGAGCATGAGGCGCATCAGCTCGGCAACGGCGATCGTGGGATGGGTGTCGTTGAGCTGGATCACGGCCTTCTCGGGGAATTGCTGCCAGCCCTGGTTGAAGGTCAAAAAAAGGTTGACGATGTTTTGCAGGGAACAAGACACGAAAAAGTACTGCTGCCTGAGGCGCAGGGCCCGGCCCTGGGGCGTGTTGTCGTTGGGATAGAGCACCTTGGTGATGTTTTCGGAGTAGGTTTTCTGCTCGACGGCGCGGGCATAGTCGCCCACGTCAAACAGTTGAAAATCGAATTCCTTGCTGGCCCTGGCCCGCCACAGGCGCAGCATGTTGACCGAGCCGGTCTTGTAGCCAGGCACCAAGGTGTGGCAAGGCTCGCCCAGCACCGTTTGGGCGTGCACCCAACGGACGCGAAAGCGCCCCGCCTCGTCCGTGTAGTGCTCGGTGTAACCGCCAAACTTGACCTCGACCATGTCGTCCGGCTGGGTGAACTCCCAAGGATTGCCATAGTACAGCCATTCGTCGGGACTCTCTACCTGCCAGCCATCTTTAAAAGACTGCTTAAAAATGCCGAACTCGTAGCGGATGCCGTAACCGGCGGCGGGGATATCCAGCGTGGCCAGCGAGTCGAGAAAGCAGGCTGCCAGGCGGCCCAGGCCGCCGTTGCCCAGGCCTGGCTCGGCATCGAGGGCCATGATCTGGTCGAGGTCGAAACCGTACTCGGCCAGGGCCTGGCGGGCCACCTCGGTGGTGCCGGTATACAGCAGGTTCTGCGCCAACTGCTGGCCCATCAAGTACTCGGCCGACAGGTAGTAAACGAACTTGGGGCCCGCTTCAAAATAGGCATCGACCGTCTTTTGCCAGCGGCCCATCAAGTAATCCCGCACGGTATAGGCCAGGGCCATGTAGACATCGTTGAGGCTGGCGGTGTAGGCGGCCTGGCCGCGGGTATAGTACAGGTGGTCGGCCATCGCGCGCTTGAAGGCTTCCACCGTGGCCACGGAACGCTCGCTGACCGCCTGGCGGGCCAGCTTGGGTCCATCGACATGGTTTGACATTGTCTCTCTCCGATACTGACAAATTGCGGATTCAATTGTTAATTATTAATTATTAATTGTTAATTGTTAACGCTTGGTCTCCCTAGCTAAATTATACTACGAAGAGCCTCAGAAGCAAATTTACAATTTTTGCATTTTTGAGTTATCATGGCGTTTCCAACGAGAAACCAAGTTTTGGTCGTCCTGGAGGTTTTACGCAGTTTATGACACGGAGGCATACGTGACACAGCTATTGACACTCAAGCGCAACAGCGCCCTGCACCACACCTTGGGTTACTATTCCCTGCTCATTTACCTGGGATTGGGCACGGGCTTGACCGGCCCCACACTACCCTCCCTGGCCAGCCAAACCCACACTCGCATCGGGGACATGGGGCTGGTGTTCCTGGTCGGCGCGATCGGTTATGCGTTGGGGACGGGCATCAGCGGGCGAATCTTTGACCGGGCACGCGGGCATCCCGTGCTGGGACTGGCTCAATTGGCATCCGCCGCGCTGATCCTCCTGATCCCTTTCATACCCTGGCTCTGGCTGCTGCTGGCCGTGCTGGCCTGCAAGGGCTTTGCGGACGGCTTTAGCAACACCGGCACGAACACGCTGCTGACCTGGACGTACAAGGAAAAAGTGGGGCCTTATATGAACGGTCTGCATTTTTGCTTCGGCCTGGGCGCTTTTCTGTCGCCCTTCCTGGTGGCGCAGGTGATCACCCTGGAGGGTGGGTATCGTTGGGGCTATTGGGTCTTGGGGGTCCTGGGACTGCTGGCCGGGGCGCACATGCTGACTTTAGGCGAAAGCCCTCAGCCCGTGCACGCTTCCGAGGGGGCGAGCAGGGACAGCCGTGGCAATGGCCGCGTGAACTATCCGCTTGTCTTGGTGGCTGCCCTGTTCTTGTTCTTTTACGTCGGCGCCGAAATCACGTTCGGTGGTTGGGTCTATACCTACGCTGTCACGCTTCAGTTGGCCGACGCGGTCAGCGCAGCCTACCTGAGCTCCGCCTTCTGGCTGTCGTTCACCATCGGCCGCCTGATCTCTATCCCGGCGGCGACTCGCTTCACTCCCCGTCAGATCGTACCGGCGGCATTGGCGGCCTGCCTGGCCATCCTCACGCTGCTGGCGGCCATGCCGTCGTCTGGCTTGTTACTGTGGGTCGCGGCGGTGGGGCTGGGCTTTTGCATGGCGCCGGTCTGGCCGAGCGGGTTCACCCTGGCCGGGCAGTCGCTCCACTTGACCGCCCGCACCAGCGGCCTCATCTTGCTCGGCGACAGCTTTGGGGGCATGATACTGCCATGGCTGGTGGGGCTGGTGATCGAGACCAGCGGTCCACACGTGATGGTCTACCTGATTTTAGCCAGCATAGTGGGCAATCTGCTGGCCTTTGTGGGCATACTCCGCTTGCGGCGGAACATTTAACACCTGCCTGCCGTCGTTAAGGCAGGAGGTGAAGAATGCAGTACGTTTCACGTTTCACGTTTCACGTTTCACGCCTGGCCATGGCCGCCCTCGCCCTCGGCCTGAGCCTGGCCTGGGTCACGCCGGCGGCGGCCGACGGCATCATCATCCCCTACCCACCGTGTTTCGAGGAGCAGCCCTGCCTGGATTGCCCGCCGCCGCGCCTGCCGCCGCGCCCCTGGTGCCCACCCGTTCCAGAAGCTCAACCGGTGCGGCTGTCCATCAAGTACCACCGCGTCACGGTGACGATCGACGATCAGATAGCGCTCACCCACGTCGACCAGGTCTTTGTCAACGACGAGGCTTACGAGGTGGAAGGCATTTACATCTTCCCCCTACCCCACGACGCGGCTATCAGTCGTTTTGACATGTGGGTAGACGGCCAAAAAATCGAAGGCAAGGTGCTGAGTCGCGACGAGGCACGCCGCATTTACGACGACATCGTGCGCAGCCAACGCGACCCGGCCTTGCTGGAGTACGTCGACCGGGGCGCGTTCCAGGCCAGCATCTTTCCCATCCCGCCCGGCGGCGAGCGCCGGATCGAGCTGGAGTACAGCCAGATTTTGCCAGCCGAGGGGGGCTTGATCCATTACGTGTACCCGCTGAACACGGAGAAATTCAGCGCCCGTCCGATCGAACAGGTCAGCGTCGACGCGCACATCACGTCCAACGACGCCATGAAGGCCATTTACTCACCCAGCCACCCGGTGGCCGTTTCGCGCAGCGGCGATTTCGAGGCTCAAGTGGGCTACGAAGCCGCCAACGTCAAGCCCGACCAGGATTTCGAGCTTTACTACTCGGTGTCGCAGGACACGATCGGCCTCAACGTCATCACTTATAACGAAGACGGCCAAGACGGCTATTTCGTGCTGTTGGCCGCGCCCAAGGTGGAGGTGGACGAAAGCCAAATCGTATCCAAGGACGTGATTGCCGTGATCGACACCTCCGGCTCGATGGACGGGGTGAAAATCAGCCAGGCCAAAGCGGCCTTGCGCTACGTCCTCGATCACCTGAACGCTGAGGACCGCTTCAACGTCGTGCGCTTCTCAACCGACGTGCAGAGTTACGCCCCCGATCTGCGTCCGGCGGCCGAGCGCGAGGCAGGCAAGCACTTTGTCGATCGGATGAGCGCGATGGGCAACACCGACATCAATCGAGCCCTGCTGGAAGCGCTGGCCAGTGCCGACCAGGAACGCCCCACCATCCTGATCTTTCTGACCGACGGCATCCCAACCACCGGCGTGACGAAGGCAGACGGGATCATCGCCAACGTCAATCAAGCCATCCGGCCCAACGTGCGGCTGTTTGCCTTTGGCTTAGGCGATGACGTCAACACCTACCTGCTCGACACACTGTCGGCCGACAATCGCGGCGTCACGTCCTACGTGCGGCCGGGCCAAGCCATCGACGAGGCCGTCAGCGCCTTTTACGCCAAGGTCTCTACGCCGGTGTTGGCCGACCTGGAGATCGACTTTGGCGACTGGGTGGTCTACGACGCTTATCCGGCACCGCTGCCGGACCTCTTCCTTGGCACACAGCTAGTGCTGGTGGGGCGTTACCAGCCGCAAATCCAGGTGGGACACCCCTTAGTCGAGCGGATCACGTTGAAGGGGACACTCAACGGCCAGGTGCAGAGCTTTAGCTACGAGCTGCCGGGGGCCGTGCCGCTCGACTCGACGGGGGCGCAGCGCGCCAGTTTTATCCCGCGCCTGTGGGCCACGCGCAAGATCGGCTACCTGTTGACCCAGATCCGCCTGCACGGCGAGAGCAAGGAAATGGTGCAGCAGATCGTCGAGCTGGCCGTCAAGTACGGCATCGTCACACCCTACACCTCGTTCCTGGTCACCGAGGAACACGCGTTGACCGAGTCGGGCCGCCAAAAGATCGTCGAGGAGCAGCTCCAGGCTTTACCGTCACTGATGCCCGGCCTGGGCGGCGCGGACGGTGGTGGGGTAGGCGCGCCGGCCGTCGAAGCCTCGGTCAGCCAGCAGCGCTTGTACGATGCCGAGCAGTCGCCCAGCTACAGCGCTCCCGGCCAAGACACGAGCCTGGCGCAGCAAATCCGCACGGTGGGGGCCAAGACCTTTGTCCAACAGGGCCAAGTGTGGACTGACACCGCCTTCGACTCTTCCAAGATGACAGCTGTACAACTCGGTTTTGGCAGCGACGATTATTTCAAGCTGGTCAGCGCGCGGCCTGAGTTGGGGCGTTACTTTGCGCAGGGGAGCGAGGTGCTGGTGGTATTGGATGGCCAGGCCTACCAGGTCGTGCCGGGTGCAAGGCAGCCGTTGACAATCCCGCCCACGCGCGTACCAGTGCCGGACATCCCCGAGGCTACCGCCGTCAGCCAGGCCGCCACCCCGCAGCCAGGCCAGACACTGACCCCGCCGCCAGTTCAAACGCCCGTGCCGCCTTCGGGCGACACGCCCCCTGGCGGGTTGTGCGGCTCGGCGGCATTAGCCATGGCCGTGCTCGTCGCGCCGGCGGCTGCCGCCCGGCGGCGCTCGCGCCGCGCGCAGGGAAGCGGTAAACGCTCCATTATTTTATGATGGGCTATTTTATAGCCACCGGCAGGTAAACGCGCCAGATGGCCGCGCTGCTGTAAACGGGCGACACATTACCGGCCCGGTCGCGAAACTGAACGGAAACGCTAATAGCCGGCAGCGGCCACGCCACGCTGCTGGTATAGGGCTGCCAACTGGCCAGTGTGATGGGCAGGCTGCCACTCAGCCGCATCTGGTCCACGCCACTGTAATCGTCCCACGCATCCAACCACAGGGTGACCCCGCCGCCGGCGGGCATAATTTTGCCAGCGGGAGCAAGCCCGTCGTAGACGATATCGTCAAAATAAGGGCCATACTCAGCGCCGGACGCGTCACGAAAGCGGCTGTAAACCCGGCAGAGGCCGGACAGGCCACCGCTTGTCGAGAGTGTCCAGGTACTCGTCACCTGGAAAGCACTCCAAATCAGAGCATCATCAAGAAATGGTGTGCCATCCAGAGATGGTGCGCCATTGCCAAGCCCCATGTGCGTCACCTCCGGCGCCCAGGCGCGAACCACGACCTGGGCATCCTGGGTATAGGTCATATCCGCATTGATGACTATGCCAAAACTGTTCACCTGCGGGGTGAGGATCGAGCCAGCCGAAGGGGCAGGCGTGGGAACGGGCGTCGAGATGGGCGACTGCATTTCGAGCCGGATCGTGTCGGTACTCACCTCGGACAGGTTACCAGCCCTGTCGCGCACCTGGCCGTAAACGAGCAGTGAGTGGCCATCGAGCGGCAGCAGCTCCCAAGCAAGCGTGCCGGTATAAGGCAGCCAGTCGGACCACAGCAGCTCTTCATTGGAAAGGCGCACGCTGTCCAGGCCGCTGCCGGCATCGGCGGCGGGCAAGTCGAGCACGACCGCCGTCTGGCCCGTGGTGGTCAGGCCGCCCTCGATGCGCAGGCTAACGGTTGGCACGCTCCCATCGTAACGCAGGCCGAAGGTGGCCGGGCTGGACTCGTGGCCCAGGCTATCGCGGGCGGTGACGTTGAGATAATAACTGCCATAGCCGCGCGTGCGGGCGATGGCGGTCGGATCGTAGCTCGTGGCGCTCGTCCACACGGTCGGCGCGCCGTCGGACACAGGACCCCAGTAGAAGTGATAATCGCTCGCCTCTAAGCTTGTCCAGTTGAAAGCTGGGTCAGAGCAGGTGTTTTGCCACACGTTATTCCAGACATTCTCGCAATCATAGCCGCCAAGGACGATGGGGGGGGGTTGCGGCGGGCTGAGGTCCACGCCAAAGTCACGCGTGGCCGGGGAAGTGTCCTCGTTGCCGGCGATGTCTCTGGCCTTCACGCGGAAGGTGTGCGTGCCGCCGGGCAGGTTATACCAGGTGGTATTGGTCATGCTCGACCAGTCTGACCAATCGGCATAGCCTTCCAGGCGGAAGCTGTACACAAGATCGGCAAGCGGTGTCTGCTCATCCAAGCCGATCCAGCTCAACTGGGCCACAGTCGCGCTGATCCAGCCGGTGGGTGCGGAAACGAGCGTCGTGTCGGGCGGCGAGCTATCGAGCGGAAGCGCATCGTCATTGCCAGAGACGTAGCGCTCATCTTGCGACACGTACCACGTGCCATAGCGTTCCCACACGTCCTGGAAGCGCGGCCTGATCTTGTCGCCAGCGGCCGAGCGGACTTCAAAGTGGATATGCGTGCCGCAACGCCGCCCATCCACAGGCGACACCTTCCCTGCCGCGCAGCCCACCTCGTAGCGGCCGCGCGTGCCACACGAATACCCCGTATCCCCCTGGCTGCCAATCGGCTGTCCTTGCCGGACCCACGTCCCCACTTGCAGCTCGCCTGGAACGCTGCCGGTAGAGAGGTGAAAATAGCGGCTCTGTTCTCCGTTGGGGTGCCGGATGATGACCTGGTTGTTGCAGCGGTAGCAATTATACGAGCAGCAGCACTCGGTGTTGTCCGCGACGATGGCCTCGATCGTCCCGGCGGCTGCCGCGACCACGGCCTGGCCATTCAAGACGAGAAAGTCGATCGCCGGGTCGTGACCAGCGTAGCAATCCGTGCACGTCACCAAGGCATTCAAGCCGCTGGCGTAGGGAAGCTTGTAGACGCCGCTCGAATCCTCGGCTGGGGCAGCCGCGCTGTAGAAAAAGTCTTTTAGCTCGGCCGGGTAATACGCGTCGGGCAAACGCTCCAAGCGGCTGTTGAACTCGGCCGTGCCTGGATAGGCAATCTGCCAAGCTCCCGCGTCGTCTCGGTAGCCCAGCAAGATCGCCCCTTCGGTCGAGACGCTTGTTGCCGGCGGGCGGCAGTCAATCACGGCCCAATCGGCCTCACCGCGGATGCCGATAATTTCCAGCCCATCACCGGGCCGGCTCTGCCGCTCGATCTCGGCCTGCGCGGATTGCCGCACAGCTTGCTCCTCAGTTGGATTCAACGGCGGCGGCTCCCGCTGGCCAGGGGCAGACTCGGCATCTGCGGCCGGTGTGCCTGGCACCTGAACCCCTGGACCAAAGCGCCGGCATGCCGCCAGGCTGAGCGCAACGGCCAACACGCCGAACAATATAACCGTCTTGATTCGATCGGAACGGATTTCGTGCAAGCTTGTTCACCCTCAAGCCAGAGGAAAAACTCGGTTTATAAGCTATAGTATACCACAACTTGGGGAGCCTGGGCAATTTGGCTTTACCGAACAGCACAGGAGGTATCGCTTGGTCGAGAGGCACTTGCCCCCAAACTGAAACGTATTTGCCGAACTGCCGTTTGGCAAATTGAGCAAAAAGGTGTATAGTTAACAATCGAGAATTGGTCGCATGCTCTTGCCCGAGAGACGGCTGCATCGAGAGCGTCCTGGCGCCAGCGCCAGCATCCAGGCCGCTCATCGAGGGTCTCTTGGCCCCCTGCAAGTGAGGATCTTGATGCAAACACGATTGGTGCGTATCGTTACCAACCGCGAGCGGCTGGACACACTGTACGGCGGAGGGTATTATAACAATTTATTAGCGGCTGTTGCAACCTGGGAAAACGCACTGGCGGCAGAAGGTATCATCATTGAAGAGCCTTTTATCCTCTGTGATGAGCTGCCCGGAGCCGACCTTCCCCACGCGCTCAAGCAGCGCCTGACCTGTCTCAATCGCAAACCGGCTGACGCGGTCGTTATCCTGGGCGGTCCCAAGGTGGTGCCTTTTTACCCGGTTCGTTCGTCCGAGTTCTTGATTCCGGCCGACAGGGATACAACCATCCTGTCCGACGATCCATACGTAGCGTTCGACCGGCACAATGTATTGTACAAGCCCGAATGTCCGGTAGGACGCCTGCCTGACGGTGGGCCGGGCCATCCTGAGTTGCTGCCTGGTCTGTTAAGCTTGGCGGCTAACTATCACACCAGTGCAGGACCGGCCGTCCCCGCCCCATTCGGGCTTTGTTCGCAAGCCTGGCACGAGCAGTCGAGGCAAGTCTTTGGTTTTTCCGGCAATTCGCTGTACGACAGCCCACCCTGCGCTCTCCCGGCCTGTGCCCCATCTTGTGCAGACCATTGCATCGCGCCAGCCTGGCTGGAAGCTCACAACCTGCACTATTACAACGTGCACGGCACGCGCTCCAACACAGCCTGGTACGGCCATGGCCATCTCGCCCCGGACCCGCACGGCTGCCTGCAAACTCATCTTCCAGTGATAGAGGCCGAGATCATTCCCAGCCTGTCCGGTGCGTGGGTCATCAGCGAAGCGGGCTACAGCGCCTCGCTGGCTTCGAGCGAAGACAGCAACGTAGCGCTGCGTTTTCTCACGCAAGGGGCATTATGTTACATTGGCGCCAGCGCCACCGCCTATTGCAGCAACTCTCACTCGCTTCAAGCCGCCGACCGCCTGACCCAGTTGTTCTTTGAAAAAATACACCACAATATAAATGGCAGCACCCAACTGAGTGTGGGCGAGATGCTCAAGCGCTCCAAGCTCGACTATCCGGCCCATGACAATTTCGACCGCAAGACCGTGATCGAATTCATCTTGTTCGGTGACCCAACTCTGGTGCCATTTCGAAGGTGATGCGAGATGTCGTTACCCGAGTCTGCCCATCTGTCACCTGTAGAAGTAGAAAGACTGTACGTTGGCCCTTTTGTTCGCCAACATTTTTCCTGCATTCCGCACGATATTCGTCCCCAGGTGGCTGTGGTGCGGCCAGAGCGTGCGTTGATTGCAAGCCAGATGGGGGGGCGGCCATCCGCGTTGCCGGCCCAGTATAGTTACACCTATGTGTACGAGGATCGCCTGTTACAGCAGATTGTCTACGTGTTGGCAGATGCACAAGGCACGATCGTGCGCGTCCTGACATCCAAGTAGATTTCATGAACAGTCGTTCTACACCGACGACGAAAATTTTTAATCACGAATTTCACGAATTGACGATAGCCCCCTTCGGGGCTCCGAAGCGGATGACACGAATCGGGTTGACTATCAAAAGACATTTGTGAGATTCGACTATTCGTGCGCAAGGCGTCGTGATTTATTTTCGGAATAGGAGGTGGTATGGAGCGTATACCAGGAGAATTTATCGGCCGGCTGAGCCAGATTCAGGCGTTCGAGGATTTACTGTTGTACGAGGGCGACCGGCATTGGATCCTCAATGTGTACGGGGGAGGCGGCATGGGCAAAACAGCGCTGCTGCGTTACTACCAGAGCCTGTGCGATCAACACGGAGCAGCGTATAGCCCATTGATTGATTTTTACGAGCTAGCCTATCACAGCCCCCGGCGAGTGATGCGCGACATCGCCCGTGCGTTGTTTGAGCAGTACCCAGATTACTTTGTGTCCTTCCTGGAAGCAACCGACACTGAGCCTGGTATGCACCTGGTGGGCATTGGCGAAAAATACCTAAAAGAAGCCGTCAGCTTGTTCAAAACGAGTTTGAAGCAGTTCGCCCAAGACCAGTTGAACGCGCATCAAATCAAGACGGTCTTGTTCTTTGACACCTGCGAGCAAGCGCCGCTCAGCTTGCAAAACTGGTTGATTGAGGATCTGCTGTGTGATATGCCCAACGTCATCGCCGTGGTGGCCGGGCGGGACCGGCTGGTCGTTCCCGCCCAGCGCGAAGACGAGTTCTATCCGTGTATCTTGGACTCTTTTGGGCTTGACGAGGCGAAGAGCTTTTTCGCCACCAGCCAGTTGCCACAGGCCCTGAACGAGCAGCAGATAGCCGATCTGTGGTCACTGGCGCGCGGCGTTCCAATCTTGTTAGCGCTAACGGCCGATTGGCTGGCGCACGACGTCAGCCTGGAAGAATTGAGCCGAATTTCCAGCGATCAATACGCTCGCTCCCTGGTGCAGCGTTTCGCTGACCTGGGTGAACTCTCCAACGCAGCTATCCTGTGTATGGGACACTTGTACCACCGTTTCAATGAAGAAATCTTTTGCCAGGTTTACCCGGCCCTATCTGGGGCAGTTGGCAGTCCTGAAGGCGACACACAAGCCCTAGACGTGCCGACAGCCCACAAGACCCTGGAAGATCTACGCAGCTTCCAGTTCATCAAGTACCGTCCCTCTGGCCAATACCAGTTGCACGACCACGCTCGCCGCTTGGTGTGCAACTATCTGCTCGAAGGTCAGGCAGGGCTGGCGCTTCGTCTGCGCCTGAGTCGCAGCGTGCTGGCCGAATATTACAAGACAAGCTGCCAGGATGACCCGGTGATGCAGGCCGAGCAACTCTATCACGAGTTGTTCATCGACGCTCATTACGAAGTGTACCAACAGATGTTCCAAGATACACGCGATGCGCTTCACGGCTATCGCTTGTTTATGCATGCCTTTGATGCGGCCCTCAGTCGCAACGACAAGATCGAGATTTGCCACCTGCTGCTCAGCGTGACCGAAAACGAGGACTTTGAATTCGCCGTTCGCCCCGGCACGGCGGTCAAGCGCGCGCGCCTGTGGCTGCGCGACCCCAACCGGCGTCAAGAGGCCTTGGACTTGTTGGTCAAAGTGTTGGACGAGCCGGCTGCCTCGCCTGAAGAGCGCATCGAGGCGTTGCTCAGCCTGACTCGTTACACTTCACCAGAGAATGTGCCCACCTTCCGAGAGCGCTCCCGCCAGGAAATCCAGAACTTGATAGACACCCAGCCGGAGCGAAAGACACGCGCCCTGCACATGCTAGCTTATCTCGAAGGCAACCTGGGACTGATTTGCCGGCGGCAGGGACAGTGGGGCGAAGCCCTCGAGCATTATCGGCGCGTTTTGGACGTATTGGACCAGGCACCCAACAGTGACGAAAAGCGTCGCCAGATGGCGGCTGCACGCAACAACCTGGCCTTCGTCTATCGCCAACGCGGCGATGTCCATCGAGCTGAAATCTTTTGCCGGCTATCGCTGACCGCCCGCGAAGAAATGAAAGAAGCCGGTCAAATCGCCTACAGCTACCATACCATGGGAGAAATTTACCTGGATACTGGCATGCACATCAAGGCCAAGCAATATCTGCTCAAGTCGTTGACGGCCTTTAAAAAAGTGGGGGACATGCGCAACGCCGGCATGGTTTTTGTGGATCTGGCCACCCTGGCACGTTATCGCTGCACCCCGGACCTGGCCGACTATTACTACAAGCAAGCCATCAACCTGTTCGTCACCTGGGAAGTGCCTGAAGGCATCGTGGATACCAACAACGAGCGCGCCTGCGAGCTGCGCCGCCGCTGCCTGGAGCAAATCGAGGTTGGCGATGCTGCCTCAGCGTGGGAAAACATGCAGCAAGCCGAGGCGCTCGTGCGCGATTCTTTGCTGCGCCTGGTGGACACCGATAAATATTATCGGCTGGCCTACACACGCTCACGCTTGTGCGAGCTTTTGCAAGTCAAGACCGACATGGTAGACGACGCGACCGAAAGAGAGACCGCCTTGGCCGAAGTGTTGTCCCTGGCCGACCAGATCGAAGCGTATGCTCGCCGCGACAACTATGTGCTGTTTGCCAGCTATGCCGAGTTCATCCGTGGAGAAATCGCGCTCAAGCGCAGCCGGGGCAAAACCAAGTCAGCGACCCAGGAGCTTGAAACTGCCTTCAAGCATTTTGCCCAAGCGTGCGTGATATTGGCCGATTCGTATCACTCGCCTTCCGAGAAATACCAGCGCATTTTCGACCAGGTCATGGATCACCTGCTTGATCCCTCTTTGTCGCCGGCCGAGGTCGATACGGCATGTTTGGCGATCGTGCGCCTGTTCGAACGCGAAAGCAAGGAACGTTCAGCAGCCGACTTTCTCGAAGACTGCCGGCGCATTCGCCAGGCGCGCGGCATCGGCAGCGAGCGCGACGAGTAAGGTAAAAAGTAGGAAGTAAGAAGTAGGAAGTAGGCACGGATGGCTCTGTGTCTGGCGCTGATCCCTACTCCTTACTCCCGTTTCGCGTCCCTATCCCCTAGGAGCTTGGAGAGACAACCGTAGGGCAGGTTTCCACGCAAAGCGTGCCACAGGCGCGGCGGCTATCCGCAGGACGCCTTTGGCGTAGAAAGCCGCCCTACAAAA
>JAFGFO010000078.1 GCA_016931085.1 Thermoflexales bacterium
CAAAAAACGCGCCCAGGCGCGTTAGCCTGCTTTCAGCAGGCTTGCGACCATCGGGAGTATCAGCCCTGAAATTCATTTCGGGGCGACTTTAACACCCCTATAGTCGGGAGGTCTTGCGCTTTATGTTTTCGAGCATTAGAGATATAATTTGTTGGGATGGAAACGCGAGTCCAGGAACCTGAAAGTAATCATTTGCACTCTCAAGTGGGCTCAATGCCGCTTGTGCCGCTTGGCGTCGCCTGGCTGATCGGTATCACTCTCGCCTCGACGTTGCCCTTTCCGCCAGTGGCTTTTGCTCCGCTCATCCTGCTGGCAGGTGTCTCCCTCGCTGCTTTTTGGCGCAGCTTCTGGCCGCGCTGGGCGGCGATGTGCGCCTTGGCGGCCTTGTTGGGCGCGCTGCGCTATGGCCTGGCCCAGCCGCAATTTGACGAATACTCTCTGGCTACCTACAACAATCGCAACGTGCCGGCCACGGTTGTCGGGGTGGTGGCCGGCGAACCAGACGTGCGCGACACGTACACTCGTTTGCGTATCGAGGCCAGGACGCTGGCGCTGGGCAGCAGCCCGCCGCGCCAGGTACGAGGGCTGGCGCTGGTCAACGCGCCGCGCTATCCCGAATGCCGCTACGGAGACGAGCTGTCCATCAGTGGCTCGTTGGAGTCTCCGCCTGTGTTCGACACTTTTGACTATCGCGCCTATTTGGCCCGCCAAGGCGTGTACTCGCAGATCCGCTATGCTGAGGATGCCCCACTCACGATTGAGCGCCTGAGCCAGGGGCATGGCTTTCTCCCATTTGCCTGGATATTGGCCTTCAAGCGCCAAGCCCAGTCCGTCATTGGCCGCAGCCTGCCCGAGCCGCAGGCCTCGCTGCTGACCGGCATATTGCTTGGTGTCGACGCCGGCATCCCGGCCAATGTGCAGGATGCATTCCGCGCCACGGGCACTTCGCACATCATCGCGATCAGCGGGTTCAACCTGGTTGTACTGGCTGGCTTCCTGAGCGCGTTTGTGACGCGGCTGTTTGGCAAGCGGTACGAGTTTTACGTCATTGCTGCCGGCCTGTTAGTCTATACCATCTTGGTGGGCGCTTCAGCTTCTGTGGTGCGCGCGGCGATTATGAGCGTCTTGTACGTGTGGGCGCGGCATCTTGGACGGCAAAGTATGGCGTTCAATTCGCTATTTGTAGCAGCCATCCTGATGACGCTGCTTACTCCCAATACGTTATGGGACATTGGCTTCCAACTCAGTGCCGCCGCCACGCTGGGATTGATCCTGTACACCGATCCCCTGCAAGGCGCATTTGAGCGTGCTCTCGCGCGCGTGTTGCCTGCTGAACGTGCTCATAAAATCGCCGGCTTGTTCAACGACGCATTGATTGTTACGCTGGCGGCTCAAGTGACCACGCTGCCCCTCGTTGCCTACACGTTCAGACAACTGTCGCCGGTATCCTTATTGGCCAACTTGCTGATCTTGCCTGCCCAACCTGGCGTAATGTTGTGGGGCGGCCTGGCCACTATCGCCGGACTGATTTGGCTGCCGCTGGGGCAGGTGATCGGCTGGGGCGCGTGGCTGTTCCTCACCTGGACCATAGGTGTCACTGAATTGGCCAGTAAGATCCCAGGGGCCAGCCTCAGCCTGGGGCAAATTGATGTCGGTTGGGTCGTTGCTTACTATGTTGTCTTGGGCACATGTACATGGTGGTGCTCGCTGCCGGCCGAAAGGCGTGCCGAGTGGCGCACAATGCTTGCTGGCAGGATCACATTGCGCCGCGCATTAATCGGGTTGGCAGTAGCAGCAGCGCTCTCAGTCGCGGCATTCGTCAAGCTGCCCGATGGCAAGCTGCACGTGGACTTTCTCGACGTGGACTACGCCGATGCTGTCTTTATCCAGACGCCTGCGGGGCGATACATCCTTGTAGACGCCGGCGCCAACCCTTCGACCATCCTTGATCACGTTGGCCGGCGGCTGCCGTTTTGGAATCACTATCTCGACGTGGCGATCATCGCCCGGAGCGATGACGCTCACCTGGCCGCGTGGATTGCTTTGCTCGAACGTTACCAGGTGGGATTGATCGTCGCGCCACCAGCTATGGCGCCGCCTGGAGGTGCCGCGCCTGCGGGCACGCCATTTCTTAATGGCGCACAGACGCCGGTATCTCTGCGCCTGTCTGAGGTCATTGCCGCTCAACGCAATGCCCAGATTGTACCGGCTCTGGTCGGCACGCGCGTGCAGCTCGACGAGGGTGTAGAACTGGAAATCGTGGGAGCGCCGGCGACCATTACTGGCACTGAGAGCTCGAGCGTGAGAATCACATCGGGGAATGTGGCCTTTTTGCTGGCCGGTGAAAGCGCCCCGGCGAAAGGATGGACTGGCAGCACTGTTTTGCGCGTAGCCAAGCACGGCAGCCGGTGGGCCAACTCACCCGAAATGCTTGAGGCGATCAATCCCTCAATCGCGATCATCTCCGTGGACGCGGACAATCGTTGGGGCCTGCCATCGCCTGAGGTGCTAGGACACCTGAGCGGCCGCACGATCTTGCGTACTGACCAGCACGGCAATATCCAGACCAGCACGGATGGGGTGCAGTTGTGGGTGTGGCTAGAGCCGTAGCAAAAAAGACACCCCAAATGCCTGGTGCTAGTCTGCCGGTGGATGCCAACCAACGCTAGCCCAAAGCCGTCTGACCAGGACAAGCAACTCGCGATTCGAGTGCAGTGCCTCTATATTTGTCCGTCGTTTCTATTTGGAGCTTGGCTACTTTTGCTTGACCACCAGCAGTGTCAAATCGTCGTATATCTTCTGTTGGCCGATGAACCCCTGCACATCGGCGACTACTGCGTCTTTGATGGCCTCGGCTGGCTCGCCCCAATGCGCGCTCACGACCTGGCACAGCCGCTCCAAGCCATAGAACTCTTTGGCCTCGTTCTCTGCTTCGGTGATCCCATCCGAGTACAAAACCACCCCGTCCCCAGGCTCCAGCTCGACCGGCGGCATCTCGCGCACAAAATGGGCGATCCCGCTCTCGATCCCCAGTGGAAAGCCCAAGTCGAGCGTGTCGATCAACTCCACTTTCCCGTCCCGCCGCAACACGATCAACTGCTCGTGCTGCCCGCTCAGGCGCAGTCGTGTGCGCCCTAGTTCATAATCCAGCAGGGCCAGCGTTGCACTCTTGTCCACCTTCATCCGCTGCAGGTTCGTCCACAGCAAGCGGTTGAGCATGTCCAGAAAGCGGCCCGGATCCTTGACCTCCATCATCTGCAGTGTGCGCACCGCCGTCTGGAGCATCAGCATCACCATTCCGCTCTCCAGCCCGTGGCCCGTCACGTCCCCGATGCTGATCTTGATCGAACCGTTGTACGGCAACACGTCGTAGTAATCCCCACCCACCTCTTCGGCCGGCTGCATAAAGCCGGCGATGTCCAGCCCCTCGATCTGGCGCAGCTCCTCGTCGGTCGGCAGCAGCATCTGCTGCAGGCGGCGCGTCACGTCCAGCTCGGCCTCCATGCGCAGGTTTTCCGCCTGGAGCTTTTTGTTGAGGGCGCGGATTTCCGCCTCGGCTCGCTTCAGCGCCGTGATGTCGTGCGAGATGCCAAAGGTGCCGATGGTCTTGCCATGCTCATCGTGCAGGGACATCTTGGTCGTGAGCGCCCAATGGCCGATACCATCCGGTTCCTCCAGGTTCAGGATCGGCTGGCCGGTGCGGATGATCTCCTGTTCCTGCTCGTACTTGGGCCGCGCCTGCTCCTCCGGGAAAAAGTCATAGTCGCTTTTGCCGACCCCCTCGGCGGAGTCGCTCAGCCCAAAGTGGAGAGCCAGCGCCTTGTTGATCCGTGTGAAGCGGCTTGCAAGATCCTTAAAGTAGACCGAGTCGGGGATGTTCTCCATAAAGGTATCGAGGATGTATTTTTGCCGGGCCAGCTCGGCTTCGGCTAATTTACGCGCGGTAATATCTCGGGATACACCTGTCGAGCCAACAAACTTGTCTTCACTGTCACGCAAGAACACTTTGGTGGTTAGAGTCCATTTTGGATTACCGGCCGTGTCCTGGGTGGCTTCCTCGTGATCAAGTATCGATTGGTCTGAGGCAATAAGCGCCTGCTCATCGGCGTAAAATTGCGCCGCCAATTCTTGTGGATAGAAATCAAAGTCGGTCTTGCCAATAAGGTCATCTGGGGTGGCGGCTCCCATATGTTGAGCTAGGGCAATATTGGCCAGCACAAACCGACCCTCGGCGTCTTTACTCCATATATAATCCGGCAGGCTATCGATTAACGCCCGCAGCAGATTGCGTTCACTCGCCCATCGTTTCTCGGCTCGTCCAAGTTCAGTCATCTCGCGCTGCAATTCGGCGCTTCGCTCTTCACTCCTTTCTCTTGCTTCACGTTCTAATTCAGCAAGCCGAGAGCGCGCTTCTGCCAGTTCCGTCACGAGTTGTGCTTTCGTCTTCTTTTCCATAGGTTAATCCTTCAAATAGCCAGTGCTCTCTTTGCACCTCTCATTTATTAACCTCGATTGATGGTATACTGGGTTTCGTGTAAAATCAGCAGGCCCGGTATCCTCGCTGCAGGAATTATACTCACCATATTGGGGGACAACAGCTCATGGTATCGGTGCCATTATATCATATCATGAATAACTCGCCAATTCTTCTTCCAGAGTATCTACTCAGCCACAACTCTTTTTTACCACAAAGTACACCAAGTACACTAAGAATTTGGAGTTTAGACTAAATGCCCATTTTGCGGGTTTTTGGCCAAATTTGCCACCACATATGGTGGTTGCGATTAGCGATACTCCC
>JAFGFO010000079.1 GCA_016931085.1 Thermoflexales bacterium
GCGATTTTGGCCCGGTCGGCGCGCGCCCGGCTTATCGCCGGCAAGGCTTGACGCGCGCCGTGCTGCTCGAGGGCTTGCGCCGGATGCAGGCGTACGGGATGGACCGCGTGTGTGTCTCTACCGGCGTGTCGAATACGCCGGCGCGGCGGCTGTATGAGTCGATTGGCTTCAAGATCGTGAACAAATATCTCGATTACGTAAAATATGACTCTCCTGAAAAAAACTAGGAATTTACCGCAAAGGCGCGAAGGACGCTAGGAAAATTAAGGTTGGGCCAAACACTCACTGACGTGCCATTCAGAAATGGCGTCGGGCCTCAGAAATCCGAAAATCGAAGCGATCGCACGCAAAGGTAAAGGCGACACAATGCTTGCGCCTCTTTTGAAAACCAAGCTCTACATTCCTCCAATTCGACCCGAATTGGTACCCCGCCCACGCTTGATCGAGCGCTTGAACGCTGGGCTCCACCGCAAGCTCACACTCGTCTCTGCCCCGGCGGGTTTTGGCAAAACGACCCTGCTGAGCGAGTGGGTTCAAAGCCTGAAGAAAGATGGGCCAGCTTGTGCGGAATCCAACCGCTCCCCTGTCTCTCCCCAAGTCTGCTGGCTCTCGCTGGACGAAGGCGACAACGACCCCATGCGTTTTTGGATGTGTTTTATCACCGCTCTGCAGACTGTGCAGCCGGAAATGGGGCAGAACGCCCTGGCGATGTTCAAATCGCCCCAGCCGGTGCCCGTCGAGGCCAGCCTGGTTACGCTGGTGAACGAAATCACGTCTTTTACGCTCGAGTCCCAGGACGAACTGCTCGTCCTCGTCCTCGACGACCTTCACCTGGTCGAAGCAGTTCCTATCCACGAAGGGCTTGCTTTTCTTCTGGATCGTCTCCCCCCTCCGCCGCAGGGCTTGCACATGGTCATCACCACCCGGGTCGATCCCCCCATCCGCCTGGCTCGTCTGCGCGCGCGTGGGCAGGCGACAGAGCTACACGGGGACGATCTGCGCTTTACACTCGACGAAGCGGCCGCTTTCTTGAGCCAGGCGACCGGTCTGGCACTTTCTCCACAAGCTTTGAGGGCCTTGGAAGAACGGACGGAGGGTTGGGTCACCGGCTTGCAAATGGCATCGATTGCCTTGCAATCGACAATCGCGCTGCAGTCAAGCACCTCGAGAGGCACTCGGGACATGGAGCATGTCGGCGATTTTATTGAGGCGTTCACCCGCAGCAATCGTTACGCCTTGGAATATTTATGGGAAGAGGTGTTGAGCCAGGAGGCGGAAGAGGTTCAGGCTTTTTTGCTGTACAGCTCGATCCTGGACCGGCTGAGCGGGGCACTCTGCGATGCCGTCATAGGCCGGTCAGGCAGCCAGGCCCTGCTCGAGAAGCTGGAATCGTCCAACCTGTTCATCGTTCCCCTGGATCACGAGCGGCATTGGTATCGTTATCATCAGCTCTTTGCCGAGTTGCTGCGCACCCAACTGGTCAAGTTACACGCCGAAAGCCTGCCCACCTTGCATGGTCGGGCCAGTGAATGGTATGAACGAAACGGGCTGCCGGTTGAAGCGATCAACCACGCCCTGGCGGCCGGTGATGCCGGGCGGGCAGCCAGGCTGCTGGAGCAGCACGCGCTCGAGTTATTGGAGAGCGGCGAGGTGATCACGCTCGTGCGCTGGTTGGAGGAGCTGCCCAACGGATTGCTTCGCTCACGGCCCTGGCTGTGCATAGTCCACGCCTGGGTATTGATCCTGGGTGGCGACGCGGCAGCGATCGAGTCACGCTTGCGAGACGCTGAGGAAGCTCTGCCAGGCCTCGCTTTATCCTCTGACCAGGAACGGCGCATACGGGGCTATATCTCGGCCATTCGGGCCCAGGTGGCTTTTATCAAGGGCGCCATACCTGAAACGATCGAGCTGGCTTACGACGCGCTCGAAAAGGTGCCCGCCGCAGACCACAGCGTGCGCGCCACGACGGTCTTGATACTAGGCTCGGCGTATGGCCATACCGGCAATTTTGCGGACGCCATCCGCGCTTTCGATCAAGGCAAAGCGATTAGCCAGGCCAGCGGCAATTATTTTCACGTCATGCTGACCAGTTGCGCCAGGGCACAAATCGAGGTTGCCCAGGGCCAACTCCACAAGGCCGCCTGTGCCTACCGGGCCGCCTTGCAACTGGTCGAAGGCTCGACCAGGCGAGTGAAGGGGCTTTTTCCAGGCCTGGGTTACCCCTACGTGGGCCTGGCAGATGTGCTGCGCGAGTGGAACGAGCTGGAGGAGGCGGCTCACTATGCGGAAGAAGGCGTAAAGCTGTGCCAATTGCTGGGGCAGGCGGAGATATCGGTCAACGGCTATGTTACGCTGGCACGCGTGCGGCGCGCCCGGGGTGACCTGGACGGCGCGTTGACCACACTTCAAGAGGCCAGGCGGCATGCCAGCGAGCTGTCAACCTGGTCGGTGGCCCTGGTGGCAGCGCACCAGGCGCGCCTGTGGCTCACACAGGATGATGTGAGAGCGGCTTCCCGCTGGGCTCAGGAGAACGGGCTGGGAGTAGGTGACGCGCTCTATTTTTCCCGCGAAGCGGGACACCTCAGCCTGGCTCGAGTGCTTATAGCCCAAGATCAGTTGGACGACGCGCTCGCTTTTTTGGCGCGCCTGCTGGAAGCGGCCGAGGCGGGGGGACGGCTGAGCAGCGTGATCGAGATCCTGGCTCTCCAGGCGCTGGCCCTGCACAAACAGGCCAGGCTAGATCAGGCTTTGCCTACACTCGAACGAGCGCTGGTGCTGGCCGAAGGAGAAGGCTATATGCGGATTTTCCTGGACGAGGCTGACCCGATGGGAGCTTTGCTGCACCAAGCCGCCTTACACGGCATCACGCCAGCATACATCGACAAGCTGCTGGCGGCCTTCGGCATGCAAAAGCCCAAGCCAGCCACTTCCACAGCTTTCCCTCCCTCCCCCTCCACCCCCTTTTCCTCTCCTCTCGTCGAGCCGCTCAGCGAGCGCGAGCTAGAAGTGCTGCAGCTCGTCGCGCTCGGCCAGTCGAACCAGGAGATAGCCGGGCAACTGTGTGTTTCGATCAACACCATCAAGGCCCACCTCAAGAGCTTGAATAGAAAGCTCGACGTGCACAATCGCACACAGGCCGTGGGCCGGGCTAGAGAGTTGAAACTTTTATGAAGGAGAAAGGCTTTACACCATGACAATCTCACAAAACAACAAACCAACCGGCCGTTTTGGACGAATCGTCCAGTTCCCCGTAACGAGGATCGTGTTGGCATTTCTCGCCCTTAGTTTCTCTATTGTGGTAGCACAAGTCGTCCTGGCCATGTTGCCTTTCGGCGGAGAAACTGATGTGCTTGGCCGGGTTATGCTGACACAACCCATCGCAGGCTCGCTGCCCTTCGGCCTGGCCTTGAAGGCCCTGCTAGCTGCGGCTATCATCGTACTCGCCTCTTATGGAGCTTTTTCTGCCTACGTTCACTTTGTCGAGCGACGCGGCCTCGTAGAGTTGGCGCCCGCCGGCGCTCTCAAGGAACTCGGCAGCGGAATGCTCACCGGCGCACTATTGGTCATGGTTACAGTTTGTGTTTTGGCGGTGCTTGGTGCGTACAAGGTGGTTGGCTTTAATGATTGGTCCGTCCTCATCATTCCACTGGCATCCTCTACCATCTCCGCCTTCGTTGAGGAAATCTTGTTTCGAGGCGTCCTATTCAAGATCATCGAAGAGAGCCTGGGAACCTGGTTAGCCTTGCTGATCTCGACAATCGTGTTCGGGCTTGGACACCTGTTCAATCCAGGTGTCAATCTAATCGGACCCTTGGCGATCGTTGCCGGGGCAGGGGTTCTCTTGGCCGCCGCTTATGTGCTCACGCGCCGCTTGTGGCTCGCAATAGGTATTCATTTCGCCTGGAATTTTACCCAAGCCCTATTTGGCATAGCCGAAGAGCAGGGATTGTTGCAAGCAAGCTTCAGTGGCCCGGATTGGCTGACCGGCGGCACCCTTGGAGAATCCGTGGTGACAGCCGTGGTGTGCTTGATAGTGGGATTCTATTTCATCGCCAAGGCAACCCAGAAAGGTCATATGATACGGCCATTTTGGCGGCGGGCTCCTCAGCTTGCGAATCATTAACCACAAGCATTCCCCTCACCCTCCTCAGCCCCTTTGGTAAGCAAACCCTCTCATTGCCCTTTCGGGTAGTTTTTCAAATCGTGCCCCAAATTACCTCCTCAGGTGATGACAACTCACCCCGTGGGCTGCTATAATCACGTTGATACTTGATCATTTCCGCAGGAGTGTATACATGATCGGTCCACGCTGGAGCAAAGTCTGGGCAGATTTGTGGGGCAATCGGGTCCGCACGGCCTTGGTCATCCTGTCTATCGCAGTCGGGACGTTCGCGGTGGGGTTGATCGCCGGGTTTGGTGCTGTGGTCGAGGGTGATATGCAAGCCGATTTTCAAGCCGCCAACCCCCATCACGCCGTTATCTCGAGCACGCCTTTCGACAGCGAGCTGCTGCGCGCCGTACAACGCTTGCCGGGTGTGGCGCGCGCCGAGGGGCGCAGTCTGCTATCCGCTCGCATTCGAGGCCAGGCCGGTGACTGGCAGCCGGTTCAAATCGTGGCCATTCCGCCGCTGGACGAGATGCAAATCGATTGCCTGCGCCTGGTCGACGGGACCGACCGCCCGGTGTGGGCAGAGCGCGAGATGCTCGTCGAGCGCGGTGGTCTCCTTCTGCTCCCGGCGCGGCCGGGCGATCGGCTGACGATCGAGCTACCCAGCCGCAAAACTCGCAGCCTGCGCGTGGCAGGCGTCGTGCACGACGCGACCAGGTTTCCGGCTCTGTTTTCGGGCCAGTTGACCGTCTTTGTCAGCCCCGATACCCTGGAATGGCTGGGCGGGTCGCGGGAGTATAACCAAATGCTCATTATGGTCACTGCCAGCGGCGCCACCGAAAGCGGGGCTGGCGAGGCCCACATCCGGAGGGTAGCCCAAGCGGCGGCCGACAAGATCGAAGCCAGCCGGCGGCAGGTCTTTCAAACCTCCATAACCAAACCAGGCGAGTTTCCCATGAGCTTTGTTCTGCGCGCTTTGCTCGTGGTTGAGGGCAGCATGGCGGTTTTTATGGTCTTTTTGAGCGTTTTTTTGGTCGTCAACACAATCACGGCCATGCTGGGCCAGCATATCCGGCAAATCGGGATCATGAAAGCGGTGGGGGCGCAAACGCCGCAAGTGATGGGCATGTATCTCGTGCTCGCGCTCGGCTTTGGCGTCCTGGCACTGGCGCTGGCCGTGCCGCTTTCGGCTGTGGCCATCTTGGGCAGCGTGGGGCTGGCCGGCCAGATGATGAACTTTATACCGGGCCCCTTTCGCATGCCCGTCCATGTCGTAGCCTTGCAAGCGGCCGTCGCGCTTGGAACGCCATTGTTGGCTGCACTGGCGCCGATCCTGGGCGGCACGCGCGTCACCGTTCGCGAAGCGATCAGCAACTATGGCCTGGGCAGCGGCGAGCCTGGCCAGGGCGTGATCGACAAGGTGCTCGAAAAAGTGCACTTGCTCCCTCGTCCTACGCTGATCTCGCTGCGCAACGCCTTCCGCCGCAGGACACGCGTAGCGCTCACGCTTTTGACGCTGACGCTGGGTGGGGCGCTCTTTATCGCCGTCTTTAATCTGCGGGCCTCGTTCACACTTACGCTAGACGAAACGAGAGGCTACACACTCTCCGACGTCAACCTCAGCCTGGCCCGCCCTTATCGCATATCGAGCATCGAGCCAGTCATTAAGAGCGTGCCGGGGGTAGAGCGGGTAGAAGCCTGGGGGGTAGTCGCCGGGCAGGTCTTGTCCGAGGACAAGGTGCTCGGCCTGGGTGTTATCATTTACGCCCCGCCGGCGAATTCCACCCTCATCCGGCCCGCCCTGGCAGCAGGTCGCTGGCTGGTACCCCAAGATGCGAACGCCCTGGTCATCTGCAACCAGATCAGCCGGCGACGGCCGGATGTCCAGGTGGGCGACGAGCTTGTCACCAAGATCCAGGGGCAGGAATACGCCTGGCGCGTGGTGGGTGTGTGCAAGTTGCCCGGCGACGTCGAGCCAGGCTTTGCCTACGCCAATTACGAGTACCTGGCCCGGCTCTTGGGCCAGGTCGGGCGGGCGACTGATTTTCGGATTGCCACCATTGCTCAAGATGCCTCAACTCACCAGCAAGTCGCCCGCCAGCTAGAGGAACAACTGGCGGGGATGGGTATTGCGGTGTCGAACGTGAGCACCGGCAGCGAGCTGCGTGCTCAGCAAGCCGTGGGAATCGACATTTTCCTTAGCTTTATGCTGGCCTTGGCCGGGCTGATCGCCCTGGTAGGCGGCATGGGCCTGATGGGCACCATGAGCATCAACGTGCTCGAGCGGACGCGCGAGATCGGCGTGATGCGAGCCATCGGTGCGTCGGATCGAGCCGTGTTGCAACTGGTCATCGTCGAGGGCCTGGTGATTGGCCTGATGAGTTGGCTGCTGGGAACACTGTTGGCTGTGCCCATCAGCAAACTGTTCACCGACGCGGTGGGCATCATCTTTCTCAGCGTGCCCTTGGCCGCCGTCTTTTCCCCTGGCGGCTGCCTGGTATGGTTGGGAGGGGTGCTGGGGCTGTCGGCGCTGGCCAGCATGCTGCCGGCGCGCAGCGCCGCACGTCTGACCATCCGCCAGTCGCTGGCCTACGAATGAGCCAGCAGTTACAGACGGCCCCTCGCCACCCTCTGCTGCCTACTATGCTGGATGGTGTCTTTCTTTCCCCCGGTTCTGCTCAGACAGGCTCTTAGCGGACCACCGCCAGCTCCGCGTGAAGCGTCGCCAGCGAGTCGGCGCCGACCCAGATGTCAAAGGACTCTGCGTCCTGAACCCACTTGCCGGCGTTCGTGCTCCAGTGACCGAGCTCGGCCGGGCCAAGCTGGAATGTGACTGTCCTGGTCTCGCCGGGCTTGAGCGTGAGACGCTGGAAGCCCTTCAGCTCGCGCATCGGGCGCGAGTCGCTGCCGGCCCGCTGGTGGATGTAGAGCTGCACGACCTCGTCACCCGCGACCTGGCCCGTGTTCGTCACGTCGGCCGTCACGGCCACCGAGCTCCCCACCTTCACCTGTGGCGCCGAGAGCTGCAGCTTCGCGATCGAGAAGCTCGTATAGCTGAGACCAAAGCCGAAGGGATAGAGCGGCGTCGGCAGGCCGTCCCAGTAGCGCGGGTTGTACATCGGGTGGCCTTCGGGCGAGTGCGTGAGGTTGCGCGCGTAGTAGAGCGGCGCGTGGCTGCCCTTGCGCGGGAAGGCGACGGGCAGCTTGCCGCCCGGATTGACGTCGCCGAACAGGATGTCGGCCACGGCGTGGCCGCCCTCACTGCCAGGCTCCCACGCCTCGAGGATCGCCGGCACGTTCTCGGCTGCCCAATTGATGCTCAGCGGGCGGCCGTTCAAGAGGACGAGGACGACGGGCTTGCCGAGAGCTACGACCGCCTCGAGCAGCTCTTCCTGGCGCCCCGGCAGGTCGAGCGAGGCGCGCGAGGCGGCCTCGCCGGCCATGTCGGCGTTCTCGCCGAGGACCATCACGACGACGTCCGCGTCGCGCGCGGCCGCCACGGCCGCCTGGAAGGCAGCCTCGGCCTGCTCGGGTGCCTGCGGGGCCTTCTTGACGGTGGGGTCCATGTTGTTCTCAAACCACGAGGGGATGTCGCGCCGGATCTCGGGGCCGGGGGCGTAGGCCACATTCGCGCCCGGCAGCCTGGCGCGGATGCCTTCGAGGACTGTGACGGCCGCCGGCGTGTGGCCAAAGACCATCCACGAACCCTCCGTGGCCTCCTTCGAGTCGGCCAGCGGGCCGATCACGGCCACGTCCTTCAGGTTCTTGGCGAGCGGCAGGAGCCGGCCTTCGTTCCGCAGCAGCACCATCGAGCGCTGCGCGGCGAGCCGCGCCACCTGCCTGTGCTCGGGCAGTGCGACCACCTGCGCCAGCTTGGACTCGTCGGTGTAGGGCTGCTCAAAAAGCCCTAGGCGAAGCTTGATGGCGAGAATGCGCCGCACGGCCGTATCGATGTCCTCTTCCTTCAGCGTGCCGTCTTGGACCAGCCCGGCCAGGTGTTGCAAGTAGGTATTGCTGGCCATGTCCATGTCGAGGCCCGCGCTCAACGCGCGGAAGGCCGCGTCGCGCCCGTCGCGCGCAAAGCCCTGGGTGACGAGGCTCCCGACGGCAAATGCGTCGCTGACGACAAAGCCCTCGAATCCCCACTCATCCCGCAGGACCTGGCGCAGCAGGAAGCGGTTCCCGCTGGCGGGCACGTCGTTGAGGTCCATGTAGGCGCTCATGAACGTCCCGACGCCGGCCTTCACGGCGGCCTCGAAGGGCGGGAAGTAGATGTTGCGCAGCAGGCCTTCGGGCAGGTAGACCGGGTCGTAGTCGCGCCCGCCGTCGGCCGCGCCGTAACCCGCGAAATGCTTGGCGCACGCCACGACGTGATCGGGCGCGCCGAGATACGGTCCCTGGAAGCCGCGCACCTGGGCGGCCGCCATGGCCGCGCCCAGGCAGGGGTCTTCGCCGGCACCCTCGACGATGCGGCCCCAGCGGGCGTCACGGGCGATGTCGAGCATCGGGCCAAAGGTCCAGTGCAGGCCCGCCGCGCGCGCCTCCTTGGCCGCCACGGCCTGTGCCTGTTCGACGAGCGCGGGATCCCACGACGAGGTCAGGGCCAGCGGCACGGGGAAGATCGTGCGGTAGCCGTGGATCACGTCGAGGGCGAAGAGGAGCGGGATCTTGGACGGGCTTTCTTCGACGGCGATCTTTTGGAGCGCGTTGAACTGCCGCGTGTCGTTGACCCACAGCACCGAACCGGCCCCGCCTTTCCGGATGACGTCCTCGGGTTTTGGCCCCGGCAGGAACGGCAGGCCCCCAATCTGGGTGAGCTGCCCGATCTTTTCCTCGAGGCTCATCTGTCCCAAGAGGGTCTCGACACGCGCCGCGACCTCGGCCTCCGATGGGACTTGTGTCATCGTTCCTGTGACTGGATCCATCACACATCCTCCTCGTAGCGCCGGGCATTGGTCCCGGGGTGGGCCCGGCCCACGCGAGCCAACCCTCCCTCCGCCGGGCCGGCGCCAACGGCAACGGCCATTATAACGGCACTTGGTGACCTTGTCAACACTCTGCTATAATTCCCGGGTACTGCGAGTAGCCGGAAAATGGTATAATAAAGAGTGTTGAATCCTGGAGAATAGGGAGAATTCATGGAAACCTTGGAAGCTATCCTTACAGTATTCTATTCAGAGGAGCAATTATGACAGTTGTAAAGATCATGCCGTGTCTTGATATGAAGAATGGCCGCGTCGTCAAAGGGATCCACTTTACAGAACTGCGGGATGCTGGTGATCCAGTGGAGAATGCTTCGTTCTACCAGCGAGAAGGTGCTGACGAGTTGGCCATGCTGGATATCGCCGCCACGGTCGAAAATCGCAAGACCCGGCTCGAATGGGTGAAAAACGTCTCGGCGGTCATAGAGATACCGCTCACCGTCGGCGGCGGCATCTCCGCGCTGGAGGATATCGACTTGCTGCTCGAGGCGGGCGCGGACAAGGTCTCCATGAACAGCGCGGCGGTAAAACGTCCGGCGCTGGTCAGTGAGGCGGCGAAAAAGTTCGGCTTGGGCTGCATTACCGTGGCGATTGATGCGCGCCGGAACAAGGCCATGCCGTCCGGATTCGAATTGGTGGTGTCGGGGGGCACGCGGCCGGTGGGAAAAGATGCTGTGGAATGGGCAAAACAGTGCGAGGGCTTGGGGGCGGGCGTGATACTGCCGACCAGTATGGACGGCGATGGGACGCAAGCGGGATATGACATAGAGTTTACCAAAGCCATCTCGGAGGCAGTCACAGTGCCGGTGGTCGCTTCTGGCGGGGCGGGGAAACTAGAGGATTTTGCCGATGCGGTTCTGCAAGGTGGAGCCAGTATTTTGTTGGCGGCATCCGTATTTCATTACCGGCTGTTGAGTATCCGGCAGGTCAAGGATTACCTGCAGGATCGGGGTATAGCGGTCTTTTTATAATTTGGAGTTTAGACTAAATGCCCATTTTGCGGGTTTTTGGCCAAATTTGCCACCACATATGGTGGTTGCGATTAGCGATACTCCC
>JAFGFO010000080.1 GCA_016931085.1 Thermoflexales bacterium
GCTGCTGGGCTGCCCTCGCAAAGAGCGGCTCAAGCAGCTCCACAACTACTGGCTCAAGCCGACCGAGTTGTGGTGGGCCTATCGCGGCCAGCTCATGCACGGGATTGCCGCCCAGTACGTCGAGGGCGATCCCCACGCATTTGCCGAGACGCGCCTGGCCGCCATGATTCCGATGGGTGACGAGCTGGTAGAGATTACTGGCCAACCTGACCTGGTGCTCTTGGACCGTGGCCACCTGGTGGACTACAAGACCACCAAGAGCGTGCCAGGCCCCTGGCGCACCTGGGTTTGTCCGGAGACCGGCGAGCTTGTACGCGAGAGATCGTTCGCCTGGCGCAACAAGATGATCTCGTGTCCTCACTGCGAAGCGGGCACACACGTCGCCCGCGAGATCGTGGTCGAGGCTGCCCCGAGGCCGTATCCCCGGCACGCGCAGCAGGTCAGCCTGTACGCGCTGCTGCTGGCCGAGAACGGCGTCGAGGTCCAAACGGGCGAGATCGTCTACCAGGACATGTCGGTGCAACTGCGCGTTCCCGTGGCGCTGATGCCTCCAGGCGAGGCGATGGACTTGATGAAGGACCGGCTGCGGCTTCACCTGCAGCCCAACATCCCAGACATTCTGACAGACCCGGCAGAATTATGGGAGTGCGATTACTGCCCCGTTCGCCGCGCGTGCGAGATGATGTACGGCGGGCCGGTGGGCAAGGCCGGGTTCAACGGCAATGGTCATAACGACCTCGAAGCAGAATAACTTACGGAGGAAAAATATGGTTAACAACAATATCGTCGTTCTTGGTACGCTTTCCAAGCCGCCTGTGACCAAAGAGGTGGACGGCAAACCCATTACGCTGGTTATCGTCGGTGTTCCCAATGGCAAGGGCACCCAGTTCTACGAGTGCAAGCTGTTCAGCCACGCCTCTGACCTGGTTGGTATCCAGCCGGAAGGGGTGACTGCGCTGATCAGCGGCCAGATGGTGCGCGAGACTGTCGAAACCGCGTCTGGCGAGCAAAAGCGCTGGCGTGTCCACGCTTACCAGGCCGTCGTGATGCCTGGTTCTGAGGAGCCGGTGGGGTTTTCCCACTGCGTCGTGATCGGCCGCCTGGGCAAAGACCCCGAGGTCAAGTACAGCGCCGAGGGCAAGGCGTATGGCTGGAGCAGCCTGGCTGCCAGCAATGGCAAGGACGAAGAGCCGACCTGGTTCGACGTCAAGGCGTTCGGCCGGACCGCCGAGACCCTGAACTATGGCGCCAAGGGCCGCCTGGTCGCCGTCGAGGGGCGTTTCGTCTCCGAGACCTACGAGAAGGATGGCGAAACCCGGACGGCCTGGAAGGTCATCGCGGACACCATCCAGTTCCTGGACTCGCGCAAGACGGCTGACGCTGAGACTGACGAGAGCCTCGATAGCATCCCAGAGGATCAGATTCCCTTCTAGCCATTGAAGTGGCGTAAGGGTAATTACCTGGACCTTGATCGACGAACTGTCTATGCACAAGGGAGCATGCCGCAAGGCATGCTCCCTTTTTTAAACGGAGGGATATGGAAAGCCAGGTGGAAATTCTCATGATCGTTGCGGATGATCCTGGGATTGTAGTTGACAAGCTGCTCGAGATCCCGGCCAAGATGCGGCGGCGTTTTCCGATGCCGGTGGTCTGGATCGCCGGTGATGGCGAGCCGGTGCGCTTTGACAGCGAAAACGAAGCGATTTCCAAGCTGATGTGAGGAAGAGATGTCCAAACAAGTAGAACTCTATGTGCTCGAAGATTGCGGGGTTTCGTCTCTGGCTCGCATTGTCGAGATGTGGTACAAGCACCGGCCTGAGGCATTGGCGCTGACCGACGATGAGGACAATGCCGATGGGTACTTGGTCATTGCCCACTATGGCGGGGTGATTCTCGACGCCCTGAACAAGCGCGAGCGCCAGGATTGTCCTGTGTACTGGCTGGACGACACTATGGGGACGATTGTCCGGTGGGATAGGGTGATCTCGATGGATGATCTTGCCAATCTGCCCCAGGCGACGGATATTGTTTTGCAGAGACCGTCGATGGAGTCATACGCCCGGCGCGAGTCGTACCAGGTGATGGGCGGCGCGCTCGTCTATGTGCCTGGCGCACGAGGGCGCGAGTTGTGGGGTATGCACACGGGCAAGGAGTTCATCAGATAGGTTGCCGGCCAAGTTCAGCGCTATGCTGCGGGGCTGGCAGGAGGATAGGACAGGGAGGGAGTGAAATCTCTCCCTGCATGCTCCATTCACTTGGGAGGTGTATCTTTGTCTTTAGGAGGGTGCCAACCGGCGGCCACCCAGACCCGGCGTGAGGGGACCACATATTCGTTATTGAGATGCAATGCCTCAACCGTGGCGCGCCCGGTAGGCGTCTGCCCTATGATCTGCGTGCCATCCTCACTCCATGCGAAATGCTCACGCCAATCTTGAAGTCGCGGATTGTATAGGGGCGTTCGTTTGCCAGTCAGAGGGTCCAGCGCATGCGTCTGGGTTCCCTTATAACCATTACATAACGGGCAAGCCAGCCACAAGTTATCTTCGCTTGATTCTCCACCGGCCGCTTCGGGTACGATGTGTTCTATGTGCATAGGTATAGCGACAACTGCTTGGGACGTCAAGCAGTAGCCGCACCGGTAGCGGGCTTGCGCAGATACCCGTTGGCGCACATGGGCTGGGATGTAGGCTTTGCTCATACTCTGGGGGAAAGTCGTTCGAGCGGCGGAATAGGGCGACCACGCTTGAGCAGCAAGGCAACAGCACGGGCGCGGCGCAGCATAGTGCGACCATATTCTGCCATCGCAGCGGCCAGGCGACGCTGGCCTGATTCGTCTAGCTCGGCCCGCCCCTGCTCGTCGAGCAAATCGTCAAGTTGCTGCTGGCGATCAGGAGGCATTGTAGCGCGGGCAATACTTTCCAATGCTTCGTCGCTCAACAAAGCCATAGCGGCCATTTCGCCTGCCATGTCCGGTGGTGTGTCATCCAATGGAGGGAAGGCAGCCTCAATGGTGTCTACCAGCATCTTTTCGGCGGGACTTTGTACCACTTGTGAGGCACGCTGAACACGCTGATAAGTGCTGTCTGGAACCCTCAGTGTGATTGTTTGCATGACCATACCCAAATTATAGCCCCAATCGCGCCAGAAGACAAGTAGTAAAGCGCGACGATCCCATCCATCGCTAACCCTCAATCTCAAACGAGAGCGCTATTTGCTTTCTCGTTTGTCGCTGAAGGCTATACCTTGGCGATACACCTGGCGGCGAGTGGCCCCAGGAACTTGTGTGGCCGGCGGCGTGTGCTCCGGCAATCTAAACGGAATCAAATTCAAAACAAACGGAGGCAAAAATGTTCAGTGACGATTTTGGTACTGGTACGGATATGGGACTGGGCGGCTTGGTGCTGACCATCGTGGTCATCGTTGGCCTGATCGTCCTGGCGGGTCTCGCGTTGGGACCTGGCTTGCAGAACGCAGTGGCCTTGTTGGGGCCGCTGGCGGAACTGTAAAACTGAGTCAATGGGGTGGGCGCGAGCCTGCCCCCATTCTTGTAGCGGAGGCGGTTATGAACGAGATTACTTTTTCCAATGCCTGGGACACCTTGGGCGGTGCCTGGAGCGTGACAGGCATCGTTCCGGGCTGGGCGCATGGCCGGGTTTTCGCGTGCCCAGTGTGTTGGGGTCCGGCGGTGGCGACCGATGTGTACATCGGCGGGCGCGGTGACGTGCCTGTCGTCGAGTGCGTGGGCGGCCACGTCTTGGAGCGCGACGGGACGACGCCGGCGGTGGTGATGGCAATCGTCAAGCACGTCATCCTGGCAAACACCACCAGACCCTGGCCGACCGGCCAGAACGTGTACGTCACGTCAGGTATGTGGCTTGCGCCGCTGGATGGGCGCATTTGCCTGCACCGCAGCCAACACCAGCCACGGGAGGTGGGGCTGTTGAGCAGGCTGAGCGGCGGCAATCCGTGCTGGCGGCCGCTGCCTGACACTGTGATACGCCAGGCGGTTATGAACTTGGAGATGAGCATATGTCGATAATCATGCCGGTCAAGTCTTTGGCCAGGCGCAAGCGAGTTGTTGCTGACCAGGAGGCAGCGTTCGTGGCCGAGTCACCCGAGACCTGGCCAGTGCAGGATGTGCAAGTCATCGTGGCCGAGCCAAGCGCCGTGATGCCCAAAGGGGGATACGTTCAGGTTGAATGGGGAACGGACGTTCACATTGTCTTGAACGGACGTTACATTCCCTCCGAGCAGTGTTCGTGCGGCGTCTCTCATTGCCCGGCCATCGGCATCGCGGCGGGGATTTGTCCCGTGTGCGGTGCCAGGCGGGTAGGGCGCGAGTTTTGTCTTGTGGACGCCAGGCACGAGCACCAGCATTGGGCGGCTCGGCTGCACGCAGCGCACCAGCGTGGACTCGCAGGGGTGCGTCAGGGTACGCCGTCTCTGATGATCGAGACGGTCAACCTTGACGACGGCACGATTGACGTGCGACAGACGACGGTTGCGGATTACTTGCGGCAAGTGCGTTTCCTGGACGCAACCTGGCGGCCGGATGTAGAGGCACGGCAAGCGTTCCTGGATGCGCACGGACTAACGTACCCTGTGTACTGATCTGTCAGTGCGCAAGAACAAGTGCTGCAAGGCGCAAAAACGGAGGACGTGAAATGAAAGTTGTAAATGACGGGAAACAAGCTCAACAGTGCGCGGATGCCGAAACCAGGCAGAAGGCTGCAGTTCTGCAATCCGGCCGCGATGGCCGGTTGCCTGACGCGCCCAAGCCGGTGTCGTCTCTGTGCCCGGCGTCCGTGCCACTGCGCTGCAGCAAGGCGATACGAGACATTGTAGACAAGTTGTTCGCCAAGCACAATGTGAGGATGGAAGTCGGCGCGCATCTGCGCCTGGAAAAGCCATCCTATATGCCGCTGGTCGTCGAGTTCCTGGCAAAAGATCGCGCGTCGGTTGCCCACTACCATGAGCAGGAAGGCGACTTGATAGCCGATCCTGATGTCGTCTTCTGGATCGGCCCGGACGGCGAGTGGTATCCGATCGAGATCCAGCAGCCGTCGATCTCGCTGTTCGGGGCCGACCTGGGTGGCTACAAGGTGTATGCTCAGCTCACAGACGACGGCCAGATTGAGGTCTTGAACCAACGTATGCAGGCCGACCTGGCCAGCTTTTGCAACACCTGGGCCAAGAACATCAAGGCTCAGGGCTGGCTAGAGCGTGGGCAACTGCCGGCATCCCGCCTACACGATGGTCAGCCGTGTGCAATGTTACCGGATGACACGCTCGCTGCAAGTGTGGCATCAACAGTTGCGGACACAGACTGGCGCGATCTGTTGCCTGTTGAAACGGCAGCCCCGCCTTTTATGCAACTGACATTGTTCTAGTGCAGTTGATGAGAAGCAATAGAGGCGAATAGAATTCCAGCGAACGGGATTTTGGAGCAATCGAGAGGGTGGAAACGCCCTCTCGATTCTTGTTTTCATTGGCGTCAAACGAGAGCGCATCAAACGTGTGTTCCCGTTTGGCGCTGATGGCTTTTTAGCCTGAGCGTTTTCCTGGCGGCGAGTGGCCCCAGGGTTCAGCCGGTGGTGTGTGACCCCGGCAAGTATCAAATGGAGTAATTCAACTTTTAACGGAGGTGAAACTATGTCAATGCATTGGACTGAAAGATCCTGCGCCATTGCCCGCATCGGCGAAGAACTGCGCCGGCGGGGATGGGAGTTATGGGGATACTACGAGGACAAGTCTGACCCAATGACTGACTACTGGAGCCCGGCCAGTTGGGAGGGTGTGGCTACACACCCTGACTATCCCAGCACGGTCGTGTGCGTCAGCACGTCAGACTATGGTGTCGAGCGGCGTTCCAGCAAGGACGACTGGCCGGTGTTTCAGGCCACACCCAAGCGGCGCGCCTGGCACGTGGAGCGCGATGGGCAGATCGTTGGCACTGGCGTTGGCCTGGAAAAGTGCGCCAGGTACGACACGTCTTGGCAAACGAACGTGAGCCGGGTGGTGGACGAAATCCTGGGCGCTGTGCGTTCGGCGCGGGCGACGGCAGTTGATACCGCCGACGTTTCATCGAACGGCGACTATTCGGTCGCCTATGAGCGCAACTGGACGTGGGTCAAGTTCCCGGCCAAGCCAGGGCCTGACGTGTTGGAACGTCTACGCGCAGCAGGTGCACGTTGGGGCCGGCGTCGGATGGCATGGTACATCCAGCGTCACTTGAGCGAGGAAGAGGTTGCTGCCCTGGTGGGCGGCGGTATCGAGACGGCAGCAGCGGACGACGTGACCGAGACCGAAGCCTCTGTCCATGTGGGGGCTCAGGTCGAGCAGCCCGAGGTCAAGATCGAGCCGGTTCTGCCGCCTGATTGGACAGTCGAGGATATCGAGTGCCTGCTAGGCGAGCTGGACAAGGGAAAGATCATCCTGGTGGCTGACAACAGCCTGGGTATCCCAACGATTCACGGCGTTGCCGGCATGGAACACTGCGGCTTTGGCGTGTTCCGCGCCACGACTGCCGAGTATGATGTGTCCTTGGAAGCCGGTGGTGCGATGGACAGAACCCCCAGTGAAAAGGGGTACACGACGGTTGTTGTCAAGCGTGGAGATTTCCCGTATGACGCCGACCAAGTAAGACGAACCTTGCAAGCCTACCTGGAACCAACCAGGGCGGCGGTAGTGGAGACGCCAGACAATGGTGGCATTGGCCAACTTGTGCCGATGCTGCCGGACGGGCACCCACGTGCGCCGCTACCTGAATACCTGCGAGCCGGCTTGAAAGGCCAGCATATCTTGACCTACCATCCCGACGATAAACATCCCTCTTACACGGATGGTTGCCTGATGCTGGCCGGGACGTTTTACCCACAGACCGGCAAGTGGAGTTGGTGGGCGAGCTGCATGCCCGGCAACAGCGTATTGGCAATTAACCTGTGGGAAGGCGCGGCCGGCAGCGAGATCATTGGCGACGAGACGGCTGAGGGAGCCTGCCAGGCTTTGCAGGACCATCTGTGGGCATGGGGCGTCGAGATCGAGATCGTCCTGGAACGGTTCAAGATGCGTCGGGCCGTCAGCGAGCTGTGCGACAAGCATGGTGCCAACTTGGATCTGACCAATGCAGGCTTGGTGCTCAGGCGCGACGACAAATGGCACATGGCAATCGTCCAGACGGATCCCAGCGAAGTGACGATCAGCCGGTGGATGGAAGGCAAACCCACCAGCGCTGCGTTCGTCTATGCCACTCGACCGGACGGGTGGGTGCCAGTAAGACACAGCGGTAACGACGACACGGTCACCGATCCCCAAAAGTTGTTCATCTTGGATATCGGCTGGGCGGACGACATGAAAACGTGGTTCGACGCCAAGATCGTGGCGAGCCGGGCTGCACACATGGCCGATCCTAAAACGTCTGCTGTGGTCGAGACGAGCGGCGAACAAGGGTCGCCGGATGGCGAGCAAGTGTCACCAGTTGGCAAAGATTCGTCAGAATGTGGCGAAAAAACGTCACCGGCTGGCGAAAAAGCGCCGGGCGGAAAGAAACTGCCTGCCGGCATTCCAGCTGTTATCGAAGTGGACTGTGGACCTCGCAATGGCTGGCGTTGCGCTCAGACGATCCGTGTTTCCGGCAAGTCGCTGCTCTATGTCTTGGACGGCAAGCCGGGCAAAGTCCCCCTGGCTGGCCAGAATATGGTGTGGCGAGCGGCCTAGACGTGAGAGACCCGGCGCGAGTCGGGTCTCCTTGTCAATTTCAGGCGCATAACTCCACAAAACAAGTGGGGGCTTGGAAATAACGGAGGCAAATATGAGTAACCGAGCAGTGACTATTGCGCTGGTCGGGTGTTCGGCTCGCAAGCTGGACCATCCCGCGCCGGCGCTGGATTTGTACCAGGGGGTGTTGTTCAAAGCGGCGCGCGCCTGGGCCGAAAGAAATGCTGACGGCTGGTTCGTTCTGTCGGCCAAGCATGGTTTGATCGGGCCTGGCCAAATGATTGAGCCTTACGACCAGACACTGAACCGGATGTCTGCTGCTGCTCGCCGCGAGTGGGCAGAGCGGGTATATCAGCGCATGTGGGCAATGTCGGTAGTGGCATCTGTGATGAGTTTTACCTGCATCACCTGGGTGTTCCTGGCTGGCCAGGCTTACTGTGCACCCATTTTGTTGTTCACCAAGGTGGACGTTGGCCAGATGCACATAGCTTTCGAGACGCCGCTGGCTCACCTTGGGATCGGCCAACAGATCAGGTGGCTGCGTGCGGCCGGAGGTGAGAAGCGATGAGCAAGTCGTCTGATGCAAGCTCGGTTGCCGATGGTCTTGGCTTTACCCGCGAGGCGCGCGAGGGAAGTCCCGGTCACCTGTGTCTCACCTTGATGATGCACGTTTCAAGTGAGATGGAGGCGGGGGGCATCACCGGCGACATACCTGAATTCAGGCGCCGGTACGAGCAAGTGCTGAGCGGCGAGCGCGAGTGTCCGCTGGCGGCCACGTGTCCCAAGTATCGCCGGGCTATCGAGCGCGGCGCTCAGATGATACATCCGCAGGACGGCGGTAGCCGCAACCGGCCGGTTCAACTGGCCTTTTGCTGATCTGCTACGCAGCAGATCAATCAATAAACGGAGTAAGAAACTATGATGATAGGAGTGGCAGGACTGGACGAAAATCTGCGTCTGAGACAGTGCCAGACGGCTCTGGGTGTTGCCAAATACGGTATCGCTGGCGTCGATCACGCCGGCAAGTTGGCTGCATGTGGCGCTGCGGGCGTGAACACACAGCCGGTCGTCGAAGCTACACACGCCTCGTTTGGCGTGGCAGGTATCAATGACGCCAGTACCCTGCGTGCTGCTTACGGCGCGACTGGCAACATTCACACCGTGCCGGACATGCTCAAACCGCCCGCTCACCCAGAACGCAAGCGTCTGGGTGACGTCGCGGCCGAGGTAGCCTGGCGCTATGGAGTCTACATGGCTGACTATTCCTACGTCGTCTGCACAGACGATAACGGGAGAGGCGAGGTGTTGCGCTGGCGCGAGGGGCGCCAGGATGTGTTTGGGCGAGGCAAGCGGATCATACCCTTGTTCTTGGACTGTAGCGCATACAGGCGGTGGACCGGGACGGCGCCCGCGTGGGTGTCGTTCGACAGCTATCTTTCCGCCATTGCGCTGACTGACCCAGATGGCTTTGCCGCCTATGACGTGATCGGCGACCAGGCCCAGTCGGTCAAATACTTTGATGCCATGTGCGCGATGGGTTACGGCCCAGATCGGGGCTGCTTCCCGGTCTATCACGTGCGCCCGGGCTGGCAGGATGATGCGACGGTTACAGGTGTAACCTGGCGTGGCATTCCTGACGCAGCTCGCTGCGCGGTGGCCAATGCCCGCAAAGCGGCGGCCGATCCGGTGATGCAATACTATGCGTCCAAGTCCAGACTTATCGGCTTGGGTGGAATGGTGCGAGGTCCTATCTCGCGCGACTATCGACACTACTACATCGCCGAGTTATGCCGGCTAATGCCCGACCATCAGTTTTGGGCGCTAGGCCAGGCCAACTTCAAGGTCGTGAATGGCCTTGGCGCGATGGGCTTACTCAACAGGGTGTGGACGGATGGGTCGTGGTGGATCCTTGACGCGGCCTGCGAGCGTTTTGCCGTCATCATGGGTGGCAAAATCTGCATGCACTCGTTAGAGGGAATAGCCAGCTCTCTGTTTACTTTTACCGAGTGCCTGGCGGCCAATCTCCGCTCCCTACTCAGCGCCTACGCCGGGCTGTGGCAGTGGCCACCGCCTGACCCTCTGCCTCTCGACCAAAACGACGAGGGTGAGGCGCACGAGCTGTATCAGCGCATGTGCCAGGCCCGGCTCGATTTGTTTGGCGACAGCGAGGTGCGCGTATGCGGCAACGTGCTGGTACGTGTGCTGCATAGCGAGGAAGCATGAACGGGATCGAGTTTTTCAAAGCGGAAACCAAAGAGGAACGCGATGCGATCAACCTGTTTCTGCTGCGCCACAACAAGCGCGGCGCTGGAAGCAAGACAGGGTACGTAGCCTACTATGCTGCCATCACGCCTGACGACGGTCGTCCGTTGGTGGACCGGCTGGTCGCGGCGGCAAAAATCTGCCCGCTCCACACGCCACAAGCTGCGCGGTTCTACGCTGGCGATGGTTGGCGACACGTGTATTGCCTTCAACGGCTGGCCGCTTATCACGCGCCTGAAAACTTGCTCAGCAAGTTCTTGGCGTGGGTGCTGCAAGAGGCCGGCCGAGATGAACGCATCTGGTACATCGCCACGTATGCCGACGTTGGCACGTTCAACGACGAGATCGGCCGCCCGCACGATGGTGGCATCTACCGTGCGACGAACGCAGTGTACTGCGGGCGCAGTGGCGGCGGTGTGGAGGGTTTCGTGCTGGACGGTCAGCGTTACTCGATGCGGTGCGGGCCAAAAACTCGCACCGTGAGCGAGTTGAGGGACATGAACGTCCAGGCGCGCCTGGAGGGCAAACCCGAGCCGGTCAGAATCTTGAGATCGGCCGGGATGCACCGTTACTGTTGGCCGGTGGGCGCGCCGTTGCAGCGCGCTTTCCGACGGCGAGCACTGGAAGCCCGAATGAGTGGATACACTTTTGCCAAGAGGTACCAGCCGCGCTTGTTGGCACGCTTGCTGAATTATCTGAGGTTACGGCAGGCTGCCTGGATGCTGTTGGGTGCCAAAGCATAATGCTGCAAGCAATACAAGCAGCCCTGTTCTAGGAGTGACCACCAGGTAGCCAAACTACCTGGTGGTGTTTTTTATCGGCGTCAAACGAGAGCGCATGCAGGATGCTTTCTTGTTTGGCGCTGATGATGCTTGGACCTCATCAGTCCCTCTCCCAGTGGCGTGTGCCCTGGGGCAAAACCTCAAGCCGATGGCGTGTGGCCTCGGCAACTGTAATAGAGTCGATCAATTCAAAAACGGAGGAATTATGTACGAACAATTGGCGTTTTTCGGCATGCCTTCATTGAAGGTGTTACGCGAGCGGCCGGGCGACTGTGTGTCGAGCGAGGCAAGCCAGCCGAATCTTTTGGACCTGGTAAGCGCCGTGCTGGGCAATCCAGACACAGCACTGTTGGTGCTGGCCAGGTTTGCCACCCCGGCTGAGCTGGCTCGGGTTTCGGTGGCCGAACTGTGCCAGATCAAAGGCGTGGGGAAAAAGGGTGCGGCTCGCATCAAGGCCGGCATCGAGCTTGGCCGGCGTTCGCTGCACGCGGACACACTGGACCGGCCGCAGATCAAGTCGCCAGGTGAAGCGGCAAATCTGCTCATCCCTTCGATGGGGATTCTAGACCAGGAGGAAATGCGGGTTATTTTGCTTGATGTCCGTATGCGGCTGATTGAAATAGCCACTGTGTACAAAGGCAGTCTCAACACTACCGCTGTGCGCGTTGGCGAATTGTTCAAGGCCGCTGTGCGCGTGAATGCGTCGGCCATCATCATCGCCCATAACCACCCTTCGTCTGACCCCTCGCCCTCACCTGAAGATGTGGCCGTGACACAGCAAATCGTGTCGGCCGGCAAATTGCTTGACGTGGATGTCTTGGACCATATCGTCGTGGGCGGGTGCAGCTTTACCAGCCTTCGCGAAAAAGGCCTGGGATTCTCGTGAGAGGAATCAGAAAAACAAAACGGAGGTAAAAAGTGAAAGAACATCAGTTAGAGGCAGTGCGGGTAGCGCGCGAGTGGTTGGCGCGCACCCCCATCTTTATCGACACTGAAACCACAGACTTGAACGGAGAAGCGTGCGACATTGGCATCGTGGACGTGACCGGCGAGATCTTGCTCAACATGCTGGTCAGGCCAAGCGTGCCAATCAGCGCCGAGGCATCGGCTATCCATCACATCACAAACGAGATGGTCCGGGATGCGCCGACCTTTTTGGAATTGTTCCAGGAGGTTAATGCCATCTGCGCGGGCCGTCTGATCGTGGCCTATAACGCCAAGTTCGACTATGGCGTGTTCCAGCGCTCGGCGTTGGCGGCGGGCGTGTATGGCGATACCGACTCGTTCTCCAGGCTGCCTACCCACGATTGGGGGGCAGCTTGCGATACGGAGGTCGCCTGGGAGAGTGACCCTTGGAAGTGCGCGATGCTGCTGTACGCGCAGTTTCAGGGGACGGTCCAGGTCTACAAGGGGCAGCAGTCCTTCAAGTGGTGGAAGCAGTTTGAAGCCGCCAACCATTTGGGGATCGCTGTCCCCGCCGATCTGCACCGGGCGGCGGCTGACGCTGCCTTGACGCGCCAGATCGTGTTGGCGATGTCGTCGTAAATCATTCAACCAGAAAGACGGAGGGTAACAATGAAAACATCTTGTTTGCAAGAAAACTTGGCGAGAGGCTTGTCTATCGTCAGCCGGGCGGTGGCTGTGCGCAGCACGCTGCCTGTGCTGGGCAATATCCTGCTGGCCACGGACAACGGCCGGCTCAAGCTCAGTGCGACTAACCTGGAGATCGGCATCACGTGTTGGGTGGGCGCGAGCATAGAGGCAGAGGGGGCTGTCACTGTCCCGGCGCGCACGTTTGTGGACCTGGTCAACACCTTGCCGCCTGGGCAGGTGGATATGGAGCTCAATGCTCGCACGCAAACGCTGAACGTCAAGTGCGGGCGATTCCAGAACAATGTGCGCGGTATCGACGCTGAACAGTTTCCCGCGATTCCGGCCGCCGGCGAAGCGAGCACCATTCGCATTGCGCCGGGAGCGTTCAAGCAGGCCATTGATCAAGTTGTCTATGCCGCGGCCGACGACGAAAGCCGCCCCATACTCACGGGCGTGCTGGCGCAGTTTGGCAGCGACGACGCCGGGCGTGGCCAGTTGACCCTGGCGGCGGCGGATGGATTCCGGCTGTCGGTGCGCAAGGTTGGTGTGGACGAGGCAAATGTCCAGGCTACGTCGGCCATCGTGCCGGCGCGCGCATTGGGCGAGCTGGCCCGCGTGATTGGGGCCGGCGGACCGCAGTTTGGCCCGCAGGAAAACCCCATCGGCGTCACGGTCACCGAGGTCAGGAACCAGGTGTTGTTTCGCTTGGACAATGTCGAGATCGTCAGCCAACTGATTGACGGCGACTTTCCCGATTGCCAGCGGATCGTGCCGAAAACGCACACCACGCACACTGTGGTCAGCACGGCCGAGCTCGCCAAGGCGTGCAAGGCCGCCAACGTGTTTGCGCGTGAAAACGCACACATTGTCCGGCTGGCTATGACGCCTGGCAGCAATGGCAGTAGCGGTCACATCACTGTGGCGGCTACCTCGGCCGAGACGGGCGATAACGCCGGCGAGATAGACGCCGTGATCGAGGGCGAGCCGGTCGAGATCGCCTTTAACATCAAGTACGTGATGGACTTGCTGGCGGCGGCTGGCGCTCCTCAGGTCGTAATCGAGACGACTACATACACCAGCCCGGCCTTGTTCCGGCTGCCAGACACCGCCGACTTTACGCACGTCATCATGCCCATGCACCTGGCGACCAGGTAGCCTCTGTGGGGATGGTGAACTTTCGGAAAGCTATGCACCGCGTAAGGCAACACCAATGCCGGCATTGGTACTGGTTGAACACAACCTACGCCTGTGGCGGCGTGGCGACGGACAAGGGCGGCATCATTGTCGATGCTTGCCCGATCTATCGCCGGTGGAAGGGACGCCCGCTCGAACAGGTGATGGAGGATTTGAGACGGCGGCGGCAGTTGGTCGACGTGCGGCCGCTTTCGGACTAGCAGAAACAGGCAGGTAGCTTGGCTACCTGCCTGTCAGTTTTGATGGAAAACTGACAAAAGGACTGACAGGAACACTAACAAAATCAAACTTGCTATATGGCAGGATTTATCAGCGTCAGACGAGAGTTTTTTCAAGGCTCTCGTTTGGCGCTGATGGTTTTTACCACAGCTCTGACCTGGCGGCGTGTGGCCCCAGGACATGGCCGGTGGCGCGTGCCCCGGCAATAAACGGAATCAATTTTTTGTAACATAAACGGAGGATATACGATGTACGAGTTTGATCGAGACCTATGGAACGAGGAAGCAAGCCTGGCAGGCTATATGGGACTGCGAGCTATGGAAGAATCCGCGATCCTGGAATACCTGCCGGTCGACGAGCAAGAGAGCGTCGAGTTGGTGTCCGGCCCTCGCGAGGGCAAGGCTTTCGTGGACATTGAAGATTGTCCCGAATCCGCGAGCGTGTTTGGCCTTAGCGACCAGCAGGACAGCGATGATCTGTTTGACGAGGCTGAGGAATACGCCGACCGGACTTGGCGCAAGCAAAAGCGCGACACCTTTTTCGCGCGTCTAGAGGCCAGCCAGCAAATGCAGTCCGACCTTGGCGCCCAGGCCAATCAGGCCGAAAGCAAGGCCGAGCTGTACGCCGTGCTGGACGACGCGGCGGCCTTTGATGGCGAGACCCCAGCCTGGATGTTCTCGGCTGCGCAGTGCCAGATGTGGGACTTGTACCCGCTCAAGCCGATGGACGAGCTGGTCATGCCGGTCGTCGAGCGTGCCGAAAGGCGGATCGAGGCGGACAAAACGGCCAGGCGTAATGCTTTCTTTGCGCGCCTGGAGGCCAGCATCGCGATGCAGGGCCAGTTGGTGGAGCGGACCAACACTGCGGTCGACAAGGCCGGTCTCTACGCCGTGGCTGACGAAGCCGTGGCCTTTGACAACTTTACGTCGCTGTGGATGTTCTCTGCTGACGATTGCCAGGTGTACGGCCTGCGCCCGCTCAAGTCGATGGAGCGGCTGCTTGACCCGGCCATCGGACGCGCCGAGCGCAAGCTCGAACGGATGGCTTGTCGCTTCGTCCCGGTCAAGCTTGAGAAGAACGGAGGCAAGGCGATTGCCTACACGCCCGCTTTCCTGGAGCGCAAGCTCAAGGAAGGTTACCGCGTCGTAGGCTAGTCGCACGGTGACACAGGGCAGACTCGCGGGCCTGTCCTGTGTCCCGCCCAAAACGAAGAGGGAAAGAGCAATGAGCATCAGAATCTCGAACGAATCAATCTCGGTCGTGGCGCGCGGCTATACCTATGACCCGGAGACTCGTGTCCTGGTTTGGCTCGAGATGTGCCCGGCACATCCCAAGTCGCAGGGCGCAATCTGGGCCAGCCTGGTCAACGGCTGCGAGGAATGGCTGAAACTGGACGACGGAGAGAACGAGCGCTACGTGCAGGTGCGCGGCCTGGGCAGCCGCTATCATCGCATCACGGCCGACTCGCCGCTGCTGGCGTTGGCCGGGCGGCGGCACAAGTCGCCCAAGCTGCTGCGGCTGGTGGCGCCGTCGGCCACGAAGGCGGAAAACGGCAAACAGTTCTACATCCTGGAATGGCCGGGTATGTCCTTGGGGACGACCCTGGCCGCGATGCTGGAGGCCAGCACGTCGACGCCTGTCCGGCTTGCCTGGGGTGACTATCTGCTGCACGAGGCCGTCAAGGACGAGTACGCCGTGCCGCTGGTCTGTGGGGGCAAAGCGCCTCTGGGCTACCGGATCGATCTCGCGCCGTGGAACGACATGATCTCGCAGGGCGTTCGCTCCGGGCGGATCGGCCTGAACGGCAACTGACGATACTGGATCATTGAGGCAAAAAGCGTGCCAGCGCAAGCTGGCGCGCTTTTTTGTTTCATCAAATGGAGGAAATATGAGACTCGAAGGACAAACCAAGTTGGGGTATTATCCGACCCCGGACAAGCAAACAGGGTTGATAGCGACCTGGCTCAAACCTGCCGAACCAGGGCTAAAGATCGCGTCTTTGGTGCTGGGGCAGGTCATCAAGGCGTTTGACCCCTGCTGCGGCAAGGGGGAGGCCTTGGCCTACCTGGCGGCTCATCTCAAGGCCGAAAGCTATGGCATCGAGCTGAGCGACAGCCGGGCAGCCGAGGCCAAGACCAGGCTCGACCACGTCGTCAACTGTGGCTACGAGTATGCCATCCTCGCCGGTGGGACGTTCAGCTTTTGCTTGCTGAACCCGCCCTACGACGGCGAGGGGATGACCGGCGGCGGGGCGCGTATGGAGGAAACGTTTCTCACTGCGACGACTCCCCGCCTGATGCCGCAAGGCATCCTGGCCTACGTCATCCCGCACAGCCGGATCAGTGACAAGGTCGCTCGCCATCTGTTCGGGTGGTATGGCGACGTACGCTGCTTTCGCTTTGCCGGCGACGAGTATGACGTGTTTAGGCAAGTCGTCATCCTTGGCGTCAAGCGTGAGGCCTATCACACGCCGGGCGGCGACGAGCTGCGCCAGGCGCAAGCCTGGGCTGGTGGCAAGCAGATCACCGGCTACGAAGAGACCGTCGAGGCCGAAACCGAGACCAGCCGCGAAATGCGGGTCGTTGGCGAGGTCGAGGTGGCGGTGGGCAAAATCCCGCCAGGTGTGACTGTTCACCTGCAGTGCGACCAGATCACGTGCCAGGCCAGAACGGTCACCGGTGCTATGCGGGCTTGGGCAGACCAGGCTCGCGCGTGGCTGGTAGAGCACCCCGCTGTGCTCAAGGTCAAGTCGAAAAAGGTGCAAAAGCCGGTCTATGCGCCCCTGGCCGAGCTGCCGGAAGGACACGGCGAGTACGTGGTTCCGCCTGCGCCGCTGCGAGGCGAGGGTGGGCGGGCGTTTTGCTTCAAGTACGTGCCGGTCACCGACGACGACTATTTGAAGGCGGCCGAAGAGGTCGTCGACAAGCTGGAATCGTCGCGAGGCTGGCTTGACCTCGTTCCACCGGCGGCGCCCAAGCCCATCACGCCGGCGATGACGCCCAAGCAGGGGCACATCGCCATGCAGCTCAGCGGTGGCCTGTTGTGGACGTGCGACGTCGTGAGCAGCGGCAAACCGATGCTGCTCAAGGGCAACGTGAGCAAGATCGCCGTCGTCGTTGAAAATGGCGACGAAGCAGAAGTCGATCTCGACGGCGACGATGACGACGACGACAGCCTGCGCAAAGTGGTCATCGAGGAACGGTTCAAGACCACCGTCACGACCTTGACGGCCGATGGTACGATCAAGGTGTACGAAGCGCCGGACGAGATTGCCAACGTGCTCAGGCAGCACGTGGCCGAGTTGGCCGAGCGCCTGCAGAGCCAAAATGTCCCGTTGTACGACTTTGACCCTCAGCCTTGGGAGTGGGCTGTGTTCGACCCGCTTTCCAGGGGGCGCAAGCTGCCGGGGCGCGAGGAAACCGGGTTCACCGATTACCAGCGCCACGTGGCGATTGCGTCGGGCCGGGTTCTGCTGCGAGGCACAGGCAACGGCTTCAACCAAGCCGAAATGGGCGCTGGCAAGACCACGATGGCGCTCGGCACCATCGAATATCTGCGCGCGGCGGCTGCACGTCACGGCAAAAAAGACGGCTACCCGGCACTGGTTGTCGGCCCTGGTATCGTCACAGGCGATGCCAACTGGCCCAAGGAAACCCGCGAGGTTGTCCCCGGCGCGGTGGGCAAGGTCGTGGAGATCACGGCCAAGCCGGTCGCCAAACCGGTGACCATCCTGGACTATATCCTGACTTGCCCTGAGGCGTTGACGTCCGAGAAATCCCGTCTGGCCTTGCGGGACTCGATCCGGCGCGCGATGAGGGCAGAGCGATACCAAGGCGACTCGAATCCTTACGGTTGGTGCGAACACGCCAGGCGCGTTCGAGACCAAATCGCTGCTTGGGAGAATCGCCAGGACAAGAATGGCCAACGCCGCGAGCGGTCGGCTGAGGAAAATGTCTTGCGTCACCGCATAGGTGGCTTCCTGTGGCTCGGTCTCCAAGTACCGCGCGATCCTGAAAGCGAGCGCGAGATTGCCGGCAAGTACAGCCTGGGCCAGTTCGTCCGCGAGTACCAGGAGGGCAGCTTGCCCGACAAGAGCCTGGCGATCATGTCTTTCGAGACCGCCAAGCTTGGCCCTGGCCGTGTCACGGCAATGGGTGCCAAGACGATCAAGGTCACGACGGTGGTCGAGGTTGAGGACGAATGGGGCGACCTGGTCGAGCGGCAAGAGGAAAAGCTCGTCGAGGTTTGCACCTGCCCGACCTGCGGCCGCATCGTGGCCGAACGCTACATCAATGGGCAGCCTGAACCCGAGCGAATCATCAGGGCGGCCAAAGCCGGCGAGTGGATCGGCCTGCGCCGGCGCTTTTGTCAGGCTCCGCGCCCCAAGTGGGTGTGGGACGACGAAAAGGGGCGGCACGTCATCGCCGAAACCGACGACGAGGGCAAGCCGTATGTGTGCGGTGCGCCGTTGTTCGAGGAAACGTCGCTTCGTCGCGAAGCGGGCGCGGTGTACGTGTCCAAGAAAGCGCGCGACGTGTTCCGCATCGTGATCGTTGACGAAGTGCACGAGGCCAAGGCCAAAGGCACAGGCGTCGGGTGGGCCTTGTCGGTGCTGTCCGGCAGTGCCCCTCACACGATGGGGCTGACCGGAACGCTGTTTGGCGGGTACAGCACCTCGATCTTTTGGCTGCTGTATCGCCTGTCGGCTCAAGTCCGTCAAGAGTTTGGGTTCAACGACGACATGCGCTGGGCCAAGACCTTTGGCCTGATCAAGCGCACGTTCTACGTGGATCCCGACGTTGTGGTGGAGGACGGTGCGTATACTGGCACACGTCACCACGAAACGACGACGGAAAAGCCTGGCATCAGTCCGGCAATAGCCGGTGTCATTCTGCCTTGCTGCACGTTCAGCGGGCTGAAGGACATTGGACTGCCGCTGCCGTCGTACAGCGAGCATATGGTCGGTATCACACCCACCGCGGCGATGGACGGTCAACTGTCCGAAGTAGACGGCAGCCGGGACGACCCCAAGGGCGGGCTGTTCAAGTGGGCGCTTGAAGAACTTGAGCGTGAGGACGGAACGGGCAAGGGTGCAATCTCGGTGTGGCTCAATGCCGCGCTCAATCGCCCCAATGCGATGTTCCGGCCCGAGGACATCTTTTTCAACCGGAGGCTTGCCGGCCAGCGTGGGCGTGGCCGCTTTGCCCGCCGCCGGCGCGAGCTGATCTTGAGCGTCGGTGCGGTGATCGGCGAGGGGGAACTCTTGCCGAAGGAAAAGTGGCTGGTCAATACTTGCCAGGCGCAAAAGACGGCCGGTCGCAAAGCGTTGGTGTACGTGCGTCAGACTGGTGAGCGGGATATCCAGGAGCGCCTGGTGCACGTGTTGGGTCAGGCCGGTCTGCAGGCTGGTGTGCTGCGCGATTCGGTCAATCCGCGCAAGCGGGTGGACTGGATCACCAGGCGTGTGGACAAGCTGGACGTGCTCATCACCAATGCCAAGCTGGTCAAGGTGGGTCTCAACCTGGTCATGTTCCCGACGACGGTGTTCTACGAAATGGACTGGTCATTGTACGTTGTTTGGCAGGCTATGCGGCGTGTGTATCGTCCGGGTGCGCCCCGGCCGGTCGAGTTGTACTTCCCGTACTACTATGACACGCTGGAGGAGCACCTTTTGAGTCTCGTCGGCCAGAAAATGCGCGCCGCGCAAATCCTCTATGGGGATGACGTGGCGGGCGCGTTGGTCGAGGGTGACGAGGGTGATCTGATAGGCGATCTGGTGCGTGGCGCGCTCAAGGGCACCAAGATCGGGCGGCCAGAGGGTGTGTTTGGCATGGAGAACACCATGACTGCCTCGCCGATGGGCAGCCCGACAGCCCTCAGCCCGCGCATTGTGCCTAACGTCTCGATGACCGAGTTGTGGGAAGCGTTGCGGCGGGGCGAAATCCAAGTGGGCAAAAAGAAGCGCACTGCCAGGCAAGTGGTCGCTCAGATCGAAAAGGAGGTGGTACAGGGAACGTTGTTTTAGAATCGTCAGTGGGCAAGTTGGTATACTTGCCCACGATGTTTTAACCTGCTTGTGCAGTACTCATTGACGTGTCAGGAAGATGCGAAAAAGTGGGCGGCACCCACTGGAACGAGTGATCGGCTTGATCCGGAACGAGCAACTGGATGCATCCATCGGAATGGCAATCAGCATAAACCGGGTTATGCGACAGGTTGTGTGGTGGTGGAAGGATACCCGCTGGATTTGGGGATTGTACCTACCGTGTCTGGACGAATTTAAAAACGTCGACGAGTTGGCTCAGAGAAAGGAGATGAGGCGCGGCGAGTGCTTGCAGCGATGCTTGAGAAAACAAGAACTATGAGGCTATTGCCAAAACTGCCACCACTTTTTGTTCATTCGTGTGCGCCATTCCTCTAATTGCCGACGTATGTTGAAAGTTTGGAGTTTAGACTAAATGCCCATTTTGCGGGTTTTTGGCCAAATTTGCCACCACATATGGTGGTTGCGATTAGCGATACTCCC
>JAFGFO010000081.1 GCA_016931085.1 Thermoflexales bacterium
CACGACCTTGACAAAGTCGCTCTTTTCCTTGCCCAGCACCATCGTGAACGGCAGGTCGACCGACGAGCTGTGCGGGTCGCCCTTGAAGTCGATGCTGACCAGCGGCTCGTCGATGGCGGCCAAGATGCCCTTGAGCGGGCCGGCGGCCGCGTCACGGAAGGCCTGGCGCAGCTCGTCGGTCGTGGTAGGCTTCTCGATCTGAACGGTAAAGTCGACCACCGACACCGTCGGGGTCGGCACGCGCAGCGCGTAGCCGTCGAACTTGCCTTTCAAGTCTGGGATGACCAAGGCGATGGCCCTGGCAGCCCCGGTAGTGGTGGGGATGACGCTCAAGGCCGCCGCGCGGGCGCGGCGCAGGTCGCTGTGCGGCAGGTCGAGAATCTTTTGGTCGTTGGTGTAGGCGTGGATGGTGGTCATAAAGCCGCGCATGATGGTGAAATGGTCGTGGACTACCTTGGCGGCTGGCGCCAGGCAGTTGGTCGTGCACGAGGCGTTCGAGACGACGTGGTGGTTGGCCGGGTCGTACTTGTCGTCGTTGACGCCCAGCACGATGGTCAGGTCCTCGCCTTCGGCCGGGGCCGAGATGATGACCTTCTTGGCGCCGCCCTTGGTGATGTGATTCTCGGCGCCCTTGACCTGCTTGCCTTTCTTGTTGACGCCGTCTTTCTTGATGGTGAACAGGCCGGTGCTTTCGACGACGATCGAAACGCCCAGGTCGCCCCACGGCAGAGCCGCCGGGTCGGTTTCCTTGAGCGCCTTGATGGGTTTGCCGTCGATGATTAGGGCATCCTGCCCGGCGTCCTGGCCGACCTCGACCGTGCCGTTGAAGCGGCCATAGTTCGAGTCGTACTTGAGCAGGTGAGCCATCGTTTTGAGATCGCCGATGTCGTTGAAGGCGACCACTTCGAGCGTTTCGGGATAATAATCTCGAATCGCCTTGAGCACTTGCCGGCCGATGCGGCCGAATCCATTGATACCTACTTTGACTGTCATTTGAACCTCCTGGTTGTGAATAGATTTTGCTCGTTTGAGCTTGATGACACGTTTTAATCCTCAGTGGCGGCTGAACCTCCGGCGCGCCGCTCCTGATTATACACGTCGATAACTTTTTGCGCCAGTTTGCGACTGTCGTGCCGCCAAGGGCTTGCCTCATTGACCACGTCGGCCGTGATAAGCCGTACGCTGCCTGGCAGGTTTTCCACCTGGACGATTTGCCCGACGCCCTTGGGCGCGTTGGAAAAGTCCACATCCAGCTTATCGTTGGCCAACACGATGTCGACCAGCCCCGGCTGCACGTGCCGGTCGAGAGCCTGGAGATGATCGCGGCTGGTGTAAAAGTCGGTCTCGCCGATTTCGGTGGCTACGTTGCACAGGTACAGCTTGAGCGCGCGGCTGGCGCGAATGGCTTTGGGGATATCCGGCACTAGCAGGTTGGGCATGACGCTGGTATACAGGCTGCCAGGGCCAAGGGTGATGAGATCGGCGTCGAGAATGGCTTTGATCGCTTCTGGATAGGCGGGCGCATCGTTGGGTTCCATGTACACGCGCTCGATCGCGCCGTCCGTGAGCGTGATCTTAGATTCGCCTGCCACCGGGTTGGCCGGCCCCCAAGCTTCGCTGCGCAGGTCCCCCATCAAGGTCACGTTTTGCAAGGTGCTGGGTAGAATGCGCCCCTGAACGGCCAGCACCCGGCTGCTTTCGACCAAGGCTTTTTCAAAACTGCCGGTGATAGCGGACATGGCGACGATGTAAAGGTTGCCAAAACTGTGGCCATCCAGCCCTTGGCCTTGATTGAATCGATATTGAAAGAGTTGTGTGGTCAGCGACTCGCTGTCAGCCATGGCGGTGATACAGTGGCGAAAGTCCCCCGGCGGCAGCACACCCAACTCTCGCCGCAGCCGCCCTGACGATCCCCCGTCGTCGGCCACGGTCACGATGGCGGTGATGTTTGAGGTGTATTCTTTTAGCCCGCGCAGCAAGGTAGACATGCCCGTGCCGCCGCCGATCGCGACGACCTTGGTGCCCTGGCTCCGCTGGCGATGGCGCATCATCTTTTCAACCACCGGCTCGTCGCCCGGTCGGACGAAGGGCGAGAGCACGGAGCGGCTGATTTGTAGGAGTGCCAGGCCGACGGCGGCCAGGCCCAGTGTGCCCACCAGGGCGGCGCGCGCCAGGCGCGGGATGAACTGCAGTGTCAGATAGTAAAAGTAGCTCGGTACGACTTGCTGGCGGTACAAGTCAACCAACACATACGCGACCCCCAACGCCAACAGCGCGATGCCGAAGAGTAATAAAAGCAGCCAGCGTTTGATGCCCAGCCCAGGCGTAAGCCATTTCCACCTCGAACGGCGCCAGGGAAACGTGATGAGTTTGCGTATTGCATGATACATAGCAGGGAGATTGTAGCAGAAAAGAGCGGTGCTGTCAAAAGTTCACCTTCTGGCATAAATGTGTTATACTTGGTGATGTTGTAATCTATACACAAGGAGGCACTATGGCAAACTTTGATCTGATGCGCCAATTGGCGACGAGCGGCGAGACGAAAATCGTCTTGCTCGTGATGGATGGGGTAGGGGGATTGCCGCGCGAAACGGGCGGCCCTACCGAGCTGGAATTCGCCCGTACGCCTAACCTGGACAAGCTGGCGGCCGAGGGCATGCTGGGCTTGTCCATCCCAATCGGCCACGGCATCACCCCCGGCTCTGGGCCTGGCCACCTGGCACTGTTTGGTTACGATCCCCTCAAGTACGTGATCGGGCGCGGCGTGTTAGAGTCGTTGGGGATAGGCTTTGAGTTGACGCCGGACGATGTGGCCGCGCGAGGCAACTTTTGCACGGTAGACGATGATCTGACCATCACAGACCGGCGCGCCGGCCGCATCCCCACCTCCAAGTGCGTCGAGCTGGTGGACAAGCTGCGCGCCATTCGCTTGCCCGGCGTGGAGCTGATCATCGAGGCGGTGCAGGATTATCGCTTTGCGCTGATCTTTCGCGGCAAGGGACTTTCAGACAAGCTCAACGAAACCGATCCGCAAAAGGTGGGTCTCAAGCCTTTGCCTATCCAGGCACAGGCCGAGGGTGCCGAGGCGACAGCCGATCTGGCCAATCGCTGGGTGGCGGCTGCCCGCGAGATCCTGAAGGATGAAAAGCCGGCCAATATGGTGACACTGCGCGGGTGGGCCAAGGAACCCGGCCTGCCCAAGTTCGGCGACGTGTACAAGTTGCGCCCGGCGGCCATCGCCGTTTACCCGATGTACAAGGGCTTGGCCAGCCTGGTCGGCATGACGCTGGTGCAGGGGCTGCACAGCCTGGACGAAGAAATCGCGGCGCTGCGGGACAATTGGGAAGCCTTCGATTTCTTTTTCTTCCACTACAAATACACCGACAGTCGCGGCGAGGACGGCGACTTTGAGGCCAAGGCGGCCGAGATCGAAAAAGTGGACGCCGCGCTGCCGCGCATTTTGGACCTGAAACCCGACGTGCTGATCGTGACCGGCGATCACAGCACGCCGGCGGTGTGGAAATCGCACTCGTGGCACCCCGTGCCTACCTTGCTGTGGGCGCCGGGCTTGACGCGCTGCAACCCGGTGAGCGGCTTTGGCGAGACAGAGTGCCTGAAAGGTGGGCTGGGACAGTTCCCGGCTGTGGCCCTGATGCCTCTCGCGCTGGCTTATGCCGGGCGGCTGGCCAAGTTCGGCGCGTAGGAAAGACCCGTAGGGGCGGTTCGCGAACCGCCCCTGCGAACCAGGGATGTGAGGGTGTAGCGTGCGAGATCTGGGACCAATCAACGCTGGAGTGCCCCCACGCCGCGCAGGCTCGTGGCTGATAGTAGTCTTGTTGCTAGCGACGGTGGTGAGCCTGGCTTTGCACGAGACGGGACAACTCAAGCCATTGGAAGACCTGGCGATGATCGTGATTGGGCCGCTGCAGCGTGCGACGTCTGGCCTGACCGGCAGCGGAGCAGAGTTGTTTCAGACCTTTCGTGACGCGCGCGAGCTGCGGGCTGCTAACCAGTTGTTGCGAGAGGCGAACGATGCCCTGACATCGGAAAATATTCGCCTACGCGAGATTGAGGCTGAAAACACCGCGCTGCGTGAGCTGCTCCAGTTCAAGCGCAATGCTCCCACTTACCAGATGCTGGCCGGCGAGGTCGTGGGCCGCGATCCCAATTCCCTGCTGCGTTACATCATCATCAGCGTCGGCGAGTTGGATGGCGTCAGGCCAGGCATGCCGGTTGTGGCCGGCGGCTCCCGCCTGGTCGGGCGTGTGGCGGATGTTCTGCCCCGCGCGTCCAAGGTGCAATTGATCAATGATGCGGCCAGCGCTGTCAATGCCCTGGTTGAAAGCAGCCGCGCCGCCGGTTTGATTCAAGGCCAAGCGGATGGCAGCTTGAGGATGGACTATATTCATATGGGGGATGAGGTCATCCCGGGTGATATCATCCTGACCAGTGGACTGGGAGGTAACTTTCCGCGCGCACTGGTGATTGGCCAGGTGACAGAAGTGGAAAAGCGCGATATTGACTTGTTCCAGTCGGCCAAGGTGCGGCCGGCGGCTAATCTGGACCAGTTAGAGATCGTTTTGGTGATCACCAATTTCGAATCGATGGTTGTGCCCTAGATGAGCTTGTATTTCACCATACCGTTTCTTGCCTTGGTGGCGATGCTCCAGTCTACGCTGGTGCCACGCCTGGCCGTGGGAAGCGTGCGATTCGACCTGATGCTGCTGGTCGTGGTCTCGTGGAGCTTGCGGCGCGGCTTGCAAGAAGGCATCTTGTGGGCTTTTTGTGGGGGGATGGCTTTGGATTTGTTTTCTGGCGTTCCCTTGGGCAGTACTGCCCTCGCTTTCATGATTGTCGCTAGCGTGGTCGCCTTGGCGCGCGCCAGCTTGTTCCGCTCGCGAGTCGCCCTGCCGTGGGTGATGGCCGGGCTGGCTACTCTGATCTATTATGGACTGTCCTTGGTCATCATGGGCATCATGGGACGCCCGCTCGAAGTGGGGACGATTTTGCTGCGCCAGGTATTGCCGGCGATGCTTTACAACGTCGTGTTGGTGACGGCCGTTTACGGCTTTTTGACCTGGTTGGACCGGCGAAGCAGTGAACCCGAGTTGAGATGGTAAGGGTGCAACGCATCTTCGAAGCCGGGTTGCGTCTGGGAGTAAAGAATGGCACAGCAGTGGCAGATGCTAAATGAAGAGTGGCGTGAGGAACATTCCATCCTTGACTTGTCGCAAGAGATGATGCTGCCTCGCATCGCTCCTAACCTGTTTTTCCGCTTGCGCCAATTGTCTTTTTACATCGTGATCCTCCTGGTCTTTGGAATTTTTGCGGCGCGGCTGTGGCAATTGCAAGTCGTTCAGCGCGATTACTGGGCACGCCAGGCCGAGAGCAACCGCTCCCGCTTGGTGTCTTTGTCCGCACCGAGAGGGATCATTTACGACCGTAATGGGGTGCCGTTGGTACACAACGTGCCCAATTTCATCGTCACGATTACCCCCGGTTATTTGCCCGAGACTGAAGAGGGGCTGCGCGATCACGCCGGGGAGGGGAAGATATTTGCCCGCTTGTCCGAGTTGCTGGATATGCCAGTCACAACGCTGGTGGCCTCGAACACGCTGACGACGTCGGCTATGCTGACGACGTCGATTGCGACGGCGTCGGTTACGACGGCGTCGGTTACGACGGCGTCGGTTACGACGGCGTCAGTTACGACGGCGTCGAAACCGCTCACTTTGACGGCTCAGTTGGGCATCAAGGACCTGGTGGATCGGGCCATCGACCCCGACGATCGCATTAATTACTCGGGCCCCTTCAGGCCGGTCACGATCAAGTCTGGCGTGGACTCTGTTGCGGCCATGATCATCCTCGAAGAGTTGTCCGAGCTGCCGGGGGTCGGGGTGAGCATCGCGCCGATACGCGAATACCCGGATGGGCCGATCTTTGCGTCGCTGCTGGGTTACTTGGCCGGCATCCCCGCTTCTTTGGCCGAGGAGTATGCGGCGCGCGGTTACGATTTGTCGTCTGACAAAGTGGGCCTGGCCGGCCTCGAATACACGGTCGAAAACGACTTGAAGGGCCAGACAGGCTACAAGTACGTCGAGGAAGACGTGGCTGGGCGCGAGATGCGTTCGATGGGCTATATCTCGTCTGTGGCGGGCGATAGCGTGTATCTTTCGATCGACGCCGGCCTGCAGAAGATTGCTTACGAGACGCTGCAGGCCAAGCTCGACGAGATCAATCGCTTGCGTGGTGAAGACTCTACCCGGCGCGGCGCGGTGATCGCGCTGAACCCGCAGACGGGCGAGGTGCTGGCGATGGTCAGCTTGCCTTCTTACGACAATAATCTGTTTGCGCGCGGCATTTCGTGGCGTGATTACCAGCCCTTGCTCGATGACCTTCACCGCCCTTTGGTCAACCACGCGATTGCTGACCAGGTGCAGCCTGGCTCGACCTTCAAGATTATCGTGGCGTCCGCCGGCTTGCAAGAAGAGGTCATCACACCTCGCACCCAGATCCTCGGTTCTGGCACGCTGGTGGTGCCCAACAAGTATTTCCCCAACGATCCCGGCCGGGCGACCCGCTTTTCTTGCTGGAACAAGGCCGGTCACGGTTATTTGGACGTGGTTCATGCCTTGGCCCAGTCGTGCAATATTTTCTTTTACGAGACCGGGGGTGGGCTTGATATCCCTGACGAGCCCGTGTTCGAGGGGCTTGGCCAGACGCGGCTGTCGGAGTATTCGACACTGTTTGGCCTGGGCAAGCGAACGGGTGTGGATTTGCCCGGCGAAGCGGAGGGCTTTGTGCCTACCGCCACCTGGAAGCGGCGCACCTTTGGCGAGAACTGGTCCACTGGCGACACCTACAACTTTTCTATTGGCGAGGGCTATCTGCAAATCACGCCCATCCAGATGCTCAATGCGGCGGCCGCCATCGCCAACGACGGCACTTTGTACCAGCCGCAGTTGGTGCACCATGTGACGACGGTCGATGGGAAGCTGGTTCGCAGCTTTCAACCCAAGACCATATCTCGTTTGCCCATCTCTTCGACATACCTGGCCCTGGTTCGGCAGGGAATGGAGCTGGCCGTAGAGTCGGGCACGTCGGTGGGGGCGCAAGTCCCGGGCGTGCGGGTAGCCGGCAAGACAGGCACGGCCGAGTTTTGCGATGACCTGGCGCAGCAGCGTTATATGTGCCAGGCCGGCGCGTGGCCTACCCACGCCTGGTTCATTGCTTTTGCGCCGGCCGAGGACCCCGAGCTGGCCCTGATCGTCTATATCTGGAACGGCGGAGAAGGCTCGGAAAGGGCCGTGCCGGTGGCTAAAGAGATTTTGGATTATTATTTTCACGTCGAGCCTCAGGCAACTGAGTAGTGTTTCCCGATGATGAATCGCCTGCGACGCTACGTCCCTTATGTGTTTGCGGCGGCCGCTGGCCTGGCGCTGGGTTTGTTTGTGGCTCGTGTGCTTTACGAGTTGTGGCCTGCTCGCTGGCTGGCCTTGGCGTCCTGGCCGGCCGGCCCGGCCCTGGCCTTGGGCGTTGTGGCGCTGGTGGTGGGCCTCTATCACCGCCTGGGCAGCCGCGTGGGCCTGAAAGCCCTTTTCCCCTGGATCGTGCTCTCGCTCTATGTGTTTCAGCCCGAGGTCAATCTCCTTCAGGCCGCCGTGTTGTTTTTAGGTGTGGCTGCTTTGAGCCTGTTGTATGTGCTTCAAACACTCGGGGCAGGTGGAGAGGACTGGCCGGAGCGTTGGGGCCTGCGCTTGCTGCTGGTGGCAAGCTGCCTGGCGCTGTACTTGCCGACGATGGGCCGCACGGTGGGCGAGGCCGATAGCTTCGAATTCCAGGTCGTGGCGCCTGCCTTGGGGGTGGCCCATCCCACCGGTTACCCGCTGTATATCCTCCTGGCCAAGTTGTTTTCACTGCTGCCCTTTGGCCAGGTCGCCTGGCGTGTCAACCTGGCCTCGGTCGCCTGCGCCACGCTGGCTGCCGGTGTGGTGTATGTTGTGACGGGCCGTGTGCTGGCCCTCCTGCCGCCCCGGCCAGGCACTGAGGCGAGCTGTGAGCATGATGCCCAGGAGCGCGCCCAGAGAGCACTCCTGCGGTATTGTAGCCGCTATAGCGCCCGCTACAGCGGCTTCGTCGCCGCGCTGTCGTTGGCGGCCTCGGCGGTTTTTTGGTCGCAAGCGATTGTGGCAGAGGTTTATGCCCTCAACGCCGTTTTCGTGGCGCTCATCCTGGGCCTGCTCTCGCACGGCATCGAGCGGCACCAGCGTGACCCCGCTTGGGATGCGCGCTCGTGGCTTTTTGCGCTGGCCCTGGTCTATGGCCTCAGCTTGACAAATCACCTGACGATGGCCTTGCTGGCGCCTGGCTTGCTGCTGGCAGCCTGCTGGGTGCGCCCGCGGGCCGGGCGGGGGGGATGGTTGGCGGCGCTTGGCCTGTTTGGCCTGGGCCTGTCGGTATATGGCTACATCCTCGTGCGCTGGCCGGCGCTGCACCAGGGCCAACTGATGGCGCTGCCCGATTTCATCGACTGGATCACCGGCCGGCAGTTCGGCGGTGCGCTGCAGTTCGAATTGTGGCGGCAGCACGCCCGTTGGCAGATTGTCGGCCGCCTGCTGCTGGAGGCTTATGGGCCGGCCGGCGCTGCCCTGGCCGGCTTGGGTGCGCTTGGCCTGGCCTTCCGCCACTGGCGCACGGCTGCCCTTACAGGCCTGGCTTTTGTGGGCTATTGCGCCTACGCCGTGGTCTATAACGTGCCGGACATCTCGGTCTTTCTGATACCCGCCCACATCGTGATGGCGATTTGGATGGGGGTGGGGATATTTTTAATTGTTAATGGTCAATTATTAATTGTTAATTGTCAACGAGTCTCTCGTCTCCAGTCTCTGGTCTCTCGCCTCCGATCCCTGAGCTTTCGGCTGGCGCCGTCCTTCGGAAGAGTCCACTCCCTATTCCCTACTCCTTACTCCCTACTCCCTACTCCTTACTCCCTACTCCCACTCTCTCCCATCTTGCAGGCGATCGTTCTGCTGCTGCCCCTGAGCCTGATCTGGACCAACTGGCCGGTGGTGGACCAAAGCCGCAGCGGGCAGGCATGGATGGACTGGGGACGATACGTCCTGTCGCTGCCCTTGCCGCGCCAGGCACTGATCCTGGCCGATAGCGAAAAGATCGCGCCGCTGTATTATCTCAAGCGTATTGAGGGCGTGCGGAGTGACCTGGATGTCTTGGTCATGGGCAGCGAGGAACTGTATCGGGCCGAGCTGGACAAGCGCGTGGCCCAAGGTGAGCCGGTGTACCTGGCGCGCTTTTTGCCGGGCCTGGCCGGCGTCTATCATCTCCACTCGCTTGGCCCCCTCGTGCGGGTGTCAACCACTCCCCAAACGGATTTGCCGCTGTCTCCCATCACGCGTCGTTTGAAGCTCTCGTTCGGCGGCGGGCGGCTGAATCTGCTGGGTTATGACCTGGCGACCGGCAGTGGGGAGGTGGCTTACAGGCTGAGCTTGTACTGGCAGGCGCGGGAGGCTCTTCCGGCCAATTATCACGTGCGCCTGCGCCTGGTCAGCGAGGGCGGCACGGCCTGGTGGCAGGAGCCTGGCACGCACCCGGCCGGCGGTTACAATCCCACCGCAGCCTGGTGGCCCGGTGAAGTTGTGTCAGACTATCACGAAATCCCGCTCGTTCGCTCCTTCCCGCCGGGCCGTTATCGCCTGGAGATAGGCTTGTTCGTGCCCTTTAGCGACGTGGGACTGAGGCTGGATGCTTCTGCCGGCGAGCTTTGGTACAACCTGGGTTGGGTTGACGTGAACAAAGCCGCCGAAGCTGTGAGTGCTCCCCTGGCTGGCCAGACGCGGGCGGTTTTCGGTGACCAGGTGCTGCTGCGAGAGGCCGAGCGCTTTATTCTGACCCCACCGGCAGGGCGCGGCGAGCTGAACCTGGAGTGGGAAAAATTACCTCTGACCGGCAGTCTGGGCCTGGACTATTTGCAAGTCACCCTGGCCCGCGATGACGGTACACCATTGAGAAATGGCGTGCCGGTGCAAGTCTTCCAGGTCAAGCCCTACCAAGGCGAGTACCCGGTGACGCGCTGGGAGCCGGGCCGCCGCTTGCCGATGCAGGTCGATTTTAACGCTCCCGACCAGGCTGGCCAGTACATACTGCGCGTGGGCTGGATAGATGGGGAGGGGCAGCCGGTGCCGGCACGCTGTGGGTGGATGGCGCCGTTGTCTTACGAGTGCCCCCTGGCCAGTCTGCGCGTGGAAGGCGCGCGGCGTGAAGCCGGTGTCAATTTTGCCGACCAGGTGGTGATGGTGCGCTCGCAGCTCCACGAGTCCAGCCTGCGGCCAGGGGGGACGCTCAAGCTCGATTTGCGCTGGCAGGGGCTCAAGGCCTGGCCGGCCGATTACACCGCTTTTGTGCACCTGATCGGCCCCGACGGCAAGCTGTACGGCCAGGTCGATGCGTATCCCGTGTATGGCACTTTGCCCACTTCGCAGTGGAAGGCGGGCCAGATCGTCGACGACCCTTACACAGTGACCCTGGCTGCCAATGCCCCGCCGGGCGAGTACCAGGTCGAAGTGGGCTGGTACCTGCTGGCCACCTTGCGCCGTCTGAGCGTGTTGGACGCGGCCGGCCGCCCCGTGGACGACCGCGTGATCGTGGGCAAGCTGACCGTCATGCCGTAGAGAATTTGCCACAGAGCACACAGAGAATTCTAATTTTTCTGTATAGTTTGGAGTTTAGACTAAATGCCCATTTTGCGGGTTTTTGGCCAAATTTGCCACCACATATGGTGGTTGCGATTAGCGATACTCCC
>JAFGFO010000082.1 GCA_016931085.1 Thermoflexales bacterium
GGGAGTATCGCTAATCGCAACCACCATATGTGGTGGCAAATTTGGCCAAAAACCCGCAAAATGGGCATTTAGTCTAAACTCCAAAAGCATAGTGCAACCTGTAAATAAAATACAAAACCGAAGGCGAGTGCCCTCGGCCGCTTAGACGTTTGAAACGTCACCCGCCTATCGGGGAGACTGCCCGAAAAAGATTCTATTTACAGATTGCGCGTCATACAAACACTCCTTACTAAAACCGGGGCTATTATATCACCTCCCGCCCGGCCTGTCAAACGCGCGCCTTTGGCTGAGTGAGCGTCACGTTTTTGCGCGCCGATGTGTCTGTGCCTGCGAATGAATTCGCAGGCTGATACAAAAAACGCGTCCAGGCGCGTTAGCCTGCTTTCAGCAGGCTTGTGATATCAGGCCTGAAATTCATTTCAGGCCGACTGTCGGATAAAAGTGAGCTAACACTGCCCCCGGCGCAACCGGATCATGGCAGCCACCAGGATCAACACAACGGCTGCCATCAAATAAAACGCGATCATAAACTCTTCCACCGGCCATTTGTACACATCTGCGACGATCGCCAAGGCGCCAAACGAAAAATAAAACCACGTCAGGCGGTACTTTTCCAGCAGGGGAGCCATCATGAGCGCCAGCATCGAAAAATATCCGCAGTGCAGCTTGGGAGAAAATAGCAAGACAGCGCTTGTCAGAAGGGTCAAATCTTCGAACAGTCCCACGGGTTTCCAGGCGATGAGGCCCAAGGCGGCCGCCACGCCGACGAGCATCACGGCTGAATAGATGATCAGGATCGCCTCGGGCGCGCCGCCGCCGTGTCCTCGATACCACAACGCCCCCAGGCTGACGCCGTCAAACTGGAACGGATGCTGGGTGTCTCGCTGCGTGACGTCCCAAAACACGGCCGATTGCCCGGCAGCCAACAGGAACGGCGCAAAGACCAGGCCAAAGACGAGGGGAGGGATGATCAGGTATTTCCAGTCTCGAGTGTGCAAGAAGGCGATCGGCATCATCAACGCCCCGCTCAGCTTGACGAGCAGCGCAAGCCCAATCCCTATTGCCGATTTCCAGTGCTGCCGGTGCATAAAGAACAACAAGACCAGTGAGAAAAAGAACACCAGGATGGATTCGTCTTGACGCCGCAGGAACGAATTCCCAAAAGTAAGCGGATTGAGAAGAAAGTATACCGCGGCCCGGTAGCCCGACGGTTTATCTGGCAGCGTGTACAGCAGGACGTAGGCCGCCAAAAGATTAAAGAGCGAAAAATAGCTCATGAAGGACAGGGTTGCCCACGGGTTGCGATGGCCAAACAAGCCCGAGGCCAAGGCCGGCGGTATCAAGAGAAAGTTGATCAAAGGGGGTGTGGTTGTAAACACGTCGCGGTATAGCAGTCCGCCGCTCACGATCGTCTCGGCCCGCGCGATCCAGGGGTCAGCAAAGCGTGGCTGGTCGGGGGTGCCATAATATCCGAGCGGCTCCAAGACCAGGTGAGCGACGAGCGCGTAAAGGACCAGGAGAAGCAAGAAAATGCCCAGCAGGCGTAACTCATAACTCAACTTGTTCATAAATCCTCCAGCGCAAGGAACGCCAAGATTTCACAATCTTGGTGCCCTCCGGTGAAATCACTTGCGCGCGGGTTATTATACTGTATTTTCGCCAAAAAGGGGACATGGCCGGTCAGCGCCGTCCTATCTCGATCTCGGCCAGGCTCAAGGCATCGCCCGGTGTTCCGGCCACCGCCAGTCGATCCAGCGTGATCAGGTCGTACATCCCGACCACCAACTGCACGGCTCCAGGCGGCGCGTCCGCGCCGATCGGGATATCGTGCTCGTCTCGAATGACCTGGCCTGGCTCCCAGCCGCTGGTAGGCGCCATGGCACAAGCCGGCGCGCCATCGTGTTGGGCAACCAGGCCGCTTGGGTTGACGAGATGAGTGAAAACCTGGTAATTGCGCCCGGTGGGGTCGAGCGCCTGCCAGTACAGCGTGAGGCGCAGCACGTCCCCAGGCACAACGCTGGTGTGGGACACGTCATAGCCCAGCAGGCGCGCCACGTTGCCCAGGTCCCGGCCAACGGGGTGTGTGCCGCTGTAAGCAGCCGGCAACTGGGCGGCGATGGTCGCGCCCTGGTCAAAGGCCGGCGCCAGGTCTTGCAGCCTGAACTGGCTCACTGGCGATTCGGCCGCCCCATGCCGGTAGACGTAAAGCTTGGGGCGACCGGCGACGGTGACTTGGGCCGCCAGGTGATAGTCGCGCTCCAGCTCCTCACGGTCGATGTTCACCTCGTCCTGGACGTGCTCGGCGATGATGTACGCATCGGGCCGCTGGCACAGGCTACGCGTTCCGCTGCGCACGTACCAGGTGGTGATCGCCGGCTCTTCGTTGCTGGCATAGGTGCCGTCCAGCACGCCCTGGGCGTAGAGCGTATCGATCGCCTTCCAGCCGGCACGGTATGGAAAGCCAAAAAAGCCAAACAACGGCAGCTCTTCGAACGTCGTGGGATAGCATCGGCTCTGGCTGGCCGGCCATTCGCGCTTGTATTCGGGGGCGTGGTTGACAAAAACGAGGCCGATGTAAGCAGCGCACACGGCATACCACGCCAAGCCAAGCATGGCCAATGCGCGGGCCAAACTGCGGCACGTTTGTGCTCGCTCCCAGATGCGCGAGGCCGCAGCAGCCGCCAGCAGCGCCGCGCCCGGGTAAAAGGTGTAGACGTGGGTGCGAGGGTCGAACACGAGGAAGAGGTAAAAGAGAAATGGGACGGCAAAGTAGAGAAGGGCGGGCATGGTGGACACGAGACCTGAGACCCGAGACCTGAAACCTGAAACCTGAAACCCAATCCACACCCCAAGAAAAATCAACAGGCCGGCGACGTAGTAAGTGGAATTGTAGAACGTGCTCATGACCCAGGCCCGGCCGGTGTTGTTATAGAGCGGCCCCCCGCTGCCCAGGCGCTCGCCCGAAAGGTAGGCGAAGGTCTTGGCAAAGTTGGGATGGGTTATGTAAGGCAGGTAAAAAAGCGCCAGGATGGCTGCCCCCACGACGAGCGCCAGGGCAAGCCGGCCCAGCTCGCGAGGCCAAGAGCGGCGGTGGCCGGCCAGTCTCGCGCCAAGCAGCCACAAGGCTGCCGGCACGAACAGGACCGTATCGTAATGCGCCAGCAAGCCGTAGGCCAGCAAGGCCGCGCCCGCCACGAGCTGTGCCAGGCGACCTTTTTGCGCGTAGGCTGCCAGCGCCAGCAGACCCAAGGCGCCCATGGCGACGACGACATTTTGGTATTGCACGATGCGCGCAAAGGCCACCAGGAAGCCGTTGATGGCGACGATAAATCCTGCCAGGAGGCCGGCACGCAGGTCGAAGCAGCGCGCGGCCAACTGGGCAATCGCCGCCACGGCCAACAAGCCGGCCAGGGCGAAGGGCAAGCGAGCCTGCGTTTCGTCGACGCGCCCCGTCAAGGCCCACAAGGACATCGGCATCAGGATCTCGACCGGCCCCTTTTGGTGCAAAAAGAGTTGACCGTCGTCGCCGGCCAACGCGAGCGCGGCGCGCCGCATGATCACGGCCTCGTCACCCTGGAACTCGCTGTAGCCCAGGTGAGGGAGACGTGCCAGGGCAGCCACGAGCAGCAGGCCGCCCAGGCCAAGTGCAAAAGCACGCGATGGGGCAGGGGTTGTGTCAGGCAGTGTGGTTTGGCGCCAACGTAGAACGCGGCTGGCGAAATACGGTACAACGGCTGCCAGCAGGTAAGCCAGGCCAGCCTTGTCCGTTGGGAAAGGGCCGGGCAAAAAATGGAGGCCAAGCGTCAGCAGCCCGTTGGCCACAAACGCCAGCCCACAGCCCAACATGAGGGACTCGGCCCAGGACTCGCCCGGCCAGGCCAGCGCCCAACTCGCCGCCGGCACGAGCCACAGCAGCGCCACGCCCGCCCCCGAGCGCAGCGCCGGCGGCCCGGCCCATACGCCGGCCAAGGCCAGCGCGGCGGCTAAGGCCACCAGGATGTCTGATACTCTTGGCTTTGCTATGCCGATGTGCACCATGTCAGATCTTACCCAGGCTAAGGGTCTATGCGATACAGATAAATCGAGTAGCCAATCCGCTCGTCCGGCGCTCGGGCGCGAAAGTAGGCAAAAACCCACTTGTCCTCGAACGGGATTTCGACCAGGTTGGACACGCTGATGGCGTACAGCCCCGGTTCGGGCTGCTGGGGATCGAACGGCGGTTTGGCCCACAAGTCAAAATGGTGCGGCAGGCCGGGCAGCGGCTCGTAGTCGATGCCGTAGGCCTCCGGATAACTGCTGCCAAACCAGCTCAGCTTGATCTTGGTCGACGGATTCGCCCTCACATAAGCGCGCAGGGCCTTGAGGTCCTGCCCCCAGTCGATATTGGAATCGGCCAGGATCTTCCAGCCATTGGCCGGTCCCCCTCCCAATGGATTGAAATAAGATAAAAAGTGGGGAGCAATCGAGACTGTCTCGACGAGCAGCCAGAGGCAGAGGATAGGGAGTAGGAAGTAGGAACGCTTTGCGGGGAGTAGGGAGTAGGAAGTAGGAAGTGAGATGCGAGGCAAGGGGAGCTTGAATGGCAGACTGGCCTCCGCAAGCTGCCCCGCCCACACGTACAAAAACGGCAGTGTGGGCAGCAAGTGTCGATAGCCGAGGTTCAAGGCGCTCTGCATGGCCAGCGCCCAATAGGCCAGCACGGGCACGAGCAAAAAAGCCTGGGCGCGCCAGCGCCTGGAAGCAAGCGCCGCCGGGATCGCCAGCAGAAGCAGGCCGAGTGTAGGCAGCGGCGTCTTGACGGCAAACGCCAGCGGGAAATAAATCCACCAGCCATGGATGGATGTTCGTCCCAGCATGTAGGACGGGCGCCCACCTTGCACCTGCTCAAAGATGGAGAGAAGCCCCTTCCAATAGGTGCCCAGCGGCCAGGCGGGGCCTCCTTCGACGACCGGCGCCAGCTCGAAAGCATAGACGGCCCACAGCGCGAGCAAAGCGATCGCGACCACCCCTACGACGGCAAGCAGACGCTTGAGGATAGCTCCAGACCTTAAAGGTGGCGATCCGGAGGATCGCAGTAAACCTTGAGGGTCTATTACACGCCTGGCAGCGTCGCCCACCAGCAGCGCGCCAAACACGCCGGCGAACGCCAACGCCGAGACTTTGCTCGCCAGCATGGCTCCCATAGCCAGACCGGTGAGCGCAAAAGCTTGCCACGATGGGGCTTGGGTCGCCCGCCACACCGCGTAGCCCGCCGTGAACACGGCCAGGGCCTGGCCCATGTCGGTGGTCGCCAGTCCCCCGTGCGCCAAGAGATTGGGATCAAGCGTCACCAGGGTCAAGCCAAGCAGCGCCCCAGACTGGCCCCACAGCTCGCCCGCCCAGCGGGCCACCAGCGAGGCCAGGAGCAAGGTCAGGCCAATCACCGGCAGCCGTGCCAGGTAGATCATGCGCTCCACGTCGTGGTTCACCTCCCATAAAAAGAGATCGGCGAAGCGATACCATTCACCCACCTGCCACGACCAGTCGTCGGTGGGCAGGCGCACATCGGCCAACATCAGGAGGGGCAGGGCCTCCAGGCTGTTGATCAAGGGGGGATGTTCGCTGCTCAAGCGGGGGTCGGCCGTGCGCAGGAAAACGTAACCGCGCGCGACGTGGTTCTGCTCGTCCATGGTGGGGGCCCAGGCGTGCGCGTTAGTGCTCAGCCAGGCGAAAGCGCCCAGCAGCAGCCCCAGTTCCAGCCACAGCTTCCAGCGTGCCACGAAATGGTGCCTCGTCGTCATGGGCGTTGGCCGATCGTCGCTCGCAGCCCTTGCGTGGCATAGATCGCCCCGCCCACGATGGCAGCCGTCAATTGCAGCACAAAGACCGTGATGCCAATCGCAAAGGCTTGAGGCTGAGCAACGCCGGCCAGTCTAAAGAGCGCCACAAACGCGCCTTCGCGCACGCCAAGGCCGCTGATGGAAATGGGCAAGGTCAGCGACAGCGAAATCAGCGGCACGAACAAGAAATAATAGCCGATAGATATATCGACACCCAAGGCCAGGCCGATCACCCAATGATTGATCACGTGCACGAGATTAAAAGCCAGGGAGTAGAGCAGCGCCTTGGCCAGGCCAGGCCGCCCGTAGCCGTGCACGGCCGTTTCCGAAATCGCCAGCCACTTGTGCCCCAGGCGGCCCAGGACGCCGGGCAGGCGAGATACCAGCCCCCGCTGCCAGGCCGGCTCAAAGAGCAGGGCCGTGGCCAGCAGCGCGCCCGCTCCCAGCCCCCCCACGGCCACGGCCGTGGCGCGCGGCACCAGCTTCAGGCTGAACGGCAGCACGATCAGCGCCTGGATAAAGAGCACCAGCAATCCGAGCCATCGGTCGACCAGCACAGTGCCGGCCGCGTCGGCCGCGTTGTCCATATCTTGAGACAACTCGTAGGCCTTGACCACGTCGCCGCCAAAGCCGGTGGGCAGCATCGTGCCAAAGAACACGCCTACGTAGTACAGGCCGGCCAGGCGGCGCAGGCCAGGCCGGTGGCCCAGGGCGGCGACGAGCGTCCCCCATCGCCCGCCGCGGATCACAATGCCGGCGTGGTAAAGCAGGAGCGCCGCCACAAACAACAGCGGGTCGATGTTTCGCAGCGCGTCCCAGGTGTGGCTCAGGTCTGTGGTACGGATCAGCAGCGCCAACAGCGCCAGGCTGACGCCGGCTTTGAGCAGGTTTTGCCACAAGCGCGACGGCTTGGGGTCTTGGGGCGAGTTAACAGTCATAAACGTGTCTTTGATTCTTCACCCAATCGACAACACTGCCAGCATAATACACTTTCTCGTTTCGCGCAAGTGGCAAAGGGCCGGCAAAAACATGGAGACAAAAGGGGCGCAAGATCCAATCTTCCGCCTGTGGCCAGGGGCCATGGGAGGGACAGAGAGGAGGGTAAATTATACTTCTGGCAGCGCAGGCAAGCAGAGGGTCGCCAGCTTAGCGCCAGACCAAAGATGTGTCTCTGGCTTGATTGGCTCCAATTCCACCGGAGCGGTCATCACAGTATTGTGTCGGATGTGCGGGTTTAGCTCGACGCTCGGTGTTGTCCCAGAATGATTGGGATAACTCAGGAAGGGGGCATTCAGGTAGCGAGAAACATTGTGCCCAGCAGCGATATAGATAAAATGTCCAGGGCATTCAGGTCGAGGAGTCCAAGCAGCAGGTTGCGCTGAAGTAACACAAACCAGCTTTCCGTCGTGGTAGGATACGCCCCACCAAAGATCATAGCCAAGGTCTCAACCAGGTAAAAAGCTAATGCAACCAGGGGAGCCACTCCACCTACCCTGTAGAGACCCTTCCAGTTGGAATCAACCGTTTTGGCATCCGCACCTTGATCACGCTGCAGCATTTTATCCTCCTCACCATAACGCATTCGTATCATCTCAATAATTCGGGGTAGGGGCAGGGATTGTCCCTGCCCGAATGCGGGCAACCACAAGGGTTGCCCCTACATGTTGAAAAGATACCTTTTTGTATTCCCAACCACAAGGATTCATAGCTATATTGACTAGCATCCAGTTTCGCGCTATACTGCGGGAAAGCGCAGAATACCAGAGCATCAAGGGAGAAATCACTATGCGAGAAATCGAGGCCAACAAGCAGGCTTGGGGCTTACTGTCCCAAGACCATTACGAGACGTTTCGAAAATGCCTCCGGGAGAACCACTCGACCCTCAGCCCGATCATCCAGGCCGAATTGGGCGATATCGCGGGGAAAACTTTGATCCACCTGCAATGCAACACCGGCGCCGACACGATTTCCCTGGCGCGGATGGGCGCGGTGGTCACAGGGGTTGACCTCGTTCCCGACAACATCCGCTATGCGCGGCTGCTCGCGGACGAGTTTGGCGTGACCGACGCCACCTTCATCACAGCCGATATCATGGAGTTCATGGAAATCCACGACCAGAAATACGACATCGTGTTTACCTCCGAGGGAGCGATCGGCTGGCTGCCCGACCTCAAAAAATGGGGCAAAACCATACGACACCTCCTCAAAGAGGATGGGTTTTTTTATGTCCTGGATTCGCACCCTGTCTACCTGATGTTTGATGAGGAGCGCCTGAAAAAGAACGAGTTGGTCATCAAGTACCCCTACTTTGTCAAACGCCCCGAAAGATTCGACACAATCGGCGGGTACGCCTCAGAAAAAAAGGACGCTGAAAACTTTGACTGGATGTATACGGTCGGCGAGATCATCAATGTCTTGACGAGCGCAGGGCTTGGCATTGAATACTTGAACGAGTACGACACGCTTTTCTGGAATGCCGGCGGCATGGAATGGACAGAAAGCGGGCAGTATCGCTATGCCAGCTTTCGTGGGCAAATGCCGTTTAGCTTTAGCCTGAAAGCGACTGTCCGGCGCTAGCGCGCCCGCCTTATGCTATACTTGTCCAAAAGTACAAATCTGCTCGCCGGGGATTTGAAGCAAATCCCGAGCAAGGGGTGGCCAATGACGTCAACATTTGTACCCGACAGTCGCTGCGCCAGCCGCCAGCCTCCTGGACTGGACCGACTTGTTGGCCGAAGGTTACGATGGCGACGCACTGGCTGAAACGGCTGGCAGTTGCCGATGACATCTCCTAACCATGGTAATACTTCAGCCATCAGGTGTTTGTTTGCCCATTTTATAGATCATCCCTTCCACACTTCCAGTATCGCCCGCACCGAGCGGCTCATTTCAACCGAAAACGCAGCGCTAAACTTGCGCACGTACGTCAGTTGCCCAACGTTGCTGTACCCTTCAACGCTCTCCCGGTCACCAAAAGCTTGCGCGTGCCGGGCGCGATACATCTCGTCAAAATCAGCCCCGTTTAATCGCCTGTAGCGGTTCTCAAAGACGATGAACCGGCGGTCAAAACGCTCTGTCAGCTTCCTGTCCCGCTGCGCCTGGGTCGGATACCCAAAGCAAGGCAGGCAAATCGGGAAAACGTAGCGCTAAGAACATCCTGAGCTTTGGAAAATTGTCTAGGGTTGGAACGACCCGAACATATCACGCCGGTGGAGACTTGGTACGCAACAAGTCGCTGAAACCGGAAGCCGCCCGCTAGGGCGGTAGTTCACACACCCGAAGCGCGGCGATGTCAAGATCATCGCGCCCGTCGGCCAGGGGGTAACGAGCCAGCGTGTGGCGATCGTACAGCCCCAGGCGCACGGTATAGCGGCCGGGCTGCAAATCTGGGGGCAGCGCGATGGGATGGAGCTGGTAGATCAGGTCGCCTGGCTGCCAAAATTGGGGCGGGCTATCCAGCCCGTCGTGCTGCGCGCGCACCACGCAAGCGCCATCCACCACGTGAATGAATATCTTGAGCGGCGGATACGGCGGCTCACCCGCTTGCCAAGCGCTCAGTACGCTCAAGACCTGGCCCGGCACAGCCCACGCAGCCGGCAGCGTGGCCGTGATCAAGGCGATGTTCGCCTCGAAGGGCGTCAATGAAAGGCCCTCCGTCGACAGGGGGGGCAGCCGGTAATCGGTGAAATGGGGGTATTCCGTCCCGCGCGCGCCCCACGCCGCCAGCGTCCCAGCCAGGGCGGGGTTGAGCGGCACGCTGGAGGGCACCAGCAGCCGCCCGCCGCCCGGAAAAGCGAGCAGCGCCCCGCCGCTGCCCAAGGGGCTGCCGCTGTCAACCCAACGCACGCGCAGGTCTCGGCGTTTCAGCAGCAGGGCCAGGCTCGGCGCATCCATCGAATCGTTCGATAACCCGGCTACAGTCACGTCCTGGGCTTGAGGGTCGGCGTCGAGCGAGTGCGCGGCGGCCGCCAGGCCCGTCTGCCAAACGAACTGGGTTTCGGGCAATCGCGGCCAGCGGGCAAAGTAATCGTAGGCGCTCAGCCCGGCGTTCAAGATCAGAAGGACACAGAGACTCACAGAGGAGCACAGAGTTGCACAGAGTTTAAATCTCCGTGGGTCTCTGTGCGCAAAGCGTCTCTGTGCATCTCTGTGTAACAGGATGCCAATCCATTCCCAAGCTATCCCCGGCAGCAGCATCACGGCCGGCAGCGCGCCCAAGGCCCGCGTAAAGTTGGGCGCTTCGGCGGTGACCAGCGTGGGGCTGAGCATGGCGCCCAGCCATATCAACACGAACGCATAGCGCGCCTGGCGCACACGACACACGGCCACCACTACCCCAACGTAGAACAATGTAGCCCACAGCGGCTCGGGGAATACCGGCCGGCCAGGCAAGTTGTTACGCACGGTCGAATCACCCGCCAGGCTAAACATGGCCAGGATGGGTGGGGCGTTCGCCACAACAGGGCCAGGCTGGCCTTGCAGCAGGGCCTCCAGCGGCGCACTGACTTCGCCCACGCGATATTGCAGATCAGGCTGCAGCCCCACATAGATGGCCAGTGGGGCGGCGATGAGGGCGGCTAGCACGAAAGTGACTGCCAGCACGCGCCGGCCGCGGCGCAGCAGCGCGCGATCAAAGAACAGCAAATAGACCACGAACGCCCCCAAGAGAATGGGCAAGCCGCGCGCGGCCAGGTAGGTATAAGCCGACAGGCCCCAAAACAGGCCGGACAGCAAAGCGTAGCGCCGGCTGGCAGCAGGCGAGGAGCTTTGCAAAGCACGCCACAGAGCATCCGCTCCCAGGCTCATCAGCAGAGGCAGCGTCATCCCTCGCAGCCCGACACGGCTCCAAAAGACCGGCCACAGCATCACGCCCAGGCCGCCCGCCGTCACCAACCCAACACCCGGGCCAAAAAGCCGCCGCGCCAATCGAAAGCCGGCCGCCACCGTCAACAGGCCAAGCGAGGCTGAAACGAAACGGAGCGCAAAGAGCGTGTCCCCAAGCAGTCCAAAAGCGCCGGCCACCAGGTAGAGGAACAAAGGCTCCTGCCCATAAGCTTCGCGGAAGAACAGTGCGTGCTGCCCGGCCCAGATGCCGCGCGCGATCAGCACCTCCGCCACTTCGTCGTGTTCTACGCCGGGCGGGAAATCGACCAGCTCGACGAAACGCAGCCCGGCCGCCAGGAGCAGGATGCCCACCACCGCTATGTAGATGAGTCTCGAACCAGAACGCATGATCGCACCTGTATCTATCACGGCAGCTCAGTGACCCTGATCTGGGTCAGCACCACATAGTCGCTTGTGGGGATGCCGCTGTCGGCCAAGACGAACAAGCGCTCGTGGTTGGGTCCACCAAACCATCCCAGGTGAAGTGGGTAAATGCCAGGCGGCGTATCTGGCGCTACAGCCAGCACGCGGGTGTCTGTATAAACCTGGCCGGCGCTCCATCTCCAGGTGCGTTTGGGACTGGTGTTCGGGAAGCCGTCGTTGGCGGCCCAGCGTTGGTAGTCTTCTCCCACCAGTTGGGCAAAGATCTGGTATTCGTACTCCATAGGCGCCAGGGCTTGCCAATACAGGGTCAGCGTAAGTGGCTGGCCGGCCGGCGCGCTGCGCGCGCTGAGCGAGTAACCCACCAGCGCGATGTAATCCTCGAAATTGACGTGGGTGGGGTTGGGGTACGGCCCCGCCAGTGGCGTCAGCGTGATCTGGGTGAGCGTGACCCCCGTGCCGACCGTGCGCCCGTCCGCGTCCGTCACGGGCAAGCGCCCGCCGTCCGGTGTATATAGCCCCACCACCACGTCCACCACGTCGGGAGCATAGGTATAGGGATCCAACACAATTCGATATCGATCGCTAAAGGTGTCGCCGGACTGCCACGACGAGGCGGGGAACCTGCCCAGGCCGGGATAGGTGTCTCGTTGAGCGACCATGGGGCCTGCCTGGCTGAGCAGGTGCACGAACACGGTCAAATCTTCAGGCGCGGGCGCCAACGCTTGCCAGTACACGGTGAAGGCCAGCTCGTCGCCGGGCTGGAGAGGGGTGGTCTCGAGATCGTATCCCAGCAAGCGGGCCTGGCTGCCCAGGGTCAACTGTGCCGGCCGTTGGATCGAGGCGATTTGCGAGTTGCTCAAAGGGGACGGCCGCTCGTAGGCTGGCCTGAGAATACCCAACAGGGCGTACAGCGACAAAGCGGCCATGGCAGCCAGGCAAGCCGTGGCCAGGGCCGTGGTCCAACGCGAGGGGAGCCAGGCTGACAGGCCATAAAACATGCACAAGCCCAGCGCCGGCAAAGCCGGGAAGAAAAAACGCCCCATCGCGCCGGCCGGGCTGAGCAGCATGTAGCCAAACAACACCCCACCGAAACTCAGCACGCAGGCAGCCAGCAGGCCCAGGTGCCCCGGCGAGCAGGCTTGATCCGCGCGGGCGCGCCAGAGCTGCACGGCGCGCAGCACCAGGCCCAGCCCGCCCGCACCGGCGACCAGTCCAAGCCCGGTGTAAACCCCATCGGGCATGGGAATCTGGCCATAGCCAAAGCGTCCCCACAAGCTGCTCCAGGCATACGGCAGCTCGAACAACGCCAGCGGCAGGCTGGTGCGCGGGTCTCGCATGCCCCACAAATCCGTCATGCGCTCAAAGCCAGTCGGCTCTCCATAGAGCACCTGGTTGCGCACGAACCACCACCCCGACACGAGGGCGGCGCCGCCCAGCACGGCCAGGTTGGCCCACAGCAACTGGCGCATGCTGCGCCGCTTCCAGGCCTCGACCAGCAGAGTCAGCTCGATCAAGACCAGGATAAAGGCCAGGTTGAACTTGGCCATGAGCGCCAGCCCATACACCAGGCCCAGTGCCGCCGCCCGTCGCCGCGTGAGGCCGGTGGTCATCAGCCTGGCGCAGGCCGCGACCACGGCCGCCCCGCCCGCCGCCGCCGCCACATCGTTGTTGATGGCCCCGCTCATGTACAGGAACATGGGATTGAACGCCACAAAGGCCAGCCCGCCCAGCGCCACCGCCGGCCGATCGGCAAAGACTAATCGCCCCAGGTAATAGCTTAGAATGACGACGCAGGCGCCCAGCAGCACGTTGACCAGGCGAGCTATATGGGCAATCAGCACATCGCCCCGGTAGGGAAAGGCCTCGCCGGCGCCGTGCACGTACTGGTTCTTGTTATCGACACCCACCTCCCAATAGCGATAACCCCAGTGAGGGTTGGCAGGCGGGTTAGCGTACAAGGGCTGATCTGGCTGGACCCAACTGGAGGCCAGGGCTGCCAGGGCATAGTACAGGGGCGGGTGGTGGCTTTGCGAGCGGGGCTGGTCGGGTTCCTGTACGGGCAAGCGGTGATAATCCAACAAGTACCTGACGTAGCGATAATGCCGGATCTCATCCGTGGCTTCGTGCAGGGGATTGACCAGGCTAAAGCTAACAGCCAGGATGACAAAGGCGATCAGCACCGCCAAGAAAGGAAGGTGTTTAGACATTCTAGACGATCTCGATTTGCCAGTCCACGACCTGTGCTTCGGGATAGTGCGTGGCGAGCCAATGGACGGCTTTTTCTAACAAGCTCTGTACATAGGGCGTGTCGTTCGAAACAGCCGCCAGTCCCAGTGTGGCCGATTGCCACACGTCGTTATCGTCCACCTCGGCCGCCGACACGTTGAACTCGCGCCGCAAGTGGGCCAGGATCGGCTTGAGGACGCCCCGCTTGCCCTTGAGCGAGTGATTGCAGGGCATATAGACTTTTATCGTGCAGACGCCAATCACCATGGTACGAAGACGGTTTCAGGTTTTAGGTCTCGGGTGCAAGACCCACAAGGCTGCGATTTTCGTTTCTGGTGACGAATGGCCCGCTTCCGAGCGGCGCTCATGTGCTCTCCTTTAGCACCAGTGGTAGATATATCTTGAAGCCAGCCTGTCCCAACACGGTAAAGCTCCAGGCGTACTCCGCTTCGAGCGGGTTGCCGCTGGCGTCTTGCACGCCCGTACTGACTGTGGCTGTATAGGCCATCGCGCGCCACGCCTCTCGCGGGATGGCGATGCCCTGCCTGGTTGCGGCATCGTAGCGCACGCTCGTCAAGATGCGACCACGGCTGTCCGACAGGCGCAGCGTTTGGGTGTTGACGGTGGTTGGGTCGATGGCCTCGGAGAATTGGACGAGCAGGGAAGGCGAGTACAGCGGCCCGGCGGCGTCAGTGAACACCTGCGTGACAGGCAGCTTGACGCTGGTGTCGCCGCCGGCCGGGTAGGTCCACAAGACGCGCGGTGCCGTCGTGTCCGCCGAGGAGGGCGCGACGGCGATCTCGACCAGGGCCGGGCGGCTGGCGGCGATCCCGTTGGTGGCCGTGAAGGCCAGGCTGTCCAGGCCGCTAAAGTTGAGCTCTGGCGTGTAAACCAGGTGGGGCGCGATGCCCGATAGGCTGCCATTGAGTGGATCGGAGACCACCTGGTACGCCAGCGGCGCGCCGCCGGGGTCCTGGCCTCGCAGGGTGATCGCCACGGCCCGCCCGGCCTCGGTTTCCAGGCGCTGCGGGAGGGCCGTCACAGGCTGGACGATGTTGAGCACCGGGTTGGTGGGCGTCTCTTCGTAAGCGCTTGGGAAGTAGACGGTGGCCTGGTTGGACACAGCCGTGCCGCCGGGCAGGTCGCTCCGCAGCCTGGCCGTCACGCTCACGGCGCCGGCCGACCCCGGCTGGCCCTTGGGCGGCAGGGTGCCGATCAGCCACAAAATCTTGCGCGTGGCGGTGACGAATTGGCCGCCGCCGTACACCGCCACCGTATTCGCGTCGAAGGCCGCGTCGAGCGTGTCCAGGATATACACCTCGAAGGCCTGCCCGGCGCCCTCGTTTTCGTAGGTGATGGTGTAGGTGAGCTGCTGGCCGGGCGTCACGTCCCCGGCCGGGCCGTACTTGGCGTTGGGGTCGTGGGCCGGCTCGATGCCCGTGATCTGGCACGAGGCGCCAGCGCCTGACCGGGCGGCGCACGGATTTACGCTGGCCGCCCTCAGGAACGGACTGCAGTACGTACACTCGCCGTCCTCGCAGCTCCCCCCGGAGCAAGGGACATACTGGGGCCACGAGTAAGTGCCGTCATCCTGGCATTCATACGTCACTTTGCTCTCGATGCCCAACAAGCCATAAAAGCCGCCATTGGAACATTCGACCTTGTCCTCTTCACAATCGTAGCTGCTGGGATCCTCCTCGCAAGTCTGGGCACACCCATAAATGTCGACGGCTTCGCCCAAGCCTGGCGCGAGATCGGCCAGGGCAGCGCCACAACTGAGGCATTCTCCCAGCACCACGCACTTGATGCACGCGCCTGTCGTCGCGATCGCGCCGACCGACTTGAACAGGTTGGAAGCGATCCAGTCGGGTATCTGGTCCAAGACGCAGTTGAAGAAACAGTCTTTCACCGAGGCCTGGGCCGACACCTGGCCCTGCGCGGCAGCCCAACTTCCCCAGTATTCCCAGCTTCCCAATTGCAGCTCACGCGTGATGCCGCCGGTGGCGCCGCGGATGGCATACTGCTCCCGCTCAAAGATGGAAGCCAATACCCGGCTGCCCTGCCGCCGCAAGTACATGACAGACGGCGGGTCGGCATGAAGCAGCACGACCTGGGTAATAAGCTCGCCGCGGCTGAAACTCAAGCGTGACGCGTCGACGAGTTGGAAGCCGCCCGAGATCGCCTGGCTGTAGATCAGATCCAGGTCGGCAAAGCCGGCCCGCTCGGCAGCCAGCTCGGCCGCCGACAGGGCTATTTTGTCCGTTCGCAGGGTGGGTTGGTAAACCAGGTAAGGCGCTACGTCAAAGCTGTTAAAACCGGCCGAGGTGCTGGCCAGCCTGGCGTAGATGGTGTGCTTGGTTCCGTTGGCCAGCCCCCACTGGTAGCGCACCTGGACCCAAAGTGTCCCAGAGCTGCCCGGCGCAAGATTGCCCAGCTTCCAAAAGACCTGGTGGCGTTGGGGCCAATAGAGGCCGCCGCCGGTGCTGTCCACGTACTCGGTGGCCATCGGCAAGCTGGCCCTCAGCACCGCGTTTTCGAGCGTCCGCGTCAAGAGATTGGCGTAATAGATGCCATAGCTGGCCAGCTCGCCCGGGCTGGCCCGGCGTGGGGCAGCTATCTCGACCACTAACTGCCCCACAGGTGGGGAGGCAGTGGCCGGCGACGGCAGCCATGGGTCAAACTGGACCAGGTCGCTGACCTCGTCGCCGCGCCCGGCAGGGTTCGTGGCGTGCCGCGGGCCGCTGGCGTCACCCCACCAGTTGTAGCGTGCGTCTACGGTGATTTGGCCGCTGTTGCGCAGGCCATAGGTGTCGGTATAGACCTGGGCGTTGCTGTAAACCTGGTTGTATCTCAGGACAGGCTGCGTATCTACGAGAACCTCGATCCCATCTGCCGCCCCGCCGTGAATGGCGCAGTTCTGGACGACGATGGCGTCGCTGGCGACTTCAAGCACGGGGGTGGATTCAAAACCTGCATAGCTCAAGTCGCAGTTTTGCAGAAAAGCGGTCGGCGTGATGTAGCCAGGCACCCCGATGATGTGGAGACCGCCCCACATCCCAGGCTGCCCGGCGATTGCCGTGAGCGTGATGGGCATCGCCGGCGTGCCGATGGCGTACAAATTGCCCACTACCGCCAGCGAGGCTCGCTCGTTAAAGTGCAGCGCGGTGCCCGGCGCCAGCGAGAGGAAACTGCCCCCCGGCACTCCGATCGCGCCGTCTACGACGTAGACGGGTGCCCCGGCCCGGGCAAAATCCCAGTGGATGCCGCCCTGGATGGTCACAGGCGTGATCACGATGGCGTCCGTGCCATTGCCCGAGAGTTGCAGTTCGCGGTAAATGGGCGACATGCCGGCCGTTTGCCGCACGCCGGCGCCGCCGTTGTGGCTAATGACGAGATCCTCCAGGATCGGTGCCAGGCCCTCCCCATCCAGTCCGACGCCGTCGGCGGCGTTGTGGGCCAGGCGGCTGTAGCGCACCTGGACGTCGGAGGCGAACACGCTCAGGGCCGGCCGGTCCCCGCCGCCGGCATACAGCAGGTGGGCGTACTCCAGGTGAGCCGCGCCGGCGAGCTGGATCTCGACCCCGTTCCAGTCGCCTGCCTGGGGAGTGGACACGCTCGAGGTGAAAGTGATGGGCGAGCTGGCCGTTCCCTGCGCCCACAAGCGCGCGTTGCTCTGTACGGCCAGGGCCAGGCTGGTCCCAAAGCGCAGCTCGACCCCCGGCTGGAGCGTGAGGCTGACGCCTTCCGCCACGGTCAGGTTGTCTTCCAGGACGTAGAGGCTGCCGGCCGGCGAGCCGCCAGGGCCCCAGACTGTATCGGTCAGGATATAGCCATCGGTGATTGTCACCGGGTTGCCTGCCAAGAGATCGGGTGCATGGGGGGACTCCGCTTGGGATATAAAAGCCCTCGTTTGTTGGACGTGGCTCGGGGCGAGGTCAAGCGGCGCTTCGTCAACGGGCTGGCGCAGGGCTTGCGCCGAAAGGGCAGGGGCATCGAAAGCGGCCTGGCTCGACAGGCTCGACGCCGCTGGCGTCACGATCGCCAAGGCGGCCAACACGGGCATGAAACGGGCAACGAGTTTTTTCATTGTCACCAACCTCCCAAGATAGTATTGTGAATAGAACGAAAATGTATACAGGCTAGAGGTGATCAACCCAAGCATTATACATCAAGTAGACAGCACGGGCAAGAAGTGGAGATTCGCTTCGGCTCTCCCTTATCTGCGCTTCGTCCACTCGTCACAGCCGTACTTGTCGCGGCGCAGCTCGGCCGCCCAGAGCTGTTCCTGGAGGGTCAGTTGGCCGGCCACCAGCTCCACGTTCAAGGCATGGCTAAAGCCAATGACCAGGGCGGCGGCCGCCTCGTCGAAGGAAGGCGCACGCCCCAAGGTCGCTTCGACGGTCGTTGCCCGCGCGCGCAGGGCGGCCTCCTCAGGCCGGGGGAGCAGCAGGCGGCAGATGCGGGCGATGTCGCCACACAGCGGGATAGCGCCGTGCTGCAGCAGCACAGCACGCTTGCGCATCTGGGCGCTGCCGGCCAGCTTTTTGCCGCCCACGGTGATCTCGTAATGAGATGGGGCCTGAAAACACACCGGGGAGGCTGGCAGCGCCCGGTGTGTAGACGACGCTTGAGGCTTGGATTCGAGGCCGGGGACGTTCAACAAGCGCAGGCCGGCCAGCAAGCCGGCGCTGATCTTGCGATAGCTGGACACGATGTCGCCGGCCACGCGCGGCTCGCTGTCTGGGGCGGCCAGGCTGTAGGTCAGCTCGTCCACGTGCAAGATAGCGCGCCCGCCGCTCGAGCGGCGCACCACGTCGACGCCCAGCCGCCGGCAGGCCTCCCAGTCGACCTCAGCCGCCGGCTGCGCATGGCCCAGACTGAGGCAGGCTGGGGTCCAGCCGTACAAGCGCAAGGTGGGCGGCACTGTGCCGGCCTGGACGGCCCGCAGGATCGCCTCGTCGACAGCCATGTTGGCTGCCCCGCAGTCTTGGGCGGTGTTGAGCAAGCGCCAGACGGTGTGCATAAGGTTTAAGGTTTCAGGTTTAAGGTTTCAGGCTCGGCGCGGCTATTATAGCACAAAGGCCCATTTGCCGCTTGGGGCGGTCGATAGTATAATGAGCCCGCTATGCAGAATGACAGAAATGGCAAGAACATGAATACGAGATCGAGGGCCCCCTTGCCAGGCCGTATGGCCGGGGGGCTGGCCTGGTTGGCCGGCGGCGTTTTGGTCATCCTGGCCATGGCTTGGCTGGTATACGTCGAGCTGGTGCCTGGCCCGGGTCAGGTCATCATCGAGTGGACGACAGCCAGCGAGGTCAACACGGCCGGCTTCAACCTGGCGCGGGCCGACACACCCGACGGCGCTTACCGGCAGGTCAACGCCGAGCTGATCCCCTCTTCGACCGATCCCATGCTGGGTGGCCAGTACACGTACACAGACAGCGGGGTTATCTCGGGGCGGACTTACTATTACCAACTGGAAGATGTCGAGTACACCGGCACGCTAGTCCACCACGGCCCACTGGAGGCCCAAGCCCAACCGGCCCACCCGCCGATGAGCTCGTGGCTTTGGTGGGTCATGCTGGCCGGCGGGGCCGGCTTGTCGTTGGCCGGCTTCCTGCAAGGCGGCCGCCCCAAGGAGGATAAAAATTGAGCTACTCGCCAACTGTGTGGGGAGTCGCCGGGAGCGCGATCGCGCTGAGCGGTGAGCACACGATCGTAGCCAGCCTGAACAAGAGCCTGGCAGCGTTTGTCGTCGAGCCGCCGGCCTCGTTCGAGCTGATCGTACACGGCCGGCTCGACACTTTGCCCTCCTACGAGTTTACGAGCGAGTTGTCGTTCGAGGGAAACGCGATCTATTACAACTCGCCCGTCGCGCGAGCTTGCGCCGATTTCGACGCAGGGTGGGGCGAGGTAGCCCTGGACGGGGCCAAGTACTGGAGCCATGTCGATTACTTTTTACGCGTGGTGATGGCCGTGCTGCTTCTGAAGCAGGGCGCGCTCTTGTTTCACGGCGCGGGTGTGGTCGACGACGGCCAGGCCTGGGTGTTTTTTGGGCCGTCGGGCGCCGGCAAGACCACCGCCGCCATGGCCTCTGCACCCAGGCAAATCCTCCACGACGACTTGTTGGTCTTGCAGCCGAACCAGGCTGGGTGGCAAGTCCACGCGACGCCTTTCCTGAGCAGCGGGGGGCTGCAGCCTGACGCGCCGGCCTGCGTTCCCCTGCGTGGAATGTGCTATCTCGTGCAAGATGAGCAAGTCAAGGCTCAAGCGCTTTCAGCCGCCGGCGCCCTGGCACGCCTGCTGGCCTGCGTGCCTGTGGTGACCCAATCACCCCGTCTGGCAGGGCTTGTCCTGGAGCTTGGCCACGAGCTGACCAGGCGCGTGCCTTGTTGCGATCTTTACTTTCGACCCGATCCATCTTTTTGGGAGGTACTCTATGGTTTCTGATGAGGCTTATCCCCGTCCAGTGCCTGGCGCCGCCTGGCGTGAGACGGGCGGCGAAGCAGTGGTGGTCTTGCCTGACAAGGGGCAATTCAAGGTGTTGAACGAGGTTGGCGCGCGCGTGTGGGCCTTGGCCGATGGAACGCGCAGCGTGAGCCAGATCGCCCAAGCGATTTGCGCCGAATACGAGGTGTCGCCCGATATCGCTCTAAGGGACGTGCGCACTTTCATCGAGGCCCTGGTGAACAAGGGCGCGCTGGCTTTGGGGTAACTATTCAGCCATTACACAGAGAGCCACGGAGAACACACAGAGGAGCACAGAGAAGAGAAGCAAGAAGCTCTGTGCGCTTCGCGTCTGGCATGAATCGTTACGACTGGGAGGTAACGCGCATGGGAAGCATGGCGCGATGCGCTGGCTTGTGTGTGCTGCTGGCGGCATCGCTGGCGGCTGCCACGAGCCTGCCAGCCGCGGCCAGCCAGTTGCCCAACCCTGCCACACTCCTCGCGGCCCAGACGCCCCAGCCGGAACTACCGGCCGGCCAGATTTGTTACAAGATCGAGATCGAGGCTGACGGGCTGTACACCGTGAGTTACGAGGCACTGCTGGCGGCCGGGCTGAACGTGACCCACACCCCACCCTTGAGCCTGGCTCTGAGCTGGCGGGGGCAGCCGGTGGCGGTGGAGGACGTGGGCGACGGGGACCAAGTCTTTGAGCCGGGCGAGGGACTGCGCTTTTTTGGCCTCAAATTCCACGCCAGCGTGCAGGATGAAAAGTATACCGACACGGACGTTTACTGGCTGGGCGTGAGCGAGGCAGGAGGCGCGCGCATACAGAGCCGGCCGGCCGACCTGCCCGGCGATCTGCCGCCCCTGGGCTGGTTCACCGACACCCTGCGCGCCGAGGCCTCTCGCGCCTGGTGGTCACGCTGGACCAACAAGCCACAGTCGAGCGACACCTGGTTCTGGGACTATGTCAACACGACTCAGACGGTGACCAGGGTCTATACGACGAGCGTGCCCTTCCCGGCGTCTGGCGACTACGCGATCATCGTCCGTGCCAACGCCGTCGCACGGGAAAGCAGCCTATACGGCTTCCGCCAACACCATCTGCGCTTCAGCTTCAACGATGCGCTGGTGGCAGATACGAGCTGGTACGGCGGCTCCCAAGGCCCCGAGCGGACGGTGAGCCGCTCGCTCGACACGGCCTACCTGCTCAGCGGGACGAACAGCTTGACGATGACCGTGTTGACCGATACGACGAGCCGGGAGCAGCTATTTTTCAACTGGTTCGAGCTGACGTACCGGCGCGCCTTTACTGCGGCGGGCGGCGAATTGCGCTTTAGCCTCATCAGCAGCGGCGTCGTGACGGTGGCCGGCCTGTCCCTGCCGGACGCCCGTGCCTACGATACCAGCATACCCACCCAGCCGGTGCGCATCGCCCTACCCACCTCTGGCCCTGTGAGCTTTGAGGCGGGACCTGGCTCGTACTGGCTCAGCTCACCAGGGGCGGAACGGGCGCCGGCCCGCTTGTCGCGCTACAGCGTGCCGGAGCTTGACCCGCCCGGCGGGGCGGATTACGTCATCATCACCCACGCCAGTCTGTTGGCCCAGGCCGAACGGCTGGCAGCCTTTCACACCGGGCGCGGGCTGAAGGTGGCCGTGGCGGACGCCGCCGACCTGTATAACCAGTACAACGGCGGCGTCTATCACCCGGAGGCCATCCGGCGCTACCTGTGGCACGCCTATGACACCTGGCCGCGCCGCCC
>JAFGFO010000083.1 GCA_016931085.1 Thermoflexales bacterium
GTCGGCGGTGCGCTGCACCACACGTTCTTCCAATTCGGCGTTCAGTTGTTGCGCCTCGGCGTACAGCCGTGCATTGTCCACCGCCAGCGCGGCGCGGCGCGCCAGTTCTTCGGCCAGGGCCAGGTCGACCTCGGCGTACTGGCGCCCGGACTCGGCAGACACCACCAGGGTGATCGTGCCGAGCGTGTGGCCGCGCGTCACGAGTGGCACGATCATGGCCGACTTGACTCCCAGCGACCGCACCACCTCGATCTGGTCGGCGTCCCGCGCGATGGCGGCGAGCAGATCCTCCGATGCTTCCGGATAAAACTCCGGCCGGCCGGTGCGCAGCACATGGACTGCCCCTGGCGGCGCGTCCGGGTCGGGGGGATCCCGCCGCAGCAGATCGTTGGCCTGTGCCGTTTTTTGGGGGTCAGCGTGCGCCACGGCCACAGGCTTTATCGGCTCGCCTTCTTCGGTGATGTGCACCACGCACCAGTCGGCCAACAGCGGCACCACCACCTGGGCGATATTGGCCAGCCGGCTGGTAGCGTCGAGGGAGGCGGATAACACCGGCCCGGCCTCGGCCAGCAGGCGCTGGGAACGTTCGACCTGCTTGCGCTCGGTGATGTCGGTGCTGATCTCCACAATGGCCAGGGGAGCGCCGCGATCTTGCTGCCACACGGCCCAGCGACTGGTCACCACCACGGACGCGCCGTCTCGCCGGGTATGGATCAGCTCACCTTCCCACTGGCCCGCACGCAGGGCCTCGGCTTCGATTGCCTCCAACGGTTGTGGGAACTGGGTGCGCAATAGCGTGTGGGCGTGTTTGCCCATGACCTCGTCGCTTGTCCAGCCATACAGCTTTTCGGCGCCCTGGTTCCAAGAGATGATCACACCCTGCATGTCGCGCAGGATGATGGCGTCGAGCACCAGGTCCAGAAGGTGTGCCTGCTCGCGCAAGACACGGGTATGGTTCTCCGACATAGTCACATCCAAACCTCCCAACAAGGCATGGGCGGGATCGTTCCAAATGGCAGTATAGCACGCGGTCAAGCCAGTTGTCAAATGGTGCAAGGCTCGGGAAGAATGATTAGGCGCTCCCCCCCCGTCCTACCGCCGCCCGACCTGTCCTGGCCGAAAATCCCAATCCGTTCTCGATTCATCCTGAGCCAGCTCGCCGTGGGGCGTGAGAGTGCGCACAGATGTCCAGTGGGCGGTTGTGATCGGCATCGAGCTGCCTGTCCAATGCCGGTGACGGCTCACTCTGTGCGAAACTCTCGTAGAACCCTCTGCCTGCTGTCTGTCCCGTGCTGAGCTATTCAGCGTCCTGGTTGGCCAGAATCCCGGCGGATGAGAGTATTCGGCCAGCACACCCTGACTATCCCCTCAAACACCGGCCTCTGCCTCCCCCATTGTTTCACTTAACAGTACCCTAAGCCGCTCGCCCACACTGTCACCGGCCCGGATCGCAAACAGATCCATCACCGTCTCCCTGGCCACCTCCGCCGAGGGGTCCGGGGTGTTTTCGTCAAGCCGTGGGGCTACCCCGGCGTCGTTTAGCAGCTTTGCCATAGCTGTTACGTTACCGCCGGTCACCCGCTGGGCCAGCTCGCCTAGTGTAAAGGTTGTAACAGTCCGCTTGCTCATTGCTCAAATCCTGCCTTTCGTGGTATAATCCTGGTGGGCCGGGCGATGCTTTGTGAGGCTGCGCCTGGCCCCAGAGGGCAGGCCGTAAAAAGCCTGCCCTCTTGCTATTGCCGCTTGTCTTGATAGATCACTACCTGCCCACTGTTGCCACCGGCCAGTGCCCGCCGCTGTTCGGTTGCGAGGGCATGGTAGGCTGCCCGCTCCGCCTCTGGCATCCGGGCCACCTGGCCCATGGCCTCGTGGAATTGGCGTTTTAGGCTGGGCACGGTCACACCTCCCGGGCTGGGGACCGGCTTGGCCACCGGCCCCCGGCTCTCTCACTCACTATTCGCGCATCGATCACACCACGGCCCCGCTAGGTAAAGATCGCCGCTGTCCTGGGCCATAACGGCCAGCCAGGGCAGGCCGGCGCCGATGGGCTGGGCACAGTCCAGGCAGTTTAGCGCCTGGGCGTCGAGGTCCCCGGGCCTGTCCAGTTTCAGCCAGCCAAGGCACACGGCCGGGCCGGCCAGGTCCGTGTCCTCTACCAGCAGCCTGGCCAGCGCCCGCCCCACTCGATCACCGGCCCGATAGGCCGCCAAGTTGATCACCGCCTCCCGGGCCACCTGGGCGCCCGGGTTTGGCTCGTTTTCGTCAAGCTGTGCATCTAGGTCCAAGCCCCTGGCCACATCGTTTAGCAGCCCGGCCATAGCCACCAAGTTGCCGCCGGTCACCTTGTCGGCCAGGTCCCCTAGTGTAAAGATCGCCTTGCTCATTGTGCCCCCTTTCATGGTATAATGGCGTGGGCCGGGTCGGCCTACTTGTCGCAGCCGGCACAGGAGAAAATAGCCAAGCCGCCCGCTCACCCGCGACCGCAGGTTGACGCGAACGGCCCTCTTGTGGTATCCTGTTGCCGCCGGGCTGTTCGCGTCAGCCGGGCCATCGCCCTGGATGCTGCTACGTCGCAGGGCGTTTTCTACTCTGCATTATACCTCAATTGCTGAAAAGGTCAAAGGCTTCTGCCGCACCCTTCGCGGGCGATGATCGCCGTACCTGTACTGGCCGAAAGTGCACATCCGTTCGCGATTTGTCCTGAGCCAGCTCGCCCTGGGCCTGAGAGCGGGTGCAAGCCTCCAGTGGGCAGTTGCGTCGGCATTCACTTGCCTGTCCAATGCTGGTGATGGCTCAACTCCGGACAAAACTCACGTCGGTTCCCTCCCTCGTGTCTGTCCCATGCGGAGCCGTTCAACATTGGGCTTGGCCAAGATCGCAGCGGATGAGAGTGTTCGGCCAGAACAGGGTGCCCAGAGCAGCGCACTCCGACGCGGTAGCGCCTTTTCTCCATCCACACAAATCCCATTGCCAGGAAATGGACGACAATCTTGACAAGCCATGGGAGCCATGCTAGAATGGGGGCGGAGCGAGGAACCGGATTTGATAGAAGAGCACTCATCGAGGTGACATGCACAATACTCCAGAGACCTGTTTTCTGGAGGTGATTGGCCAGCAGACCCAATACCA
>JAFGFO010000084.1 GCA_016931085.1 Thermoflexales bacterium
GCCCAAGCGCACGCCGGCTATGGGGAAGCCGGGCAATAGCAGCGCCACGGCCCCTGCGACCGCCCACGGGCTGCGGATGACAAAGACGATGGCCGTTCCCAGAATAAGCCAGGCCGCCTTGGTCAGTGGGTGCAGGCGATGCAGGAAAGAATCGCCGAGCTGGTAGGCGATGCGTTGGGTAGCGCGATTAGCAGACATAGGCGCTCTTTCCGAGTGCTTGCAGGCGGTCGTATGCCTGGCCGTTGGGGGCGTCGATGGCGATTCTGCCGTCGTTGAAAAAGAGCAGGCGGCTGGCGTAGCGGCGCGTCACCTCGGGCGCGTGGTTGACCATGATCACGGCGCCGCCCTGCGCCACGTGTTCCTGCAGCAGATCGAGCAGGAAGCCGGCGTTGGCCGGATCCTGGCCGATCAGCACCTCGTCGAGCAGGATCAGGCGCGGGGCATAGCTCAACACCGAAATCAAGTTCAGCCGGCGCTTTTGGCCGTAGCTGAGGCGATAGGGATGGTCGTCGTGGCGGTCGCCCAAGCCGCAGCGTGCCAGCAGATCGCCGACGCGCGCCTCGGTCGCTCCGTCCAGCGCGCCAAAGTTTAGCGGGGCAAAGACCGCTTCCTCCCACACGCTATCGGCAAACAACTGGTGATCCGGGTTCTGGAACAACAGCCCTGCCTGCCGGGCCAGTTGCGAGACGGGCGTGTGCCGCGTGTCGTGGCCCAGCACCTCGATCCGGCCTTGGCTGGGGCGGTGCAGCCCCAACAGGCAATGGAGGAAGGTGGTCTTGCCCGAGCCGTTATCGCCCATGACTGACACAAACTCGCCGGGATGCACCTCCAGGGCGAGATCGCGCAGGATGGAGCGACCGTTGTAGCCTGCGTGCAGGTTCTCCACGCGGAGAAGCGGCGCTTGGGACGCGGGAATGCCGGGCGGCCGGGATTGGGGGACTGGGTCGTTGAGAACCTGGGCGTTGGGCGTTGGTTGGCCATCAAAGACGATCTGGCCATCCTGCATCTGAATCAGGCGCGGCTCAAAGCGCCGCAAGTAACCCACCTTGTGCTCGATGACGATGACCGTGATACCTGCTTTTTCCCGGATGTGCTCGATGACGCCAAAGATCTCGGCGGTGGCGGTTGGGTCCAGGTTGGAGGTTGGCTCGTCAAAGATCAGCACCTGGGGCTTGGCCGCCATCATCGCCGCAATGGCCACTTTCTGCTTCTCGCCCCCGGACAGAGACGCCAGCAAGCGGCCTTGCAGGTGCTCCGCGCCGACGATGCTCAGCGCCCAGGCCATCCGCTCGCGGATCTCGGCGCGCGAAAGGCAGCGATTCTCCAGGCCAAAGGCCACCTCGTCGCCCACGGTGAGGGTGCAGAATTGGGCCTCGGGATTCTGCTGCACCAGGCCGACCAGTTGGGCAACGTCGTGGATGGGGCTGTCGCGCACGTCCAGCCCGCCGACGGTGACGTGACCCTCGGCCTGGCCGTCGAACTGCCGGAACAGGTAACCGCCGATGGCCAGCGCCAGTGTGCTCTTGCCGCACCCCGACGGCCCGGTGATGACCACAAACTCCCGTGGCTCGATCTCCAGGCTCAGGTTGCGGAGGGCGTATGTCTCGCTCCCCCGGAAGCGGTAGCTCAATCCCTCAATGCGGATCATCGCACCTCGATGCGCTCCACCTGGACGGCCAGGACCTCCCCGTCCATGCGGGCCAGGGCAAAGCTCAGATCGTCCTCACCGATGACAGTGAACAGGCGCAGATCGTCATCGGCCAGCAGATCGGCCAGGGGCAGCGAGAGCGGCTCGCCGCCGGTGTGGACCATGACAGTCGTTGCCCCGGCTTGTGGTTGCATTGCTGCCAGCACCTTGCCCAGGGGCACGCCTTGGAGCTTGAGGGGGCCGTCGCCCAGGTCCAGGCGAGTGCTGTCCATGTCGAACTGCCAGTCGTCAGGGTTGTAGGGTACAGGCGCGTCCAGCGTGCCGCTCACCTCCAGTGTATAGCCGCCGATGACGACCAATTCCTCTACACCCCGCACCCAGGCCTTGCTGTTCAGTGCGCCAACGATGTTGTACGATGCCTCGTCGCCCGACGCTCCGTCGGCCGACGCTCCGTCGGCCTTGCCCTGCGGCGAGAGCAGCAGGGCGTCGTTGTCACGTACCTCGTCCAGACCGATGAAAAAGGAATAGCCGTCGCCGGCGCGCACCAGGAGCAGCGACGCGCCCGGCTGTGGCCGGGCGAGGGCCAGCAATTCGCGCACGGGGATGCCCTCGTACGTGCCGGTCACCTCGCGCAGCGTGCCCTCGGCGGTGGTTGTGCTCAACTCACCGTGCTCTGCCGGATAGTCGTAGGGCGCATCCACGACCCCGCCGATGTGGACCGTCGCCGGGCCGCGCAGCGCGCCGCGCAAATAGACCGCCAGCACCACGGCGAGCACTGCTGCACCCAGCAAGAAGATGGGATAGACACGACGCCCCATCGGCGCCGGCGGCGCGTCTTTGACCACGCCGGCCCGCCGCAGGGCGTTCAGCAGCCCACGGCTCAGCACCCCGGCAAAGAGCACGCCGGACAGAAAAGCCACGCCCGCTACCAATAGCAGCGCCCAATAGGCCAACGTGTCGGTGGGCACCGAGGCGAACAACTGAAAGGCAAACACGTTGGAGGCCGAGGCCAGCCCGCCGGCCAGGCAGTAGGCGGCCAGCGAGTCCTTTTTGCGAAAGGGGAGAAAGCCCAGATCGACCAGCAGCCCGGCTA
>JAFGFO010000085.1 GCA_016931085.1 Thermoflexales bacterium
TCCACGAAGAACAGCATCTTTTGCGGGATCGTCTCCAGCTCGTCCAGCACCTCCGCCGGCGGGCGGCGGCGGTAGCGCCTCCCGTTAAAGGCTGTCACCGAGCAGAACTCGCAGTCCATCGGGCAGCCGCGCGAGGTTTGCACGGAGGCGAACAGGTAGCCGGGATGAAACAGATCTCGGCGCGGGCGCGGTGAGCCGGCCATGTCCGTCCACTCCCCCTGGTAGACTCGCTGGAGCTGCCCCGCTTCCACATCTGCCACCACCTGCGGCCAGACGGCCTCCGCCTCGCCCACGACGACGGCGTCCACGTACTGCAGCGCCTCCTCGGTGCACATCGAGGCGTGGATGCCGCCCATCACCACCGGCACGCCCCGCTCCCGATACGCGGCGGCGATCTCGTAGGCCCGCTTGGCCGAGGCCGTAAAGGCCGTGATCCCCACCAGGCTTGGCCCTGAGCCCGTCGAAGGGTCGGCCTCCTGGTAGGCGAAAGGTTCCCAATTCTCGTCCACCAATGCCACGTCCCAAGTCTCGGGCGTCAGCGCAGCGACGATGCCCAGGCCGATGGGCGGGAAACGCGAGCTCTTGTTGACTGTCAGCCCCGTCCGCGCCGGGTTGACCGGATTGACCAGCACCAGTTTGTGTTTCATCATCCCTCCCTATAACCAATCAAAGCCCAGGCCGTGGGCAGCCTTGAGCAAAAGACGGTGTAATGTCTGCTGTTCGGCCTCGTCCAGCGCGGCCAGGAAATCGCGCGTGTACTCAACCGCGCCGCTGATAATGCCCTGCGCGGCTGCCTGGCCCGCCTCGGTCAGCGTCAACTGCCAGTTGCGCCGATCCTGTGTATCTTGCTCTTTTTCAACCAGGCCCATCTCGACCAGGCGCTGCACGTACACCGAAATGGTGCCGGGATTGACGTCCATCAGCTCGGACAGCCGCCGCGAGTTGAGCGGCGCGAACTGGCCCAACACCATCAACACCGAACAATCGGATAGCCGCAGCCCCAGCGTATTGTGCATCTCCTCCCTGGCCATGCGCGATTCGTAGGCGTGCGCCAGGCTGAATAACGCCTGGTTGACCTGAAGATAGCCCTTGCCTGAGAGTGTCATAACTCACCTTTCAATTAGTTGTAATATCGAACAGTTATATTATACAACCAATTGCACGGATTGTCAAGAGAAACCCCAAAGGGCCAAAGGCATTTCTTTCTCAAAACACAGTCTCGTGCCAATCAGCCAACGCACCTTAAAGCCAACAAGGACGCCCAGTACTGAGCGCCCTTGTGAGCTGTTCGCTTGATCGACAGCAGCCTCAACGGCTGTCTATATCACCCGCGTAGGTCAGGGCCTGGCGGCCGCGCTCGCCGGTCCGGATGCGGATGACTTCCTCGACCGGGTAGATAAAGATCACACCGTCGCCGGTCTCGCCCGTTTGAGCTGCTTTGCGGATCGTCTCGACAGTCTTGTCAACGTTGTGGTCGCTGAGAACGATGCTGACTTGAATCTTGGGCAGCATATCGACCTGGTAGGTGCCCGAACGGCCCGCCAGCCGGATGCCGCCCTGCCGCCCGTGCCCCTGCACCTGGGCGATATTCATTCCATAGATGCCCAGCTCGTGCAAAGCGTCTTTGACGTCGCCCAGCTTTTCCTCGCGGATAATGGCTTCGATTTTCTTGGTCATTGTGTCACTCTCTCTCAGGCATAAGCCCGTTCTGCATGCTCGCTGATGTCGAGGCCGACTTGTTCCTCGCTGGCCGAAACGCGCAGTCCAATCAGCGCGTCCAACGCCTTGGCCAGAGCGAAGGTGATGGTAAAGGATACCACGATGGTCAGGGCCGCCGCGCCCAGTTGGACCAGGAACTGGCCGGGATTGCCGTAGAACAGGCCGTCAACGCCCTTGGGGTTGACACTCGTGGTCGCAAACAGGCCGGTGGCCAATGCTCCCCACAACCCGCCCATGCCGTGGCAGGCGAACACATCGAGCGATTCGTCGACCAGCTTGCGCCCTTTGACAAACTTGATGGTGTAATAGCTGATCGGCGCGGCCAGTCCTCCAATCACCAGGGCGCCCAGCGGGGTGACGAAGCCGGCCCCAGGTGTCACGGCAACCAGCCCCACCACCGCGCCAGTGACGATACCCAGTACGCTGGGCTTGTTGTCCAGCCAGCTTAGGAACATCCACGCCAGACCGGCCGCCGCGGCAGCGGTGTTGGTGGTAAACAGGGCGTGGACAGCCAGCCCATTGGCGGCCAACGCGCTCCCGCCGTTAAAACCGAACCAGCCCATCCACAACAGCCCGGCCCCCAGAACGCTGTAGGGGATATTACTGGGTTCAAAGGACATCTTGTCAAAGCCTTTGCGTGCTCCGATCACCAGGGCAAAGGCCAGGGCCGAAAAGCCGGCCGTGATGTGCACCACCGTCCCTCCAGCAAAGTCAAGTGCGCCCACCTTGGCCAGGATGCCGCCGGCACCCCACACCCAGTGGCACACCGGATCGTAGACGAAAGTGGCCCACAGTAGCGTAAAGGCCAGGAAGGCTTTGAAGCGCACGCGTTCGACAAAGGCGCCGGTGATCAGCGCCGGGGTGATGATGGCAAACATCATCTGAAAGGCGGCGAAGGCCAAGTGCGGCACGGTTGGCGCGTAATCCGAAGGCGCCGACCCCACGCCGGTAAAACCTATGAAATCCAGCCCGCCGATCAGGCCGCCGATGTCAGGGCCGAAGGCCAGGCTGTAGCCGTAGAGCAGCCACTGCACGCTGATCAAGGCCATGATGATAAAGCTCAAGTTGAGCGTTGAAAGGATGTTCTTTTTGCGGACCATGCCGCCATAAAAGAATGCCAGGGCGGGTGTCATCACCAGCACTAGGGCCGATGAAACGAGTAACCAGGCGGTATCTCCCGAGTCGATCATTTTTCCCTCCTATTACGAGTTATATAGTGTCACTTCTTTATCCACGAATTTGCGCGGATTTTCGCTCTATGCACGTGCACGCTCCTAATTATAACGGGTAAGGCGGGATAAATCTAGTACCCAAATGGGGAATTTAAATGACCTGGAACGCCGACGCTTCTGTGGCGCGGATGGCCATTATCTTTCACGCGAAACCCAAGCGCCAGGTCAAAGTCCTCGTTATTCTTGAGCAGCACCACCGACTGCGCCGCGGCCTGGTAAGCCAGTTGGCGGTTTCGCCACTAAGGAGTGGAGCCTCCCCCCAGGTTTCCTGCCCCCACCCCCAGCGGGGATCGCGGAAGATGTTGATGTTGGGCGACCAGAAGGTAAGACCCTGGTACTGTTCTGTAAAGCCCTTGCGGCGCAGCGCCTCGTGGTATTTGGCCCGCGCCTCATCGCCGATGGCAGAGGCGATGCGCGGGGATTGGCGAGCGCAAAGATTTCTTGAGGTGAGCCAAGCGCACCCAACGGGTGAGCATCTCGACCACATCCACTTGATCCTCGGAGAAAAACGTCATAGGGGCAGGGATTGCTGTAAGCGCCAGCGCCGCTTGCCTTCACTCGATGTTGGCGACGATGCCCTCCAGGCAAGGAGCGA
>JAFGFO010000086.1 GCA_016931085.1 Thermoflexales bacterium
GCTCGCCCGGCATGTTGGTGCAGTTTGCGATTACGGGCATGATCGGCGCGGCGGGCATCCTGGTACAGGAGCGCAAGACGCGCACCTTGCAGCGGCTCATCACCACGGCTATCAAACCCTGGCAGATCATCGCCGGGCATTGGCTGGCGATGGTGACTCTGGTTTTGGGGCAGACGCTGCTGCTCATCCTGTTTGGCCAGCTCGTGTTGGACGTCCATTATTTCCGCGAGCCGGTGGGCGTGCTGCTGGTCGCCGTCACATTCAGTTTTTGGATCGCCAGCATGGGCCTGTTCATCGGCATGTTAGCCCGAGGCGAAGAGCAGGTCATCCTCTTTTGTCTGATTGCCATGTTCCTGTTCACCTCATTGGGCGGGGCGTGGTTCCCGTTGGAAACAACGGGCAAGGCATTCTATACAATTGGGCATCTCACCCCCGGTGCGTGGGCGATGGATGGCTTGCAGAACATCCTGGTGCGCGGATTGGGGCTGGCGTCGGTGTGGCAGCCGGCCGGCATCCTGCTGGCCTACGCCCTGGGCTTTTTCGCCCTGGCCGTGTGGCGCTTTCGGGCAAGGGAGGAACGATAGATGGCATCGAAAAGAAAAACCTGGCAGGAGAAACTCGCCGACAAGCCTGGCTATCCCAAGGTGCTCATCCCAGATCGAAGTGGCGCTCGGATGACTACCTTTTGGGATCGCGTGGCTTCTCTGTATGACACAACTTTGAGAAGCATAAACTGGACCGAAAAGCAGGCCGCCATCGCCGAGGGTGTCTCTGGGCGGGTGTTGGAGGCGTGCTGCGGCACGGGTTCACTGGCGTTGACCCTGCGGCAACGCGGCGTGGAGGTGTGCGCGCTCGACCTGGCCCCGGTCGTGACCTAGAAGCAGTTTCGAGCTTGGGAGAAGAGATGCCATCCTACTGGGACCGCCTGGCGCAAACCTACACCCAGATCGGCGAGGCCGATTTTTGGCTCAAGCACCGCCGACGCATCACCGAGGGGCTGTCAGGGCGGGCGCTCGAGGTCTGCTGCGGCGGTGGACAACTGGTGGTCGAGCTGCTCCGCCGGGAGGTGGACGCCTATGGCATAGACCTGTCGCCCAAGATGACCGCGCAGGCTCAGACCAAACTGGCCCAGGTTGGGTTCGACCCGGCGCGCGTCGCCCGGGCCGACGTCACGCGTCTCCCCTTTGTCGCCGGATCGTTCGATGCCGTCATCTCGACCGGGGCCATCGGGCTGTTCGAGCACCCCGTCCAACGGGCGGCGCTGGCGGAGATGGCCCGCGTCGCTCGCCGCGAGGTGCGCCTCCTGGAATCGTTCGAGAAGCGGGAGGGGATGTACCTGGGGCGCGCTCTGGCGTTCATGTTCGACGGCATGCACCCCATCCCCCAGGAGATATTCCGGGCCTGCGGCCTCGACTGCACCGAGGCGTGGGACATCTTTGGGGGTGCATTCTCCTACATCCGTTGTCTCAAAGGAGAGAAGGCATGAACATTGGCATCATCGTCTATTCCATCAGCGGCCACACCCTTTCGGTCGCGGCCAAACTGAAGGAGAAGCTGTCGGCCGCCGGGCACTCGGTGACCCTGGAGCGGCTGGAAACGGAGGTTCCACCTTGCAGGTTAAAAAGCGTCAGGCAGATGAGCAAATACACTCTTTTATGAGGAGGTTATTTATGATATCACGACGATGGCAATTTGGGATCACTCTAACGACCCCAGCGGTTTTCACGTTGATTCTGTTGCTTGGGCTGACCGGTTCTCGGATCATCATCGCCGGGCCAGCGACTGTCCCGGCAGCCATAGAGACCAACTGGCACACCTTTTTAGGCTCCACACTGAGCGCGGGAGACGACGATCAGGGCCACGGCGCTGCCGTGGACAGCGCCGGCTACGCCTACGTGGTAGGTACGAGCAACAACGGCGATTGGGGCAGCACGCCCATCACCGACCACGTCGCCGGCATGGATGGATTCCTCGCCAAACTCGACTCCGATGGCGCGCTGCTGTGGCACACCTTTGTCGGCGGCAGCAGCGCGACGGACTCGGCCCAAGCCATCACGATAGACGCTGCTGACCAAGTCTTTGTGGCGGGTACATCGTACGGCGGCGAATGGAGCACCGAGCCTATCACTGACAACCATGGCGCTCGCGATGCCTTCGTGGCCAAGTTCAACGCCAGCGGCGAGCGGCAGTGGTTTACTTTTGTCGGTACAAACGGTGATGAGTGGGGCAACGCCATTGCTGTGGATGACGCGGGTAATATCTATGTGGGGGGTACATCCGTTGTCAATCCCTACCTGGCCAAACTCGACAGTGCAGGAGAATTCCAGTGGCAGCGTGTGATCACGTCCACCAAAGGGGATCTCGGCTACGCCCTCGGCATCGCTACAGATCAGAGCGGCGGCGTCTATATCACGGGTTTTGCCGACTATGACGATTGGCATAACGCGCCGCCATCGCCGGTGCGTGAACATTCTTCAAATTACCGCGACACATTTGTAGCCAAACTTGTTGATGGGGAGCATGGCGCAGTGTCGTGGTACACTTTTTTGGGTCCCACCGAGTTTACGGATAATGAGAAGCGCGCCATTCTGGTGGACACCTCCCCAACCCCGCCGGCGGTCTATGTCGCCGGCTGGTCTACAGACGACTGGGGGACACCCATACAAGCCTACGCCGGCTCGACGGATGCCTTTGTGGCTCAACTGAATGGCGACGATGGCAGTCTGGTATGGCATACGTTCATAGGAAGTCAGAACGACAGCGATGAGATTCACGCCCTCGCTCTTGATGGAGAGGGCGCGCAAGCGCGACTGTTCGTCGCGGGTGACAGCGGTAGCGGCTGGGGCCGGCCCGTGATTTCCCATCCAGAGGGCAGCGTGGGGGATGCGGTCTTTGTCGCGGCGTTATCCACGGAGGGGCGTTTTCTGGGCCACACGTTCCTGGGCGGCGCGTCGAGCGCCGATTCGGCCTCCGGCGTCGCCGTCAGCGAACAGGGCGGGATATATGTCGTCGGTTCGTCCTCGGCAGCGTGGAACAACCCCCAGTGGGGCAGTCCCATCCGCGCGTTCCACGGTAGTGGCGATGCATTCGTAGCCGGATTGGGGACGCGGTCGGTGGTCAGGTATTGGATCTATGCCCCCCTCGTCCTGAGAGACCACTGATGCTATCATGATGAATGCTCCAAGGGGTCGCTCAAGAATAACTTGGTACTTTTCAGACAGATCGCCAGGACAGTCGGTTCTGTCGAGCAAGCGTTCTGGGGCAGGCTTGAGAAACAGTTGGGAGGTCAAAAGCGCATTCCCAAAACCTGCGAGAGAGTAACCGAGTGACAGTAACGAGACCATTCTACACAGAGGAGAATATGGCTGACAGAATCTTGATCGTTTATGCAAGCTGGACGGGAGCCACACGCGGAGTGGCAGAGGCAGTTGGAGAAACGCTGCGTGCGCGTGGCGCAGACGTGACCGTGATGCGCGCCAAAGAAGCGCGCGACCTCAGCGGTTATGGCGCGGCGCTGGTCGGCGCGTCAATTCACGCGGGGCAACTGCCGGGTGAGATCAAGCGCTTTATCCGGCGTCACCGAAAAGCGCTGGCGCAGATGCCGGTAGCGCACTTTATCGTCTGCCTGGCGGCGTCCGACGAGACAGAGGAGAACCGCCAGACCGTGCAGGGTTATGTCAACAAACTGCGCCAAGTCGCGCCGGAAGTCGCGCTGGTGGATGTGGGCGTCTTTGCCGGCGCAGTATTGTCCGATACCCCCGAATACAAGCGGCTGTTCCCGTTGCTCAAGATTCCGGTCGGCGCGATGGCAGGTGAGACTCCCGATCACCGCGACTGGGACGCCATCCGCGCGTGGGAGAATGATCGGATTGAGTGAGGAGATGTGATGGGAAAACTTGCCGGCCTGCTGACCCTGCTCTGCTCGTTGTTCACGATCGCGTGGCTCGTTATCTTGATCGCCGACATGGCGACGGCCGGCCCGCTAGAGACCTTTGAGCAGGTCGCCGCTCACGCCGCGCGGCTGCACGGGCTGTTCTACGCTACCTATCTCAACGCCGCGTTACTCACCGTGGCTGCCGTCGCCCTGTTCGCCGCGCTCCATGCCTGGCTCAAACCCGCTGCGCCGAGTTGGGCAGTCGTTGGGCTGGTCTTTGTGCCTATCTACGGCGCGCTCAACCTGGTGGCCTATCTCTCGCAGGTGACGCTCGTGCCGGCGTTGGTGACGCTGCGCCTCGACCCCCAAACCACCGCCATGGCAGATGTGCTGCTGCGTTTGACCCTGCAAGCCTGGCCCGCATCGGCGATGGCGTTCTTCAACGGGCTGGCCTATGGCATTTTGGGCATCCCGTCGGTCCTGTACGGCGCATTGCTGTGGCGGCGCGGCGGCGCGCTGCGCTGGGGCGGGGTGCTTTTGGCGCTCAATGGCGCGGCCTGCATCCTGGGGGTGATTGGCTTCTTGACCGGCAGTGCACTGCTCGGCCAGGGCGTGATGGTCGGCGGCGTATTGTTTCTGGCGGCTATGTTCCCCCTCGGTTGGGGCTTTTGGAGAGCGGGGTAATTCATGACAGACATCATTCTTCTCAACGGCGGGCCGCGCAAGAACGGCAACACGATGCGCATTGCCGAATGGGTAGCGGAAGGCGCGCGGGCACAGGGCGCGCAGGTCACGGTGATCCATTTGGCGGATCGGCATATCGAACACTGCCGGGGCTGCGATGCCTGCGCGCGCACCGGGGGCTGTATCATCCAGGACGACCACGCGGCGATTTGTGAGCAGTTGGATCGGGCGCAAGGGGCGATTGTCTGCTCACCCATCTTTGGCGGCTCGTATTCGGCAATGATGAAGACCTTTTTCGACCGTCTGACCAACACCATCGGTTTTACCGGGCGTTTCGACCACCTTTGCACCGTGGGCATTACCACGGCCAAGTTCGATTTTCGCCTCAAGGTGGCCAAAGACCTGGCTGCGCTCAACAGCAGTTGGAGCGGCGCTGGCTACGCCACAGGTTACATTCACAAATCGGTGCTGGATAAGAAAAAGAGCCGTAACCTGACCTTGTCCCCTGAAAACAGCCCCGTTTTGTACGCCAATGCA
>JAFGFO010000087.1 GCA_016931085.1 Thermoflexales bacterium
CCTCGACGCTGATCTGCCGCTCGCGCAAGAGCCGGATGATGGCCTCCACTTGCTCGCCAATCGAGATGAGATAGGGCTGCTCGTCTTGATGCTGCTCGATGTGCAAAACCAGGCTGCGGTACAGGTTGGTGACCTTGACGCGGTCGCTGACGTTGTCAGCCTTGATGACGTTGGCGAGGTCACGATTGATGGGATACAGCGGCAGTGTGCCCAGATGCCCTGCGACGGTAACGTTCTGGCGGATGAGCGCGTCTGTCTTTTTCAATAGGTCACGCTGAGCGCGGCGCTTGGCAGCTTCGGGGTCGAAATAGTTGTAAACCACCTGGTAGACCTGGACAATAAGAACATAATCGTCCAGATAGTCGCGCAAGAACGGATCGGGCGAAAGAACCTCGTAAGCGGTTTGGAGTTCTTGGAACAGCTTGACGAACGCCTCGCGCTTGCCATGGTCAAAGAAATGGTCGATGATGCGCGCCGGGCGGTCACCCGTTGTCGAGAGGTCAACCACTGCCAGCATAGTCTGGATGGATGTGAGCAGGTCGGCAAAGCGAGCGCGCAGCTTGTCCAGGTCAATCAATCCCGTCGAGACGGTCGCCGCGTCGAACGCCAGGGCGCGTTGCAGGTTTTCAAAGATGCCCAGGTAATCCACGATCAGGCCCGATTTTTTGCCTGGAAAGGGCCGGTTGACGCGGGCAATGGCTTGCAGTAAGGTGTGGTCCTTGAGAGGCTTGTCGAGGTACATGCAGTACAGCACGGGTGCGTCATAGCCGGTGAGCAGCTTTTCGGTGACGATGAGAATCTTGGGTTGTTCGTCGGGATCGCGGAAGGCTTTGCGCAGGGCGCGCTCTTTATCTTCGTCCATGTGATAGTCGCGCAGCAGGCCGGTGTCTTTATGGTAGGGTGTATAGACCACGCGGCTGCACCCTTCGGGCAAGTGCTTATCCAACGCCTGTTTGTACAGCGCGCACGCCTCGCGGTCTACGGCCACGACAAATGCCTTGAAGCCCAGCGGTTCGACGTTGCTCGTGAAATGCTCGGCAATGTGTGCGGCGACCTTTTCCACGCGGTCGGGCGCTTTGAGCACGGCCTTGAGCTTGTTGGCCTTGTCCAGCAAAGCGTTGAGCGCCTCGATGCTGGCAACCCCCGCTTCATCCACAACCTTGAAGAACTCTTCTTCAAGTGTCTCTCGATCAACGTGCAATTCGGACGGAGCCAGCGTATAGTACAGCGGGATGGTCGTGCCGTCTTGGATGGACTCGTCCATGCCGTACTTGTCTTGATAGCCTTCGGGATCGGCCTTGCCAAAGGTCTCGAAGGTGCCGCGCCCGATCTTGCCCTTGTCTACCGGCGTGCCGGTGTAGCCGAAATAGAAAGCATTGGGCAGGGCTGCGCGCATGTAGGTGGCAAGGTCGCCCTCTTGCGAGCGGTGTGCCTCGTCAATCTGCACCACGATGTTGCCGCGTTCGTTGATCCGCTTGGGCATCCGGTCGAACTTGTGGATGAGGGTGACAATCAGGCCGCGATAGTCGCTCTTCAAAAGTTGCCGCAAATGCTTCTTGTTGCGGGCGCGTTCGACTGCCGGAAAGCCAAACGCTTCCAGGTTTTGCGCCATCTGGCCTTCCAGTTCCAGGCGGTCAACCACGATGATGAGCGTGGGGTTTTCGCCTCGCGCCGAAAGCTCGCGACGCAGTTGGTGAGCCGCCACGATCATCGTGAGTGTCTTGCCGGAGCCTTGTGTGTGCCAGTGCAGGCCGGAGCGTGCACCCTCACCCCCGGCCCCTCTCCCTGAAAGGGAGAGGGGAGCTACTCCCTCGCCCCTTTGGGGAGAGGGCGGGGGTGAGGGGAGACCTTCCATCACCCGCTGAACAATCTTCTGCGTAGCCCGGATTTGGTGTGGGCGCAGGACAAACTTGTGCGTCTGGTCATCGGCGCGATAAAAGATTACGTAATCGCGGAGCAGCCCCAATAAACTCGCTGGGTCAAAAAAGGATTTCGCCAATCGCTCCAGCCCAAAATCTGCACCTTGCACCTTCCAGCAGTTCATCGCTTTGGGGTCGGTGTTCCAGGTCGGGCCATAGTGCAGGCGGGCATTGGCGGCTGCAAAGAGGGGCGGGTATTTGACGAATTCAGGAATGCGGTCGGTGTAGGTGTGCTGGATTTGGTCAAAGGCTTCAAACTCGGCTTCGGGCACGGTGGGGCTTTTGTTTTCGATGACGCACACGGGCAGGCCATTGACCCACAGCACCATGTCCATCCGGCGGCGGTCGCGGTCGGCAAACCACATCTCTTGGGTAAAGTGGAACTGGTTGGCTTGCAGATTGTCGTAATCAATCAGCGCCAGGTTACGCTCGCGCCTGTGCGTTTTATCGTAGACCGTCCAACTGCCACGCAAGGCCCTGACGTAATCCTCGTTGCCCGCCATCGTCGCTGGCAGCAGCCGCAGGCGGCGGGTGACTTCATCGGCGCTTGTATCGGTGACGAGGCCGGGATTGAGCGTGGCCAGTTGCTCGCGCAGCACGTCGAGCAGGAATGGCTGGGCCTCGTCGCCGCCGCGCATTTGCAGCACGTCTTCTGGCGGCAGGTAGGTCCACCCAATACCGATCAAGTAATTGATGAGCGCGTCTTGAACGTCGCGCTTTTCGGTGATGCGGGTCATGCAGGCGGCTCCATCTGGGGCGATTGTTTGCACACAACCATGATTTGTTCGGTTACAGCTTCCAATTGATGCAGTACATCTCGGTTGACAAAACGAATCACCCGGTAGCCGTGTTGAGCCAGCCAGTCAGTACGAGTGGCATCGTATTCCACTTGCTCGGCATGCGAATCCCCGTCAATTTCGATTACCAAGCGCGCTTCGGCGCAGTAAAAATCCACGATGAATCTGCCGATTGGATGCTGCCGGCGAAATTTATAGCCGCTGAATTGGCGGCCACGCAACACTGTCCACAGTTTGGACTCTGCCGGCGTTTGCGGCTGACGCAATTCACGCGAGCGCTGGCGAATAACAGGATGGATGCGGTGTGATTTATCGTGTGACATATCGGTCCTTGCAGATCGCCCCTCACCCTAACCCGCTCCCCGAAGGGGAGAGGGCTCTGCTCCCCTCTCCCTTTTAGGGAGAGGGGCATGGGGTGAGGGTGGTACCCTCACCTGCCCCGTCATCAATTGATGCAGCGCGGATTTGAACAGGGATTGCAGGATTACTTTGCGATTCTCTTCGGCAGCTACCTTTCTGTCAATATACTCTAATTGGTGAGATATGATTCGTTGTTCATCTAAAGATGCAAGCAGTACAGGAAATGCTTTAAGCTTGGTGCTGTTAATTGATGCAAGGTTGGTTGTGCGATGAGCAACTTTGAGAAAGTATCTCTTGCCGTAATTACTTTGAACAAGATACGCAAAGAACTGCGGTAGTAGAATTGTGCCATTGGCCCTTACTGCAAAAATGTGGTTTTGGTGGATGCAGGGCTTAATCTGTCCTTGCCAAATGAAGCCGCGCCCCAGCTTGTCAAAATCGCCACCTTCAGTCAAAACAACATCGCCATCTTGTAGGCTATAGCGTTCAAGTTCGGATTCTCGGATACAAAGGTTCTTCATTTCTTGCAGATCAAGATAACCGTCTTGCACATTCTCAACCCGCAAGTATGGAACCTCAATCGTCGGCTGGTTGTTAAATCTCCGTCCCTTTGTTGCACCAGTTTGTACATAGGCACAGTCATTGAGAGGTGATATTTTCCATGTGGCAGGTACATCGCCAAAATCTGTCTCCCGTGTCGGCATTGGCTCGGCGTAGGGGCCGTAGGTGAACAGGCGGTGCATCAGCGCCCGCTTGACCTCGCGCGCGGCGGCAATCACCGCCTCTTGCGCGGCGATGGCTCGTTGGATGGTGCTGAGGACGTGGGCAATGGCACACTGTTCGGGGAGAGAAGGAAGGGGAACGGGTAGTCGGAGAAAAGCATGTGTGTCTACTCTCTGGCGGCTTGGGGTTGAACCGCTGACCAGTTCACGCGCTCTTGGCAGCAAGTAATCCGATAGAGCAAGAAAATACAGGAATCGAGTGGTTGTTTTTTCGTGATGCGGTACAAGAGGAATGAACTCGGTTGAGGCAATTTTGCGACGGTCTGAATCTGACGCTACTTCCCAAACTTTGGTAACGCGAGGGTTCAGTTTGCCAAATAAAACCGTGCCTTTCTCGACCAAGAGTTTTTGGCTACGGATATTTTTACCGTTCTCAACCCCTGGTTGGCCTGTAGCCTGAAAATCTGGGATGCTGTAGTAGTCAAATAATTCATCAGTGGAATTGGCAGGATTGATGGTCTCTTTGCCCTCTTGCACAATAGACGCCAAGCTCGCTACTTCCCACTCTGCGGGAATGTAGCCAATCTCGGTCTCTTGGAAGCTGTTGGCAAGTTCAGTCATTGACCCTCACCCTAACCCTCTCCCTAAAAGGGAGAGGGAAAGCGACCCCCACCCTAACCCTTGCGCCATCCCGCAAAACCCAAAGAACTCAACACCTTGTCCAGTTCCGCGTCCACCTCGGCCCGCTCTTCCTCGGCCTCGGCCAGCAGCACCAACGCTTCCTCAAGCGGCAAAGGTGGCTCGCCGCCATTCGCGCTCACATACCGGCTGGGGCTGAGGTTATAGTCGTTGCGGGCGGCTTCCGCCTTGGTGATGATGGCGCTCACGCCTTCTTGCGCTTGCCAGTCACGGTACAGCCCATAAATCTGCTCAATGTGCTCATCGGTCAGATAATTCTTGGGCCGCCCCTTGGCGCATAACTTGCTGGCATTGATGAGCAAGATTTCGCCCGCGTGGGGCCGGGAGCCTTCGCCGTGAATCACCATAATGATACCGGGGGCCGAGGTGTTGTAGAACAGGTTTTCCGGCAGCAGGATGACGCACTCTACCCGGTTGGCCTCTACAAACGCACGGCGCACGTCGCGTTCCTTGTTGCTACCGGTGTTGCCGCTGCCGCGTGAAACCGCGCCCGTATCCAGCACTACTGCCATCTTGCCGCTGGGCCGCAGGTGCGCTGCCATGTGCTGCACCCAGCCCCAATCGGCGCTGCTGGTTGGCGGCGTGCCCAGCTTGAAACGGTCGTAAGTGTCTTGTTCGTAAACATTTGCCGGGAAATTCTGATTCCACATGGGATTGGCTGCGACCAGGTCAACCTGCATCAGGCCGCCGCTATCGGTCAGGAACTTGGGCGCGGTCATTGTGTTGCCCAGCGCAATCTCGGCCTCCATGTCGTGGATGATGGCGTTCATCTTGCACATGGCAAAAGTGTCGGGATTGATCTCTTGTCCATACAGGCGCAAGGGGCGATCCACCTCGGCCTGTTTGCCGCGCTTGCCCTTTTCCCCGGCCAGCTTGTCGCGCAGACGGAGCTGCGCCTTGATAAGCAGGCCACCGCTGCCAGGGCACGGATCGTAACAAGCCTCGCCTGGCTTGGGGTCGAGGATATAGCTCATCAACACGGCCACTTCACGTGGGGTGAAAAACTCGCCCGCGCTTTGCCCGCTGCCTTCGGCAAACTTGCGCAGCAGATACTCGTAGGCGCGTCCCAGGATGTCCGGCTCGACATCGTTCAGTCCCAGGCGCTGCCGGTTGAGAATTTCCATCAGCCGAGTCAACACGCTATCGTCGAGCAAGCGCTGGCCTGCCTCGGTGATATTGAAATCGCGCCGGTTAATCACGCCGTCCAGGCGTGAGTTTTCGCGGGCAATGGCCTTCATGGTATCTGTCAGGCGTTCGCCCAGTTGATTGGCGTTGGCGCGCACGTCGGCCCAGGCGTGTCCTTCAGGGATGTAAAAGCGGATCAGATGGCGGTCTTCACGCGCCAACTGGCGAGCTACCTCGATGCTGCCCAATTCGGCGGCCAGCTTGTTCAACTCGTCGTCGTATACGTCGCTCAGCCGCTTGAAGAACAGCAGCGGTAGGATGTAATCCTTGAACTTGGGCGCGTCCAGTGGCCCGCGAATCGAGCACGCCGCGTCCCACAGCCAGTTTTCAAGAGTAGAAAAGTCCATTGCGAATCATTCCTGTAGAATAATCGAGCTGCTGCTGTTTTCTCCCCGCTGATACTATAGCATAATGGTGACAATTTGTAAACAGCATGTTATTTCGAGCGGAGCTGGAAGGAGAATGCTGGCACATCCACCTGATCAGCCTATCCTTCAAGGTCGGCAAGCGCTTGAAAGGCAGTTCGTCAAAGCTGTCAAATTATACGCGCCAACCTGTCCAGAGCGTGAAACGCTCCCTCACTTCTACGTCGTTTTGCAGGATGGTGGTATAATTTACTCAGTTTTAGCGTGTCATCCTTGAGCCGGGCAGCTTTATTATGGAGCGCAAGCTGCTGCTGGGCATCAAAGAGCGGGCTGAAAGACTTTGGGTAGTGTAGAACCCGGCAACAATGGCCATTGCTATTTCAATCTGAGATGGAGGTGTACGGCTTGGCCTGTCAGTCAAGCTGTTCAGTAGACAATATTTTCAAAAGGAGAAAGCTATGTCAAACATGACTTCCCGGCATTATCGCCAATTGGGCCGCACCGGTCTGGAAGTGAACGAGATATCGTTGGGTACGGAATATTTGATTTACGAAGCGCCAGAGAACGCGATTGCGGTCTTGCGCGAGGCGGTGGCGCGAGGCGTGAATTATTTCGATGTCTTCTGGCCGCAGCCAGGCTTCCGCGATATGCTCGGGACGGCTTTCAAGGGCATTCGCGATACAGTATACCTGACGGCGCACCTGGGCGCGGTGATGGACGGTGACCAGTACGGCAAGAGCCGCGATCCGCAGGTCGCGGAGAAATTCTTTTTCGATTATCTCCGGCGCGTTGGCACCGACTATGTGGATGTGCTGTATCTGCACAACTGCGATACGCAGAAGGACCTCGATACTATCATGAAGCCGGGCGGGCTGCTGGAGCAGGCGCGGCGTTATCAAGGTGAGGGAAAGGCGCGGTTTATCGGCTTCAGTGGCCATAACGCCGAGATCGCGCGCAAGGTGGTGGAGAGCGGCGCGATCGATACGCTCATGTTCCCGGTGAACCTGGCGAGTTTTGCCGCGCCGGGGCAGAGGGAACTGTATAGCGCGTGCGCGACACGCGGGGTGGGGCTGGTGGTGATGAAACCGTTCGGCGGCGGGAGCCTGCTGCGCGAGAAGAGCACGATCACGGTGGAAGATTTTCAAAGCGGCAGGACGCAGTTGGCGGGCGCGCCGATGCACTTTGAGCAGCCGGCGATAAAGATCACGGCTACGCACTGCTTGGCATATGCCCTTGACCAGGTGGGCGTCTCGACGATCGTGCCGGGATGCAAGAACCTGGACGAGCTGGCGCAGGCGCAGAATTTCTGGAATACTTTTGCGGAAGAGCGCGACTACACGGCGATCCTGCCGGCGTTTCAGCAGTTTGCCAACGGTGAATGCGTGTACTGCAACCACTGCCTGCCGTGTCCGTCGCACATCGATATCGGCCAGACGATGAGCCTGTTCAATCAGGCGCAGCAGAATCTGACAGACGAGCTGCGCGCGGCGTACGCGGCACTGGCGGTGAAAGCCTCGGAGTGCATCCAGTGTCGTGACTGCGAGGAGCGCTGCCCATTTGGAGTCAAGGTGGCGACGCATCTGGAAGAGGCCGTGGCGTTGTTTGGAGTATAGAGATGCGAAGGAGATGATCATGACATCAAATTGGACGGCTGAGGATATACCTGACCTGAGCGGCAAAATTGCCATCGTGACCGGAGCCAACAGCGGTATCGGCTACGAAATGGCACGGGCACTGACCCACAAGCAAGCAACGGTCATTCTCGCTTGCCGTAACAAGGATAAGGGGGCAGCAGCCGTTCAGCAGATTAATCAAGAGTATCCGGAAGCAAAGGCTGAATTTGTGCAGCTTGATTTATCTGACATGGCTTCGGTACGTCGCCTTGCCGGCGAATTCTCCAGCCACTATGACAGGCTAGATATCCTTATCAACAACGCAGGAATCATGAGGCCCCCGTTCGGGAAGACGGCCGATGGTTTTGAGTTACAGTTCGGCACCAACCACCTTGGACATTTTGCCCTCACCGGTCTCTTGCTTGACCACATCATCCGTATCCCCCTGGCTCGCGTTGTTACGGTCAGCAGTTGGGGCCATCATTTTGGCGTAATCGATTTTGATGATCTAAATGCAGAGAAGGGCTACGATCCGGGAAGGGCTTATGCTCAGAGCAAACTCGCCAACCTCCTCTTTACGTACGAACTGCAAAGGCGGTTGGAAGCCGCTGAAGTTGATGCCATCGCCGTTGCAGCTCATCCCGGCTGGACAAAGATGACCCATCTTTCAGTTCATTGGCGGATGGTTCAGATGTTGAGTCCATTCATTGGACAGATGCCGAAGATGGGTGCACTACCAGCGTTGTATGCTGCTACCGCGCCAGATGTGCGAGGAGGCGACTATTACGGCCCCGGTGGCTGGCGAGGGTTAAGAGGGTATCCCACCAAGGTGCGGTCTAGTGATAGTTCCTATGATACGGCTGTTGCGGCCAAGCTTTGGACAGTGTCGGAAGAGCTAACCGGCGTGCGCTACCAGTGGTCGGGTGGGAATAAAAACCAATGTCAATCCGTGTACAATGATTATATGGAATAGGCCTATGCCCAATCGGTTGGGCGCTTTGATTCTAAAGGAGAGTGACAAGATGATCCGTAGTATACAAGATTGCAGCCGGTTAAATAACGGCCTTGAAATGCCCTGGTTGGGCTTTGGCGTTTTCAAGGTTGACGATGGCCAGGAGGTGGAAAGTGCGGTCAGGTGTGCCCTGGAAGTCGGCTATCGCAGTATCGATACAGCCGCCATCTATGGGAATGAACGCGGCGTCGGCAAGGCGATCCGGGAGAGCGGTATCCCGCGCGAGGATATTTTTTTGACCACCAAGGTGTGGAATGAAGAGCTGCGCAGGAAGCGAACGCTGGAAGCGTTTGAGGAAAGTCTAAAGCGCTTGGAGACCGAGTATGTGGATTTGTACCTCATCCATTGGCCCGTCAAGGGGTGTTATCAAGAGGCCTGGAAGGCGATGGGGCAGATCTATCAAAGCGGCCGCGCCAAAGCGATCGGCGTCAGCAATTTCCTGGTACATCATCTCGAAGATATTTTGCGTGATGGCCTGGTCCCGAGCGTGGACCAGGTGGAGTTTCACCCGTTTCTCGTCCAACCCGAACTGTTGAAATTTTGCCAGGCTCACAAGATTCAGTTGGAAGCCTGGAGTCCTTTGATGCAGGGGCGGATTATGACTGAACCAGCCGTTCAAAAAATGGCTGAAAAATACCGCAAGACCCCGGCGCAGATCGTCCTACGCTGGGATCTGCAGCACGAGGTCGTGACGATTCCCAAATCCACTCACCCCAAGCGCATCGCCGAGAACGCTCAGGTTTTTGACTTTGAGCTTTCCCAGGCAGACGTGGATGCGTTGGATGCGCTGGATCAAGGCAAGCGTGTTGGGGCGGATCCGGATAACTTTAATTTTTGAGTGTGTACCAAGTCCATTGATGAACATCTCCCCCCTCAAACACACACACGACCTGCGCCTGCCTGCCTGGGGGCCATATACTAAGAAATACACCGGCATCTCACACTTGCCCGATCTCGCCAGCGGCCTGCGCTTCGACCTGAGCGTTTTCCCCGGCTACTACCGCCGCCAGGTGATGGTGCCCAACGCCAAATGGGAATCGGGTTTTCACCCCTGGGACGCCGCCCCTGAGCTGGGTTACGTTTCCTATCGCTACGAAATCGAGTGGAAGGACCGGGTCTACTGCGACGTGTCTTTCTCTGCAATGGGCCCTGAGGGCGAAGCACATGGCACACGTGCAGACAGCGGGCGCACTTTAGGCGCTTTGCCCTCCGCCCGCCTGGTCCGCAGCGAGTTTGTCAACAACACCCCCCAGCCGCAAAACCTGGTGCTGCACTACATGGCCTATCTCAACTTCCCGCCCGTGCGCACCTACTCCGACGAAGCCGTGCGCCCCTGCCGAGCCGTCCTGCCGCCCGGCGCGCTCTGGCTCGACAGCCTCGACTACGACGATTTGCGTTTCGCCATCGGACGCCCGCAAGACACACTCGTCTACGATGGGATGTGGCGTGCTGAGGAGCGCGGCCACGGCTTTGTCAACGGCACGGGTGTGGCCCAGGGCTTTGGGCGCGACGCCGGCGATTGGGCGCGTTACACCATGCAGTTGGATGCCCCGGTGGCGGATGCCGTCCTGCTCATCCGCTACCGCGCCAGTGCAGGGCCTGTCAAGTTTGCCTTGAGGGGTGAGGGTTGGGGTGAGGGCGAAGTGTCGTTCGATGCAGAAGAGTTCGCATTGGCGCGAGTGCCGCTTGGCGACCTGGCCGCGGGCGCTCACACTTTCTCGCTGAGCTCCCAGGGCGGCTCGGGAATCGAGCTCGACGGCTTTGTCCTCGTCCCCCAACCCCTCGTTTCACAACTTGAATTCACCCCCATCACCTGGCAACCCACCCCCCACATCACCCCCGGCCCCACGCCCAACAGCCTGATCCTGCAATACGCCGACACGCCCACCTGCTACGGCTTGACCTGGCTGGGCGAGACCCCCTGGGAAGTGCGCCAGCTTTTCAACGATGAACTGGATCGCTTCTTGCGCTACTATGTCCAGGAGCACGTTCAAAAAATCCTGCGCGGCCCTGGCCTGGGGCATTTCACGAATGTCTTTGTGCGGCCCATCGAGGTGCCGCCGGGCCAGAGCCGCGTGCTGTACGGCATGGTCTGCTCGGGCAGCCTGGAGGAAGTGACGCGAGCGCTGGCCGCTCTCTCGCCGGAACCCGCCGCCCTCGAAGCGATCTACCAACGGGCCAGGGCCAAAACTGCCCGCTTGGCCACCACCGACGCCGGGGAGCGTTACCGCTTCAGCCAGGAGCGCATGGCCGCCACCGTGTTGACCAACGTGGTCTATCCCGTGTACACGCGGCGCAGCTTCATCCGCCACTACACACCCGGCAAGTGGTGGGATTGCCTCTACACCTGGGACTCGGGCTTTGTCGGCCTGGGCCTGCTCGAGCTCGACGTCGAACGCGCCATCGACTGCCTCAACGCCTACACCACCCCGCCCGGCGACCCGCAGGCCGCCTTCCTCCATCACGGCAGCATGGTCCCCGTGCAAATTTACACCTTCCAGGAGTTGTGGAACCGCACGCAAGACCGCCAACTGCTCGAATATTTCTACCCGCGCCTGCGCCAGTATTACCGTTTCTTCGCCGGACGCTCGGGCAGCTCGACCACGCGGCGGATGAAATCCAATTTGCTCAAAACCTGGGATTACTTTTACAACTCGGGCGGGTGGGACGACTACCCGCCGCAGGTTCACGTCCACCGCAACGCCCTCGAAGCCACCACCACCCCCGTGATCAGCACATCCTACGGCATCCGCATCGCCAAGATACTCCAGATGGCCGCCCGCGCCCTCGGCCTGCCCGATGACGTGGCCGAATTTCAGACCGATATTGATACCTGGCACAACGCCCTCGATCAGTATGCCTGGGACGGCGAAGCGGGCTACTTTAGTTACGTCTGCCACGGCCCGGAGGGGGAAGCGCTGGAAATTCTGCGCCACGCGTCCGGGCAGAATTACAACATGGGCTTCGATGGGGCCAGCCCGCTCGTCGCCGGCATCTGCGACACAGAACAAGAACGCCTGCTCCTCGAGCGCTTGAGCTCGCCCGAACGCATGTGGACGCCGATTGGCCTGTGCACCGTGGATAAAACCGCCGCCTATTACCGGGTGGATGGCTACTGGAATGGAGCCGTTTGGTTCCCGCACCAGTGGTTCTGCTGGCGGGCGCTGCTCGATATGGGCCTGCGTTACAACGCCCGCGATTTCGCCGCCCAGATCGCCGCCACCGCCCTGGAGACGTGGAAAGCCGAGGTGGACGCTTCGTATCACTGCTTCGAGCATTTCATCGTACAATCGGGGCGTGGGGCGGGCTGGCATCAGTTTAGCGGTCTGTGTACACCCGTTTTGCTCTGGTACGGGGCCTATCATCGCCCCGGCCACCTGACCGCCGGCTTCGACACGTGGATTCGCTCGCAGCAATTCAACGGTCACAACCGGCAACTGAGCGCCACACTGGAACATCACGGCCAGGCGGGCGGCGATTTCACCGTCATCGCCGCCATGGATCCCGGCGCGACTTACCATGTCACGTGGAACGGCCAGCCGGTAAACTATTATGAACGTTACCCGGGTGTGTTGGAGATTACGTTGGATAGCAATCCCAACGGGCAGTTAACGATACTCCCGCTGATGCTCTGACCCTCGGCCCGGCGCTGGATGATGGCAAAGCGTAGCTTTGCACGATGCCTCATTGGTTGGGAACCCACCTAAGCGGGTTTGGGTTAGTCACCCCGACTCACCAACTCGTAGAGCCCCCGCAGATGGTGACTGTCCGGGGTTTTAGGGGGGCTTAGAAACATAGGCTACTGTGCCAGGCCGCTTTGTAGTGCTATGCGCTCAATTTCTATCCCGACCGTAGCTACCCCTCACATCAGAAAAGTGATATACTAAAGGCGGGCCAATATCAAGGGCTCAAGGTGCCATATGTTGCGCTCTACATCTCGATGAATGATGGATTTGTGGGAATGGTTTAGAAACAATACTTTTCAAATAAGCCCGTAGGCTGGCATCCCTATGCCGGCCCGCTGCCGCATGGGGATGCGGCAGCTACGTTATTTGAAAGGTATTGGGTTTAGAAATATTATTCCTTATGTTGATTCTGAGTGAAGAGTTTATGTTACCACTTGATTCGGAGGAATGATTATGGAATCGAAAACAGTTGATCCAAAGGCGGTCCAAACTCTGAATCCTTCCCTGTGGGTTCGTTTGATCATGACCTATCTTTTCATACCACTGATCCTATTTGTCTGTGGATGGGATTTCGGCTGGTGGCAGGCCTGGGTCTTTTCCCTGCTGATCGTTGCAGCCGGCATCGGGGGGCGCATCTGGGCAGAAAGGAAGCATCCGGGGCTTCTGGCGGAACGGGCCAGTTCAGAAAAGGGTCTGGGTGTGAAGCCATGGGATAAAGTGCTTGCCCCGCTGATGGCAGTGAGTATCTCCTTCCCGCTCGTCATCGTGGCAGGACTGGATCACCGCTTTGGGTGGTCACCCGTGTTCCCGACATGGCTCATCATCCTCGGCTTCATCTTGATTGCGCTTGGATATACCTTTGCCGTGTGGGCCCTTGCCGAGAACCGCTTCTTCTCCGGTGTGGTGCGTATTCAGACAGATCGCGGGCATGTGGTCTGTGACAGCGGCCCATATCGAATCGTGCGGCATCCTGGCTATGCCGGGAATATCCTGCCACTACCGGGTCTTGTGCTGGCCTTGAGTTCGATATGGACCCTCATTCCGGCAGCGGTGGCGCTGATCATAGTTGTGATCAGAACCGCACTGGAAGATCGGACTCTACAAGAAGAGCTTCCAGGGTATCGTGACTATGCGCGGCGCGTGCGCTATCGATTGTTTCCTGGGATTTACTGAATGTTCTCGCCTTTTACTGTCCATTCGCGTAATCTGAACACACTTTCGCTGTAACTACTCAGGTCACAGAGATACACGGAGCAAACGGAGTTTCACGGAGCAGAAGAAGCCTTTTTAAAAAGCCTCTGTGCCTCTC
>JAFGFO010000088.1 GCA_016931085.1 Thermoflexales bacterium
ATAGCCGCCGAGCTTGCGGCAGGTATGGAAACCTGCCCTACGGAGGTCTCTCCGACAGCCTGCTAGGCTATTCCTATAGTTTCATTGTCTAAAGAAGCGAAAATATTATGCCCTACTCTGGTGCCAATGTCAAGCAGAATTTTCTTTCAACTAAACAGTACCTTTACCGCTTATTCACAGTCTCCTAACAATTTTTTGGTATAGTAATACGAGATCGGTTGACGGCGGAACGAAGAAAGCTGTCATCTAAACAAGGAGCAAGTCTTTTTATCATGAAGACCAATAAACAAAAAACGAACTGGGTCATCGACGCGGTATTGACCATAGCCTTCTGGCTCGCCTTCTTTTTGGACCTGACCGGCCTTGCGCTGCACCAATGGCTCGGGATCGCTGTGGGGGCGCTAGCGACCTATCACCTCCTGGTGCATTGGGACTGGGTTAAAGCCGTTACCCGGCGTCTTTGGGAGCCCACATCAGGGCGCGGCGCGTCTGAACGCCGCGCGTCGGAACGCGGCACGCTATTTTACCTGATTGACACGGCCTTGATACTGGGCTTGGGGCTGATCATCACAAGTGGCCTGGTGATTTCGACATGGCTCTCGCTGCCCCTGGGCAATTACGCCGCTTGGAAAGATGTGCACGTCTTGGCTTCCGTCATCAGCCTGCTGGTGCTCGTGTTGAAGCTCGCGTTGCACGGGCGTTGGATCGCTGGGGTTGCCCGGCGATACATCTTTACGCCTCCAGCCGGTCGCAGCATCCCGGCCGTGCAGCCGGCCGCGGCTTCGGGCGATCTCGATCGGCGAGATTTTTTGAAATGGATGGGCGTCATCGGTGCGGGTGGCGTGCTTGCCGTTGGCAGCGCGCTGCAAGACAGTGTCGCTATCTTGGCAGATAGCGGCTCAATCCTGGCGAACAACGACGCGATTCTGACGAACAGTGACGCTAGCCTGTCGAGTAGCGGCACCAGCCCAGCGAACAACGACGCGATTCTGACGAACAGTGACGCTAGCCTGTCGAGTAGCAGCACCAGCCCGGCGAACAGCGACGCCAGCTCGGCGAACAGCGACGCCAGCCCGGCGAATAGCGACACCAACCCGGCGAACGAGTCGTCTTCAGATAGATCAGAGGCGAACTCGCCTGGCACCGAATCGACGACAAGCCAGGCCCCCACCACATGCACGGTGCGCTGCAACAGAATGTGTTCGTATCCGGGGCGCTGCCGCCGCTACGTGGACAGCAACAACAACAATCGCTGTGACTGGGGCGAGTGTATGGAAAATCTATAAGTGTGTTATAATCACCTCTTGGTGAAACACCAGGAGGTGATTTTTATGCGCAAGCTGTTGATCATAGGTCTAGACGGCGCGACCTGGAGCCTGCTGACGCCATGGATCGAGCAGGGGCGGTTGCCTAACCTGGCGCGCCTGGTCCGAGAGGGCGCGGCGGGAGATCTGACGACCACCATCCCCCCCGTGTCGGCTTCAGCCTGGGTCAGTTTTGCCACCGGCTGCAACCCGGGCGCGCACGGGGCGTTCGACTTTGTCTTTCCAAAGCCAGGCTGTTACGACGTCGGCGTGGTCAACGTCCAGGTGCGGGCCGTGCCGCCTTTCTGGAAAGCGATCGAGCAGGCCGGCGGCCAGGTTGGGCTGATGAGTGTGCCGATCACCTACCCGCCGCAGCCGATCAACGGCTTTACGGTGTGCGGCTTCCTGGTGCCCAACGAGCGTGTGACCTATACCTACCCACCAACGCTCAAGGACGAGATCAAGGCCGCCGGCCTGAGCTGGCCGCTGCACGAGTTCGAGGGCAATCGCTCGCGCGACCCGCGCCGATTCTTGCAAGACATGCGCCACTTTGACGAAACGCGCACGGAGCTTGTCACCTGGCTGATGCGCACGCGTCCCTGGGACATGCTGGCTTTCGTCATCAAGACCACCGACACCGTCCAACACGAGCTGTGGCACTTGATAGAGCCGGCCCATCCTCGCCACGACCCGGCCTTGGCGGCCTCCGTGCGGGGCGATATCGTCGCGTATTACCAGGCCATCGACACCTGCGTGGGACAGTTGGTCGAGGCAGCCGGGGCGGGGACAAACGTCATCGTGATGAGCGACCACGGTGGGGGTCCTTTTGAAAAGTTCTTTCACACCAACAACTGGCTGGCCCAGCAGGGCTTTTTAAAGTTCAAGCGCTCGCCGCTCAGCCTGGTCAAGCGCGCGTTGTTTGCCGCCGGCTTTACGCCGGTGACGGCCCTGCGGTGGGTCACGGCGTTGCGCCTGAGCCGGCTGCGCAAAAACGTCAAGCGCGGGCGCGGGCGCGGCTGGCTGGGGCAGCTCTTTCTCAGCCTGCGCGACGTGGATTGGCGCCGCACGCGCGCGTTCTCGATCGGCAACTTTGGGCAGATCTATCTCAACGTCAAGGGGCGGCGGCCACAGGGCATCGTCGAGCCTGGGGCCGAGTACGAGGCCGTGCGCGACGAGATCATCCGGGCCGCCTTGGCCCTGCGCGACCCGGCCGGCGGCGATCGGGTGATCGCGGCGGCCTACAAGCGCGAAGAGCTGTATCACGGCGCGCGACTGGAACACGCCCCCGACATCATCCTGCACACCAACCGCTCCAAGTACGTCTCGTTCGGGCACGCCGACTTTGGGTCAAACCGCCTGATCGAGCCAAGCCTGGGCCAGACCGGGCACCACACCATGGAAGGGATCGTCGTCTTGCACGGGCCTGGCATCCGGCCCGGCGCGCGCATCGAAGGGGCGAGTATCATGGACATCGCCCCGACGGCGCTGCACATGATGGGCTTGCCGGAGGGCAACTTTGACGGGCGCGTGCTACAAGCCGCTTTCGAGGCCGACTATCAGCCATTGGTATCGGTGGCTGAGGGCAGCGCGGCAAGGGCCGGGGGCAAAACGCCGCAGGAGGGGGAGGTCTATACTCAAGAGGAAGAGGCCGAAGTGATGGAGCGGCTGAGGGACCTGGGCTATGTGGCCTAAATTTCTCGTCGTCGGCCTAGACGGGGCGACGATGGACCTGGTACGCCCGTGGGCGGAGCTAGGCCACCTGCCCACTCTGAAGCGCTTGATCGAGACAGGGGTGTCGGGCGAGCTGGAGTCGACGCTGCCGCCGGTGACCTCGCCGGCCTGGCCCAGCTTTATGAGCGGCAAGAACCCCGGCCGCCACGGCGTGTTCGACTTTATCCGCCCAAGCGCCGGCAGCTTTGACATGGTCAACGCCAGCCAGATCGACGGGCGGATGCTGTGGGAATACGTGTCCGAGGCCAGCTTGAGCGTGGGTGTGCTCAACGTGCCGGTCACCTATCCGCCGCGCCGGGTCAACGGCTACCTGGTGCCGGGGCTGCTCAGCCCCGACCAGGGCAAGACGACCTGGCCGCCGGGCCTGCTGGCGCCCTACGAGGCCGAGCTGGGCGCCTACCGCCTGACGCCGGTCGTGTCCTACAAGAACGGCAACGAGGACGCCTTTATCGCCGACATCGTCGACCTGGTCGAAATCCAAGCCCGCTACGCGCTGCGCCTGGCCCAAGATCGCCCGACCGACTTGATGATGGTTCATTTCCTGGCGCCAGACATCGCCCAGCACGCGCTGTGGAAGCATCAAGACCCCGCCCATCCCGCCCATCGCCCGGAGTTGGCGGCGCGTTACGGCACGGCCATCCGCGACGTATACGCCCGGCTGGACGCGGCAATTGGGCAGCTCATCGAGCGATTGCCCCAAGAGACCACGGTGATCGTGATGAGCGATCATGGCTTTGGCCCGCTGCACCGCATCGCCAATCTGAACAACCTCTTCATCGAGGCCGGCCTGATGGCGCTCAAGCGCGATCCGTGGGTGCGCCTGCGAGCCTGGGCGTTCAAGCGCGGGCTGACGCCGGCGGCGGCCTGGAAAGTCATCGAGCGGCTTGGACTGCAGGACACCGCCTGGCGCGTGAGCAAGAAAACGCGCAACCGGGCCGCCAGTCGCTTCCTGGGATTCGAAGACGTGGACTGGGGGCGGACGCTGGCGTATTCGATGGGGCACGTGGGCCAGGTGTACCTGAACCTGGCCGGGCGCGAGCCGCACGGCATCGTCCAGCCGGGCGAGTACGAAGCCGTGCGCGAGCGCGTGGCGGATGTCTTGCGCGGGCTGCGCGACCCGGCCAGCGGGCGGCCCCTGGTCGAGCAGATCATCCCGCGCGAGCAGGCCGCGAGCGGGCCTTATGCGGAGCGCGGCCCCGACCTGCACGTCGTGATGGACGGCTATCGCACGATCGCCTTCCCGCTGTTTGCCTCAGACGGGAAAATACTCACAGATCAAATTCGCGGCGACTCGGGCTGTCATCGCCGCCACGGCGTCTTGATCGCCGCCGGCCCAGATCTTGCGCGGGGGAAAGTGCTCGACGGCGCGCGCATCGTCGACCTGGCGCCCACCATCCTGCACCTGATGGGCGTCCCCCTACCCGACGACATGGACGGGCGCGTGCTCCAGCCTGCCTTGTCGGCCGAGTTCCGCGCCCAGCACCCCATCAGGTGGCAGCCGGCCAGCCCCGTCGAGCGCGCCGCCGCTGACATGTCATCCGATGAGCAGGCCGAGGTCGAGGATCGCCTGCGAGCGTTGGGGTACTTGGGATGATTCCGCCCAACCCTTTACGTTTCACGTATTACGTCTTGGCGTTGAACTGGTTCATCGCCGCTTCGATACCAGCCTGGATGAAAAGCTCGAGCGCCAGGACTGCGCGCGTGCCCAGCTCTTCCACGAGTTCCGCCTCTTCACGGCCAAAGGGCTGCAACACGTAATCGACGGGGTCCATCCTCCCCGGCGGGCGGCCGATGCCGACTCGCAAGCGGGGGAAATCTCGCCGGCCCAGCTTGTCGATGATGGATTGCATCCCCTTGTGCCCACTGCTGCCGCCTTCCGGGCGCAGGCGGAGCGTTCCCAGGGGAAGGTCGAGGTCGTCGTAAATCACCATGAGGCGTTGGGGGGCCACCTTGTAGAAACGCGCCAGCGGCGCCACAGCCCGGCCGCTTTCGTTCATCCAGGTCTGCGGCTTGGCCACGATCACGCGAGTCCCACCAATCTGTCCATTAGCCACCAGGGCGTCCATCTGCCGGCGCGAAAAGGCCAGCTCGTGCTGCTGAGCCAGGCGGCTCACCACCTGGAAACCCACGTTATGGCGCGTAGCGGCGTAGCGGCGGCCCGGGTTACCCAGCCCGACGATGAGCGTCACGCCGCCGGCGTCCTCGCCCCCGCCGGGGCGAGGGGTAGGACGGCGGGCGCCGAGGATGTGCTTTAACTGGAGGAGTAATTGATCGGCCAAGTTTTCCGAAAAGAAATCACGAATGACACGAATATATGAATTTCACGAATATCTCTGAATGTTTAACCCATTCGTGTCATCCGCTTCGGAGCCCCGAAGGGGGCTATCGTCCCATTGGTGACATTCGTGATTAAAGGCTTCGTCACTCGTCTTGTTGGCTGGTGGTCGTCCGCCTGGCCAGGTGGCGCAAGCCGAAGCGTGCGATAGCCCTGGCGCCCAACACCGCGCCCCACAAGAGGAAAGCGGCGAAAGTGTACACGGCCCCATTGCAGCAAGCCTGCTGCAACGCATCGAGGTTGAGGCTGAACGAGGCCGGGTTCAAGCGGCTGAGTGTATCGACGGTGCTTTCCTCTTGGTCAGTGGTAGGCGTAGCGGTCGGCGGGGCCGGCGTGGACGTCGGCGGTTGGACGATCAATTCGGGTGTGACAGTCGTCACGACGGGCACCTGGCTAGGCTCCGGTGGGATCGTCGGGGCAACGGCTGGAGTCGGGCTTTCGAGCGGTTGACTGTTGGCCACTCGCACGCCTCTCACAATGACTTCGCCATAATTCCCATCCCGCCTGACCACGCGCAGGCGCAGCGAATAAAGCCCATCGGGCGCCTGCAGCGTATTCCAGATACCCAACACGCCATCTTGGATCGGCGTTTCGATCGTCGCAAACACCATCCACGTATCGGTCGTGTTAGGTTCATCCGCCCAGGCCAATTCGTAACGCTGAAACTCGGGGTGGGCGGCCGAACCGATCACCTGAACCATACCCGCTATCTGCGCGTTGGATTGCGGCGACGTGATAAGCGCCAAGTCTTGCTGGTCAAGCGGCGCGGCTGTCACGCCACGCAGCGTGCTGCCCACGCCAAGCGTCAGCCCGCAGATGACAATCGAGACTAGACCCACTCGAAACCAGGCCATACATTCTCCCTTTGATCCGTTGTGCCTATACGTGCTATCTTCCCAATAATGCGGATAGGGGCCGGCCCCCGTGCCTGCCCTCAAGGGCAATCACACGGGGTTACCCCTACATGCTAAGAAGATACATACGTGCGATATTATACCCTATTTTCGCCCATCCTGGTAGGGGCGAAAGATTTTTCGCCCATCCTGGTAGGGGCGAAAGATTTTTCGCCCCTACCATTGGTATCTTGCGGGCTTTGTGGTATGATTGACGCAACTAAATTCATCGATCGGGGTTTCCTTTAAAAGACCCCGGCTGTGTGCAAGAACAGTATGGAAGACGGGGCAAACGACTTTCAAGCATCAGAAGCCGAGCTGGTGGCCCAAGCCGGGCACGATCAGGCTGCGTTTGGCATCTTGTACGAACGTTATGCCGGCAAGATTTACAATTACATCTACTACCGGACCGGCAACCATCACGATGCCGAGGATTTAACGGCCCGGACATTCCAGCGCGCTTTGAGCAGCATTGGCCGCTACAAGCAGCGGGGAGCGCCATTTTCAGCCTGGCTGTATCGTATCGCACATAACCTGGTGGCAAATTGGTATCGGGACCGCAGCCGGCGGCGGGTGATTGCCCTGGATGATGTCGAGCTTTCGACGCATCACAATGCACCTGAGCCCACGGCTGAGCGCAACGAGACGCGGCGGCGGCTCTTGGCGATCATCCGCCGCTTGCCGCCAGAGCGCCAAGATTTGTTGATCCTGAAATTCGTCGAGCGGATGTCCAACACCGAAATTGGCCGCATCTTGGGGCGCAGCGAAGGAGCGATCAAGTCACTGTATCACCGGACCTTGCTGGCCCTACGCGATGAACTTGAGGCCACGGCGTGGGAAAGTGAGCTGTCAGAATGGAACGCATGAGCGGCATTCTGCGAAGACACGGCTCCTCACCAAGGACAAGAATTTTAATCACGAATGTCACTCATGGGACGATAGCCCCCTTCGGGGCTCCGAAGCGGATGACACGAATGGGTTAAACATTCAGAGATATTCGTTAAATTCGTATATTCGTGTCATTCGTGATTTATTTTCAAGCGGCCTGGAAGCGAATGAGACGCAAGCGTGAAACATACAGACGACAGACCTTCGATCGAGGATATCCTGACAGCGCACGCTGACGCGCTAGCCCGCGGGCAAGCTGGCCCGGCGGCCTGGCTGGAGGACGTCGACAACGGCGAGGTGCTGCGTTCGCTCTTGTCGGTGGCGGAACTGGTGCAAGAGGCGTTGGTGCCCGTGCAGCCCAAGCCGGCCTTTATGCGCCGCTTGGGGCAGCAGTTGCTGAGTTCGAGCCGCCAGGGGCGCAAGATTCTCACTGCCCGCGCGCGCCGCGCGGCGTTGGTCGGCGCAGCGGCCTTGGGATCGCTGGTATCGGTGGCATCGGCGATTGGCCTCGTCGTTTATATCTTGCGCCACCGCGTGCGAGCATGAAGTGATAATTGCTTAGTAATCATGGGTCTTTCTAGATAATATCCAAGAGGAGAACAAGATGAAATACGGTCGGATTGCAGGCTGGGGGAAATACGTCCCCGCCAAAGTACTCACAAACTTTGATCTCGAAAAAATGGTCGACACCAACGACGAGTGGATCGTCACGCGCACCGGCATCCGCCAGCGGCGCATCGCCGGCGAAGGCGAGACCACGACGACGATGTCGACCGAGGCAGCCCGCGCGGCGCTCGAACGCGCCGGCGTCGGCCCTCAAGACGTGGATCTCATCATCCTGGCTTCGTCCTCGCCGGACTATTTCTTGCCGCCGGCGTCCAGCATGGTGCAGGAGGCGCTCGGCGCTCGATGCGGGGCTTTCTCGCTGGCGGCCGGCTGCACCGGCTTTGTCTACGGCTTGATCACGGCGCAAGCCTTTATCGCCAGCGAGATGTACCGCAACATCCTCGTCATTGGCGCGGAAACGATCAGCCGCAACGTGGACTGGACCGACCGCGAGACGTGTGTCTTGTTCGGCGATGGCGCCGGCGCCGTGCTGGTGCAAGCCTGCGACACGCCCAGCGGGGTATTGTCGTCGGTGTTGGGATCCGACGGCTCGGGCAGCCAATACCTGATCGTGCCAGGTATAGGCTGTCGCATTCCCATCACCCACGAAACCATCGATCAAAAGCTGCACACGATTCGCATGGATGGGCGCAAGGTCTTCAAGTTCGCCACGCGCACCATGGCCCAGTCTGCCGCCGAGGCCATCGCGCAGGCCGGCATGTCAGTCTCGGACATCGATTTGTTGATCCCCCACCAGGCCAACTTGCGCATCATCGAGCTGGCAGCCCGCCAGTTGAACCTCTCCATGGACAAGGTGTTTGTCAATCTCGAAAAGTATGGCAACACCTCGGCGGCCTCGGTCCCGCTCGCCTGGTGCGAGGCCATCGAGCAAGGGCGCTGCAAGCCGGGCGACAACGTGTGCCTGGTGGGCTTTGGGGCCGGCTTGACCTGGGCAGCCGCCGTGGTGCGCATGGGTGAGACCGAGCGGCCCTTTGCCGTCGACGCCGCGTCATTTCTTAATGGCGCGCTGTGGGGGGTGCCGCTGCAAAGGTTCCGCACGCGGGCCGAGGTGGCCGTCCGCACGGCGCAGACCAATCTCAGCATGCAAGCGCAGGGCACGTTCCATTCAGCCCGCAAGGCCGCCAGCAAACAGGCCGAGAAAGTGATGCGCACCGCCAAGGATGTCGCCAGCATGGCCGTGGTGCCACTCTACGGCCGCTCCGACAAGCACTATCCGAATGATAAGGGCCATTAAGACCCTAAAGGTCTTAGACTTTTAGGGTCTAACGTCCCTGGCTCGTTTTACAGTCACAGGACTTGGGTGTATAATGCAGTATATATCATGCTGACATGTCGTCTCTGCGTCCTTTGCACAAGGCTGTAACGATGCCGGTGAACGGAGTCTGGCCTTATCCTTATTTCGAATTTCCCGCCCGCCAAGCTGAGGGGTGGTTCGTTTTGGCTTTGTACGCCCTGCTACTGCTTGGAGCGTTAGCCAGCCAATGGCGAGTGTTCGCTCAACTCAAGCGACAGGAGTGGGTTACGCTGCTGGCTTGCCTGGCGGCCGCGCTGATCCTCAACTACTTTCCCCGCTGGATTTATGCGCACACGCCTTTACCGGTGCCAGGCCGGCCCCAAGAGACACTCCCCCAATCGGTACCCCTGTTGGGGCTGGTGCCGGTTTTGGCTGCCGGCGCATGGCTGGGGGCAGGCCCGGCCAGCCTGGTCGCCCTGGTCGCCGGGCTGACGCGGCTCTTGTTCGGGGTCGGCTGGCTGACCCAGGTCGCCGAGGCGTTGGTCTTTGGCGTGGCGGCTGCTTTCCTGGTACGGCAGGATTACCGTGGCCGGCTGTGGGCCGTTTTGCGCCGGCCGCTGGCGGCCGGCATCATCGGCGCTTTGCTCAGTTGGCCGTTCGTGCTGCCCTCGCTGTATCTCTACACACCAGGTGGGGCCTTGTACGCGCTCGACTACAGTTGGCCGCTGTTTCTGGAAGCATTCGTCCCCACACTGCTCATGGGGCTATCGGCCGGCCTGATCATGCAGGGCTTGTACCTGGCCCTGCCCGCCCTGCAGCCCGTGCGCCAGGTCCTCACCCCGCCGCCTTACGCCCGCAGCCTAAACCGCCGGCTGCTGTTCATTTTCATCCCCTTGTTCCTGCTCGTCATCGGTGTACTGCTGTACGCTGTGACGGCTACCGCGTTGAACGCGGCCACCCGCCAGGCAATCGCCCAGATGTCCCGTGACGCGGCCAGCGCGAGCGGCAACGTGGCCTACTTTTTCCAAACCGGCCAGAGCTTGATGGACTCTTTTGCCACCGACGAGCGCCTGCAAAGCGGAGACGCCCCAACGTGCCAGCAGCAACTGGTCGAGAGCGCGCGGGCCGGCGCATTTTTCGACCAATTGCTCTTGTTCGACCGCAACGGAGACGCGATCGCCCAGCATCCCCAAGATGCCGACACTGCTTTGACCCAGGAAGAAGACGATCTGCTCGCGCGCGTGCTGAACACGGGCGCCCCCCAGTTCAGCCAGGTTCACATGCGTTCGGGCACGGCGCCCATCATCTCTTTCGTCGTCCAGGTGCCCGGCCAAACGGAAGGTGAGCGTTTTGGCGCGTTACTGGGCCGCGCCCAACTGGACGTCAATCCCATCATGAACGGCGTACGCGCTGGCCTACAGCAAACGTTGGGGAGCGGCGAGGGCTTTTTGCTGGACGCCCAGAACCGCATCGTCGTTCACCCAGATGCCAGCCGGCTGCTGCTGAATTGGCAGCTCGACCCTGACTTGCGCGTTATCTCCGAGAAAGATGGCGGGCGGGCCTTTATAAACTATGCCCAGGACGGCACGCACCGTCTATTACTCGTGCGAGCTGTAGAAGGCCAGCCGTGGACGGCGGTGATCGAGCTACCCTACTCGGCCGTGCTGGGACTGGCGGCCCAGATCTCGATGCCCTTGTTGATCTTGTTGATCGTCTTGGTGATCGTCTCGGCCGTGTTTGTAACCGTGGTCACGCCCTGGCTGACTCGCCCCCTGGTGGCCTTGGCCCAGGCGGCTCAGCAAATCGCTGACGGAAAGCTGGACGCCCCGGTGCAGGTCGGCGGCGAGGACGAGGTAGGGCGACTGGGACAATCCTTCGAGCAGATGCGCTTGCGGCTGCGGGGGCAACTGCAGGACTTGTCGCTGCTGCTGCGCGCCAGCCAGGAAGTAGCCGCCGCCAGCCTGGACGTGCAACGCGGCGCCCCACCCATCTTGGCCAGCGCGCTGGAGGCCAGCCCGGCCCGCTGCAGCCGGCTGGTGATGTTCTCTAACGACGGCGTGCCCAAGCAGGTCATCAGCGCCGGCAGCGTGGCCGACCAAGGTCTGACGCCCCTCGACCACAACCTGGCTGAACGGACCAGCACGCTCGATGCACCCTGGCTGGTCGAAAACGTGGGACGGACACGCAGTCTACTGAATCCGAGCATCGTGTGGCCCGGTATCCACGCGCTAGCGCTCTTCCCCGTCCGGCGGCAAAAACAGACACTGGGCGCGTTGTGGTTAGCTTACGATGAAGCCCATCGCTTTGTCGATCAAGAAGTCAACTTGCTCAGCACCCTGGCCGGCCAGGCCGCCGTGGTGGCAGAAAACACCCGCCTGTTTATGGCCGCTGAGGATGGTCGCCAGCGCTTGCTGGCGATCTTGAACAGCACCGGCGATGCCGTCATCGTGACCGATCCGCTGGATCGGGTGCTGCTTTTGAACCCGGCCGCCGAGCTTGCTTTCGACGTCCGCGCCTCGGCCGTTGCCGGCCACAAACTGGCCGACATCATCGAGGAGCCAACCGTACTTCAACTGCTGACCACCCTCCAATCGCAGGAGCCGGTTCAGACGGGCGAAGTGCTGCTGCGGGACGGCCGGACCTTGTACGGCAATGCCTCGGCCATCGTCGTGAACGATCCACACGTCAAGGGCAGCTCGCACGTGATTGGACGGGTAGCCGTGATGCGCGACGTGACACATTTCAAAGAGCTGGACGCGATTAAATCGCAGTTCGTCGCCACGGTCAGCCACGACCTGCGCAGCCCGCTGACCTACATGCGCGGCTATACTACCATGCTGCCCATGGTCGGCCCGCTGAACGACAAGCAGAGCGAGTACATTGACAAGATCTCGAACGGCATCCAGCAGATGACAGATCTCATCGAGGATTTGCTGGACCTGGGGCGGATCGAGGCGCGAGTGGGCCTACAACGCCAATTGTGCATACTCGGCGAGGTGGTCACCGAGGTATGCGAGGAGCTGCGCAGCTATGCGATCGCCAAGGGCTTGAATCTGCAAGTAGAGATCGACACGCGCCGCTCACTGCAAGCCGACCCAGCCTTGCTCAAGCGTGCCATGACCAACTTGCTCGACAATGCGATCAAGTATACCCCCTCAGGCGGAACAGTGCTGGTGGGCCTGACCGAGCAGTCCGATTCGCTGATCTTGCGCTTCAAAGACAACGGCATCGGCATCGCGCCGGGAGACCAGGCGCGCCTCTTCGAGCGCTTTTACCGCGTCAAGCGGCGCGACACGAGCGACATCAAGGGCTCTGGCCTGGGGCTGGCGATTGTCAAGTCGATCGCCGAATGGCATGGCGGCCGGGTCTGGGTCGACAGCCAACTGGGGGCCGGCTCTACGTTCTACATGGCCATCCCAATCGTGACTACCAAGGATATTGAGAACCAGCCCGAAGTGCGCGAATAGGGTTTACGTTTTACGTTTCACCCCCGTTTGCCAAAATATCCAGCTTGTGGTAAACTAACGTCCGTTGCGCTAGACAGCGGTCGACGTCCCTCGTCCGTTGCCAAGCTTTTAAGCCTGTCTCGCGGCTTTCCGCCCCCGGGTGTGCCGGGGGTAATTCCCGTGGAAGGAGGTATAAAACGCGAGTATGAACGAGTATGAATTGACGTACATTGTCCACCCCGACGTGGACGAAACCAAGCTGACCGCCATTGAAGACAAGGTCAAAGACCTGATCAGCAGCAATGGCGGGCAACTGCTCAAGGTTGAGCATTGGGGCCGGCGGCAACTGGCGTACCCGATCAAAAAGGTCGTGGAAGGCCAGTATGTCTTTATGGTCGCTCAACTGCCGCCCCAACTCCCCCGCGACTTGGAAAACCAATTCCGGATCAGCGAAGATGTTTTGCGTCACTTGCTCATCCGCAAAGACGAATAAAAAGATTTTTATCCGCTAATCTACGCGAATCTAACGAATGATGGGTAAAAATTAGCGTGAATTCGTGGATAAAAGTGAGACGAGGGTGAGAGAGAAAGGTGAATGAGAGGGCTTAACAAAGTCATGATCATTGGCCAACTGGGGCACGATCCAGAGATGCGCTACACGCCCAGCGGCCGGGCGGTGACCTCGTTCAGCGTGGGCACCACCCGTTCGTGGACCTCGGGTGACGGCGAGCGCCGCGAAGAAACCGAGTGGTTCAACGTTGTGGCGTGGGGCAACCTGGCCGAGATTTGCAAGCAGCACCTGCGCAAAGCTCAGCCTGTCTACATCGAAGGGCGCCTGCAAACGCGGAGTTGGGATGATCAAGACGGCAAGAAGCACTTTCGCACCGAGTTGGTAGCCAGCGAGATGATTATCTTGAGCGAGCGGCGCGGCGAGCCATCAGACGAGGGGGTGGTCGACGAGCCGGCGTTCGAGGAGAATGGATTTCTGTTTTAGATAAAAGCTGGGCATCACCAGGATAGCGTGAGGCCCAGGCAAACAGGAGAATGAAAGTGGCTGATTTTGACGACGATTACGACGATCTCGATGACGATTTATCCGAAGGTGGGTCAAGACATCCGCGCGGGCGCTTTTTCAGGCGCAGGTTTGTGCCCCGCGTGACGGTGTGCGCGTTATGTGTAGATAAGAACACCGTGTTGGACTACAAGCTGCCGGACGGGCTCAGGCGCTACCTGAACGACCGCGGCAAGATTCGCCCGCGCCGCCAGACCGGCATGTGCGCCAAGCACCAACGCCAGTTAGCGCAAGCCATCAAGCGGGCGCGCCATCTGGCGCTGCTGCCCTTTGTGGCACGCACCGTGCGCTAGCCCACCGTGGCCCTCACCAAGAACGAATTTTTTACCGAAGGTACACAGAGCTTCACAGAGAGACACAGAGATGCACAGAGCCTAAAAACTCTGTGCATCTCTGTGCGCGAAGCGCCTCCGTGTAACTCTGTGGTTATCTTCAGAATAGGATACAAGCATGGCAAAAGCAAGTAAAATCAAGCTGCCCAAAGAACCCACGCGCAAGCAGCGCTCGCGCGCCCAACGCGAGGCGCGCCAGCAGCGTTATCTGTTCATCGGCCTGGGCGCCGTATTGCTCGTGGTTGTCGGGCTGGTGATCGCCGGCGTGGTCAACGCCTACGTCCTGGAACCTCGCCAGCCCGTGGCCCGCGTGAACCAGGTAGCGATTAGCACGCTCGATTTTCAAAAGCGAGTGCGCTACCAGCACCTCAACATCGTCAGCCAACTGAACCAGCTTGATCAGCAGCGCATCCAGCTCCAAGGCGACGACACCTTGAGTTTTTACGTGAGCCAGATCGAGCAGCAGATTACCCAACTGGAAACCCAGTTGGCCGACCCGCCTACGTTAGGGCGGGAGGTGCTGGACGACATGATCGATGAGGAGCTTATCCGGCAAGAAGCCGCCCGGCGCGGCATCTCGATTCCCACGAGCGAGGTGGACCAATACATCGAAGAGAATTTCTTCAACTTTTATCGCGTGACGCCCACGCCGGCGCCCACCAACACACCACTGCCCACGCCGAGTACGCTGATCACCCAGACGCCCGAACCGACCTGGACCCCGGAGCCTTCGCCCACGCCGGTCAGCCAAGCGGCCTTTCAGGAGCAGTACAACAACTATCTCGGCTCCCTGTCAACGCAATCTGGCATGAATAAGGACGATCTGCACCGCCTGGTGGAAATGGATATACTGCGGCAAAGGCTCCAGGACGCCTTTATCGCCGAAGTGAGCCCCGAGGTAGAGCAAATCAACCTGCGTTACGTCTTGTTCGAGACAGGCGCCGCCGAAGAAGTGGGCCGCAGCTTGTTGTCGGGCGGGATGGCCTTTGACGAATTCTACACCGACGTGGACAGCGGCTCGATCATCAGCACGACTAGCGGTGAGCTGGGCTGGATAATCGTCGACGAGCTTGGAGAGCAGTTCGAGCAGCGCATCGCCGATCAAGTGGTGGCGCTGCCAGTCAGCCAGACGACCGGCATCATCACCTCCACCTATGGCAACTCGTTCGCTTTCCAAGTCGTGGGGCGAGAGACGCGCCCGCTGGAAGAGTATCAGAAGCAGTCCAGGGGCCAGGCGGCCTTTGAGAACTGGCTGGCGCTGAAGCTCGTCGTGCCTGGCCTGGTCGATTACCTGGACAATCGTTACGTCAATGTGACACCGCCGTTCGACGCCACGAAATTTTACGCGCAATAGCCAGCGTGACCACAGCTATAGATAAAGCACCTCGGGCAGCCGGCCGGCTGCCCGAGGTTGTTTTTTTAACGCCCTGGTGTATAATAGAGATGAACGACTATGGGTCGTGCAGTTGCTCAATGAAAGGGAGGTTGCGATGAGAGCGTTAGCCTACACGTGCGGCAATTTTCTCAAGCGGTGGGCACCGGTGGCGATCATGCTGCTGGCGATGCTGGCCCTGATGGCCACTTCCACCGCCGGCCCGGCCGGGGCTGTCCCCGAAGCAGGGCCGGGCCTGGTGATGCCGGCCGCCGTGCCGGGCCCCAAGCTGATCAGCCCCGCCCCCGGCGTTCACACCACCGGCGATCCGGACGATCCCGCTTACCTGAGCGGCGATCGCGTGCTGTACGAGCCGTTGGGCATCCCGCTCTTCCTGTGGGAGCCGGTGCCGGGCGTGACCAAGTACAAACTGCAAATCAACGTCATGCCCGATTTCAGCGGCTTTATGGCCGTCGACAAGGCCGACCTGGCCTACACCGGCTATGCCCCGACGGCGGGCACGCCGCTGCAGGACTGGAAGGCCGACAGCAGCACGCAACATCCCCAGGAGGACAAGTTGTATTACTGGCGGGTGGGCGCGTACGATCCCAGCACCTATTCGTGGGTCTGGTCGGACACGCGCTACTTTACGCGCCACTGGGGCTATGTGCCACAACATCTCGCGCCGGCCGACATGACCGGCACCGACGAATATTTCGAGGCCGAGCCGATGTTTCAATGGAGCGCAATACCGGGGGCGTCGTTTTACGAGCTGCAGATCAGCTCTAATGAGGAATTCGCCACGCCCTACGCTTTTTACACGCGCCAGACCTACTATGTGCCGTACGGCAGCCCCCTGCCCAACGAGGCCAGCTACTATTGGCGTGTGCGTGCGTACTCCTTCAACCAGACTGGGATGAACGCCAACAGCGGCGCGCCCGGGCTGTGGAGCTGCACGGCCGCCACAGCCGTGGTCGACACGGATTGCCCCATGTTCCGCATCTTGTGGAGTTACTATCACGCCAAGACGGGTCAAGACCGCCGGCCGCAGCCGCTCACGCCGCCCAACAACGCCGAAAACGTCGGCCTGCCGTTGTTCAGTTGGACGCCAGTCGAGGGTGCGGCCGAGTACGAGCTGGAAATCTGCACCGAGCCCAGTTGCGTGGCGGGCGACAAGCTTCGCATTGGGAGCTCCCCCTCTACCTACGATCAAACTCCCAACACATTCTGGGACTACAAGATGGGCGATTTTTGGCCCTTGGCGTTAAAGACCGACACGATCTATTACTGGCGCGTGCGCGCCTGCCGGGTCAAGTGCGGCGTAGGCCAGTTTGGTCAATGGACCTCCGACCCGCCCAGCGCCTCGCGCCTCTATTCATTCAAGACGGCCCCAACGGGTATCCCACCTGCCCCGGCCTTGTTCTATCCAAGCTACTATTACACACCCACCGTCCAGCGTGCCAACTTTGAGGATCGCACGGTGGCTCAGCCAACCTTCATGTGGAACCGCGTCTACAGCGCCACGTCGTACATCATCCAGGTGACGGATCCGGTGCGATATCCTAACTTTGAGCAACGGTTGTGGGAGGCCCAGACGCGCAACCTGAGCATCGTGCCCACCGCCAGCGTGCCGATCACGCGGGGGATCTTTGCCTGGCGCGTTTCGGCCAACGGCGGCGCCAGTTGGAGCGAAATCTGGCGAACCCGCATCGACGCGACGAGCCTGGGCGGGGCGACGCCGGCGAATCAGCCGCCACGGCTCTTGCGCGTGCCCTACGGTGTGTCAGAGGACAGCCGTACCTACGGCTACGAAAGCATCGACAACTTCCCACTGCTGGAGTGGCTGCCGGTGGAGGGCGCGGCGGGTTATCACGTGCAAATCGCGCTCGAGGCCAGCTTTGGAGCGGCCGACATCGTGCACGAAGGCGACACGCTCTTCACGAATTACACGCCGCGCGAGTACTGCCCGCCCAGCCTCCCGCCGCAGGCCGGCTGCCGCCTGGGCTGGGGGACGTATTATTGGCGGGTGAGAGCATTGGGGGTGGCCGGCGGCTACAGCGAACCTTACATGTTCATCGTGTCCAAGCCGCTGCGCTACATCCCCGGCCACACCGCCGCCAACCAGACCGGCTCGTGGGAACGGGCGATCCTGGCAGTCGACGCGGAAGGCGACGCGGCCAGCCCAGAGCTCGATCTGGGCAATCTGTACGTTGGTGTGAACAAGGATCACTGGCTGGTGGGCTTTGAAGCACAGCCTGGGCTGGACCCGGTGGCCTACACCCTCTTGCTAGACACCAACCAGGCCGTGGGCGCGGGCGCGACGCGGCCGCCCTCTTTTTCCGGCATCACCATCAGCCTGCCGCACCAGCCCGAGTTCGCCATCGTGGGCACCGTCGTCAGCACGACCGGCGTCTTTACGCCCACGCTTTACACCTGGCAAAGAGACACCCAAAGCTGGGATGTCGGCCGGCGCTTTGACTTTATCAGCAGCCGGGCCTTGTACGATGCAGCGGCCGGCATCGTCGAGCTGCGCCTGAACCGCACCGCCTTGCAGACGGTCGAGGATCCAAGCAGCAACCCGCCCAGCATCGCCTTCAGCCTGTTTTCGTCCGAGGCGGGCGGTGGCACAGCCGGCGACGTGGTGCCCGACAGCCCCAACCCGAGCGGCCTGACGCGCTTTGCTATGCACAGCCAGGCGCCCACACCGGTGCTGCCGCCGGCCCAGGTCATCACCGGCAACGTCATCGTGCGCCAGACGCCGGTGATGAGATGGCACACGATGGATGACGTGTACAACAATCGAAAGACCGGCACGGTAGCAGGCAGCACCTACCGGGGACGGGTAGCCATCGAGTACGGCTTTTCCAATATCTACCAACCCAATCCCATCGACTCGAGCTCCAAGCAAGAGGGTTGGATGCCCAACACGATGACTTTTTCGCCCTTCAACTCGCACTATATCCCCTTCAAGCACACCTACGCGGACAATACCTATTACTGGGACGTGGCCCCCGTGGTTTGGGATCTGGACCAGAGTCAAAACGTGGAGCTGCCTTACGGCCAGGTGTACAAGTTTTCCAAGACAATGTACCCCCCGCTCGATCCCCACATCGCGTCCAACGTCTACGTCAGCGACTCGATCACCTACACCAACCAGGTGCCGGCCCTGGGCTGGTCGTCCGCCCAGGGCGCCAAGGGTTACCGCTTACTGATTCTCCAGGGCGGCACGAGCCCTATCGTCCTGCCGGAGCACCCGGCCAGCGGCGCAGGCACGATCAACACGACGATGGCGTTGATCAACTCGCTGAAAATGGATTCGTACACCTGGCAAGTCCAGACCATGGACGCCTGGACCTTTGCCAGCCAGACCACCTACGGCGGCGGGTTCACGGTCATTTACCCCAAGGTCGAGCCGCTGTACCCCAAGCCCGGCCAACTGAGCAATCCGTTCCTGTTCGCTTGGAAACTGGCCGAGGGGGCAGCCTATTACGAGCTGCAGATCGACCCCACGGACCAATTCTCGTCGGCCTCGCTCGACACCTATCGCTCGTTCAACATCTATTTCGTGCCGCCAAAGGTGCCCAAGGCCTTCCAGTTTGGCTCAGCCTTTTACTGGCGGGTGCGGGCCTGCACCGGCCACGGCGACACCTGCGGCGTGTGGACGCTCGTGTTCTTCGACATCCCCATGACCAAGCTCGACATCGCCGGCCCCACCCAGGGCATGGCCACCGGCGACAACGACTTTACGGCCTGTGTGACCCCCATCACGGCCACCAAGCCGATCACCTACATCTGGCAGGCCACCGGCCAGGCGCCGGTCACCCAGACGGTTCAGCTCGACATGCCACTCACGCAGACGGTGAGCTACAACTGGCCGGAGGGGGAGGAGGGCGTCAAGCTCATCACCGTCACGGCAATGAACTCGGCCAGCACGCTCAGCGCCACCCACACCATCACCATCTCGCCCAAGATCGCGCCGCAAAGCGTGACAATCCATGGGCCAACCCGAGTCAACCCAGGCGTAGAGTATCAATTCACGGCGGTCGTGGCGCCGGCCGACACCTCCGTGCCGCTGCGTTTTGAATGGAAAGGACAAGTCCTCAAGTCAGTCGACCATACGGTGTACGAGATCAGGGACTCGGCCTCGTTCACCTGGACCGAGCTGTATCTCAACATGGACCGAGACATCCAGCTCACGGTCAGCAACGTCGGCGGGAGCGTGTTTACAACGCACAGGGTCAAGGTGACCAACGAGCCGGTGTACGCGTACTCCATCTACATACCGCTCGCGCTCAAGAACAAATAGCGGGATATTGACGAAGGACAACAAGAAAACACTATGGACGCACTCAAGCAGCGCATCCTATCCGAGGGCCGCGACCTGGGGCGCGGCATCCTCAAGGTCGACAGCTTTCTCAACCACCAGGTCGACCCGCAACTGATGTACGACTGCGGGAAAGAACTGGCCGGGCGCTTCAAGCACCTGCACGTGAGCAAGGTGCTGACGGCCGAGATCTCGGGCATCGGCCCGGCCCTGATGACGGGGCTGGCTTTGGGCGTGCCGGTGGTGTACGCCCGCAAGCACAAGCCGGTCACCATGCCGGACATGGTTTACCTGGTCACCGCCCCCTCGCACACCAAGGGCCAAGAGGTCAGCCTGATGCTCTCGCCCGAATACATCCGCAAGGGCGACCGCGTGCTGGTGGTGGACGATTTCCTGGCCTCCGGCTATACGATCATGGGGCTGGTGCGGCTGGCGCAGGCCGCCGGCGCGATCGTAGTCGGGGTGGGGGCCATCATCGAAAAGAGTTTCGAGGGGGGGCGCGAGTCGCTGCAAGAGCTGGGTGTCCCGATCGAAGCGCTGGCGATCGTGACCGGCATGCGCGACGGCGAGATCATCTTGGCGGAGTGATGCCTGACACAATCGCCATCCTCGACTTTGGCAGCCAGTACACGCAGCTCATCGCGCGGCGGGTGCGCGAGCAGCACGTGTACTGCGAGATGTTCGCCTGGGATACGCCGGCCGAGCAGGTGCTGGCGCTCGAGCCGAAAGGCTTTATCCTGTCCGGCAGCCCGTCCAGCGTGTACGAGCCTGGCGCCCCTAGCCTGCCGGCCTACGTGCTCGAATCCGGCCGCCCCGTGCTGGGCCTCTGCTACGGCATGCAGTTGCTGGCGCACGCCCTGGGCGGCAAGGTGGCCGCGGCCAGCCGGCGCGAGTACGGCCCGGCGACGGTGGAGATCCTCCAGCCTGGCAGTCCACTCTTCTCAAATATCAAATATCAAATCGCAAATCGCAAATCGCAACTTGAGGTCTGGATGAGCCACGGCGACCGCATCGAGCGCCTGCCGCCCGGCTTTGCCAGCCTGGCCCGCAGCGACAACTCGCCCTACGCGGCCATGGGCGACGAGGGGAGAGGCCTGTACGGGCTGCAATTCCACCCCGAGGTCCAGCACACGCCGCGGGGCGGGGCGATCCTGCGCGCCTTCGCGCTCGAGGTGTGCGGCTGCATACCGGATTGGACGGCCGGCAATTTCATCGAGCAGAGCGTGGAACGCATCCGCCAACAAGTGGGCAGCAAGCGCATAGTATGCGGGCTTTCGGGCGGGGTGGACAGCACCGTCACCGCCGCCCTCGTCCACCGCGCCGTGGGCGAGCAGCTCACCTGCATTTTCGTGGATACCGGCATGCTGCGCCAGGGAGAAGGCGAACAGGTCGTCGAGACCTTCCAGCGCACGCTGGGCATCCGCCTCATCGCCGTCCACGCCGTGGAAGAGTTCCTCGAAGCGCTGCGGGGGGTGAGCGACCCGCAAGAGCGGCGCAAGATCATTGGCGCCACCTTCATCCGCGTCTTTGAGCGCGAGGCGCGCCAACTGGGGCCGGTCGCGTTCCTGGCCCAGGGCACGATCTACCCGGACGTGATCGAGAGCGCCGGCGCCGGGCGGGCCGGGGCCGAGGTCATCAAGCACCACCACAACGTCGGCGGGCTGCCCCAGGACATGACGTTCGAATTGGTCGAGCCGCTGCGCAGCCTGTTCAAGGACGAGGTGCGCCAGGCCGGCGAGGCACTGGGATTGCCGCACGAGCTGGTTTGGCGGCACCCCTTCCCCGGCCCAGGCCTGGCGGTGCGCATCGTGGGCGAGGTAAACTGGGAACGGCTGGAAATGCTGCGGGCGGCCGACGCGATCTTTTTGCACGAGCTGCGGGCGGGCGGCTGGTACGAGCGAGTGGCGCAGGCCTTTGCCGTGCTGCTGCCGGACGCGCGCTCGGTGGGGGTGGCGGGCGACGCGCGCCAGTACGGACAGACGGTGGCCCTGCGAGCCGTGACGACCGACGATTTCATGACGGCCGCGGCGGCCCCCCTACCCTACGACTTGCTGGGCCGGGTCAGCGCGCGCATCCTCAACCAAGTGCCCAACGTCACCCGCGTGGTCTATGACCTGTCGACCAAGCCGCCGGCCACGATCGAGTGGCTATAGACCAGATGCAACGCACCTTGAAGGTGCGTCGCATCTGCGTTTCAGGCCTGTTCCAAGATCAGCGCCTCGTAGGGCGCAAGCGTTACCGCCCCTCCCACGTCCAGGTCAGTCCGCTCAATCGAAGATAAGCGCACGCGCCACGAGCCGGCCAGTTTCATCGCGTTGGGGTGCGAGAAGAGGTTGAGCAGCACCCACATGCGCTGTCCCTCGGCCGCCCGCTCGTAGGCCCACACGCCGCTTGGGGCAGCCGGCGAGCGATACGTGCCGCGCTGCAAGGCCGGCGACTGCCGCCGCAGCGCGATCAACTGGCGGTAAAAGTTGAGCAGCGAGCCCGGGTCGGCGCGCTGCGCCTCGACGTTGCGCGTCTTGAAGTCGGGATTGACGCGCAGCCATGGACGGGCAGAAGAAAAACCGGCCTGGGGGCTCTCATCCCACTGCATGGGCGTGCGGCAGCCGTCGCGGCCCTTGTAAAGCGGCCAGTATTTGCGGCCGGGCGGGTCGAGGATTTCGGCGCGCGGGATTTCTCCTTGCCGCATGCCGATTTCCTCACCATAGTACAAGAAAGGCGTGCCGCGCAGGGTGAGCAGCATGGCGGCGGCCAGCCTGGCCCGCACGTCGGTCAGCGTGCCGGCCGCGTAACGGCTGGGCGAGCGCGGGCTATCGTGGTTGTTCAGCACCCAGCACGGCCAGGCGCCCTCCGGCAGCCGCCTTTCCCAATCCGCCACGACGCGGTAAAAAGCGTGCGGGTCCCATTTTTGCGCCAGCAGCGCAAAGTTGAACACCAGGTGCAGCTCATCCCCGCTGCCGTAATAGTCTTCGGCCCCTCGAGGATCGACTTCCCCCACCGCCATGCGCTCGGGATAGCGCTCCAGCAAGCGGCGAAAGTCTTTCCAGATGGCGTGGGTTTCGGGCTGGTTCATGTGGTGGAAATGCTCCTGCCGGTCGTAGCCGCGCAGGCCCAACCTGGCCGGGTTATCGGGCAGGCCCTCGGCCTTGACCAGGAAGTGGGCCACGTCGAGCCGGAAGCCGTCCACGCCGCGATCCAGCCAAAAGGCGCACTCGCCAAACAGGGCCTCCTTGACCTGCGGGTTGCGCCAGTTGAAATCGGGTTGCTCCGCCAGGAACAAGTGAAGATAGTACTGCTGGCTGCCTTCGTCCCACTCCCAGGCCTTGCCGCCAAAGACGGCGGCCCAGTTGTTAGGCGGGCGGCCGTTCTTGGGGTCGCGCCAGATATACCAGTCGCGCTTGGGATTGTCGCGGCTGGAGCGTGATTCGAGGAACCACGGGTGCTGGTTGGAGCTGTGGTTCATCACCATATCCATGACGACGCGGATGCCGCGCGCGTGCGCCTCGCCGAGCAGGCGGTCGAATTCGGCCAGGTCGCCAAAGACCGGGTCGACGTCGCGATAGTTGCTCACGTCGTAGCCGAAATCGGCCATGGGCGAGGGATAAATCGGGCTGAACCATAGCGCGTCGACCCCCAGCCACTGCAAGTAATCCAGCCTGGACGTGACGCCGGGCAGGTCGCCCACGCCGTCGCCGTTCGAGTCGGCAAAGCTGCGCGGGTAGACCTGGTAAATGACGCCGTCGCGCCACCATAGCGTTTCAGGTTTCGGGTTTTGGGTTTCGGATTTGGAGCCCATGATCACCTTGAGATTTGATAGTTGATATTTGACATACTCTGCCACACAGAGTATACCACGAAGCGGCCCAAGGCGCGAATCGGCCCCTTCTTATACCAGCTTCGCAATTGTAACGCGATAGACACGTTCCTTATACGTTCAAGGGGGTCTTGGCATGCTAATATGAGAGTGCCTACTCCAGGATGGTTTCAGGTTTAATGTTCAACGTCTCAAGTAGGCGCAAAAAGGAGAGAAAGATGGATCTCAAAACTCGACCAGTCGCCATTCTACGTATGGGCCTGGCGGTGGGGCTTTGGCTGAGTTGTTTCACTGCCCCCGGCGGCACGGCATACAGCCAACGATCACCAGTCGCCGAGGTGCAAGACGACCCCCCGCCCGGCAGAGGCTCCACAATTGGAGGCGGGCTGCTCAACCAGGCGTCCGGCTGGTATGTCACGATTGGAGGCGGAGAGCGAAACACGGCTCCTGGTTCCTACGCCACGGTCGGGGGAGGAGGAAGCAACACGGCCTCTGGCGGCGGCGCCGCGGTTGGAGGCGGGCTGTTCAACCAGGCCTCTGGCGGCGGCGCTGCGATTGGAGGCGGGAAAGCGAACAGCGCTTCCGGCGATTACGCTGCAGTGCCGGGGGGGGAAATGAACAACGCTGGCGGTGATTATAGCCTGGCAGCCGGGAGGCGAGCCGGGGCGGGGCACCCGGGCGTCTTTGTGTGGGGCGACAGCACCGACGCAGATATTAACTCTGGCGCGCCCGACCAGTTCATCGTGCGCGCCTCGGGCGGCGTGTGGTTTGGGGGCGCGAGCGGTGCCTATACACCCTCGCTGGGCAGCGGCCAATTCGTCGTGGACGCGCCGGGCGGCGTGCTGCTCAACGGCGGCCCCATCCGTGTGAACGGGGCTTACACCCTCCCAAGCAGGGATGGCAAGGCCGGCCAGGTGCTCCAGACAGATGGGATGGGTAAGCTGGCCTGGGCGAGCGCCGGCACAACCACCCAGGGCGAGCACGCTCACGACGAGCGTTACTACACCCGGGGCGAGCTGGAGGCAAGCCTGGCCGGCAAGGCCAACAGCTCGCACACCCACGCTGGCAACGAGATCACCAGCCCGGTGCCGACGGCGACGACGGCGCTGAGGGCCGCCCAGGCGCCATGGGATGGCCTGACCCAAGTGCCAGCCGGGCTGGACGACGGCGATGACGACACGCTGAACAGCCTGGCGTGCGGCAGCGGCCAGTTGGCCAAGTGGGACGGCGCCGCCTGGACGTGTGCTGACGACTCTAACGACGACACGCTGGACAGCCTGGCGTGCGGCAGCGGCCAGCCGGCCAAGTGGGATGGCAAGGCCTGGGCATGCGCTGACGACATCGGCGCCATTTACCAGGCCGGCGCCGGCCTGAAGCTGCAAGGCACTGCCTTCAGTCTGGCCGACGCCTATCGCCTGCCGCAAGCCTGCGCTGGCGGCGAAATCTCCCGTTGGGATGGTTCAGCATGGATCTGCACGGCCGACGAGGATACAGATACCGACAGCCTGGCCAGCCTGGCCTGCCGCAGCGGCGAGGTGGCCAAGTGGAACGGTTCGGCCTGGGCGTGCGCGGCCGACCAAGACGTGGCGGCCACTTATAGCGCGGGACAGGGCCTTCAGATCAAGGCCAACACGATCGATCTCAACTTTGGCGCGACGGCTGGCACGGTCGCCAGGGGCGACCACGCTCACGACGACCGTTATTATACCGTCACCGAGCTTGACAAAGCACTGGCCGGCAAAGCCGAAGGCGCGCACACCCACACCGGGGGCGAGATCACCAGCCCGGTGCCAACGGCCACGCTGGCCCTGGTAGCCCTGCAGACAGCTTGGGACGCCTTGGTGGGGGTGCCACGCGGGTTTGCCGACGGGCTGGACGATACAGACGACCTGGTCAGTTGGCTCGAGATCAGCGACCTGGTAGGCAGCGGCGCGCAGCAGGTGGCGGCCGGCGACCACCAGCACGACACCCGCTACTGGACACTGACAGGCAACAGCAGCACCGTTTACGGCGAGCAGTTCCTGGGCACGACGGAGCCCGTCAGCCTGACGCTCAAAGTGCACAACACAACGGCGTTGCGCCTCGCGCCGGGCGCCCACGGTGGGACGCCGAACCTGATCGGCGGATACGAAGGCAACGCGGTCTCCAGCAGCGTTATGGGCAGCGCCATCGCCGGCGGGGGAGCGGCCGGGGGAGTCAATCGCGCCACGGCCGATTACGTCGCGATCGGCGGAGGATGGGACAACAGTGCCTCGGCCGACGCGGCGGCTGTGGGCGGTGGGCAAGCCAATCGCGCTTCCGGCGCCGCCGCCGCGATTGGGGGCGGCTACGCCAACACGGCCGCCGAGATGGCCGCCGCGATCGGGGGCGGGTGGAACAACACGGCCACGGCCGGCTACAGCGCGGTGAGCGGAGGGCGGGGCAATACGGCCTCTGGCGAGGGCGCCGCGGTCGGAGGAGGACAAAGCAACACAGCCTCGGGGCAACAAGCCGCGCTCGGGGGCGGGGAGAGCAACACGGCCGCCGGCCAGCGCTCCGTGGTGGGGGGCGGGTGGGGAAACCAGGCCACCGAGTCCTTCTCCGCCGTTGGGGGAGGGGTGAACAACACCACCTCCGGTTACGCTGCGACAGTGGGCGGGGGGCTGTTCAACCGGGCGAGCGCCTTTTTTGCCACGGTGCCGGGGGGGAACAACAACGAGGCCAACGGCGCTTACAGCCTGGCGGCCGGCTACCGGGCCAAGGCCAACAACCCGGGCTGCTTCGTTTGGGGCGACAGCTTCGACGGCGACGTGGCCTGCAATGGCGACAATCGCTGGATCGCCCGCGCCAGCGGTGGGGTGTACTTTTACACCAACGGCAAGCTCACCAGCGGCATGTACCTGGCCGCCGGCGGCAGTTCGTGGAACGCCGTCAGCGACCGTGAGCGCAAGGAGAATTTCAAGCCGATCGACAAGCAAGCGCTGCTGGAGCGCCTGGCCGAAATCCCCATCACCACGTGGAATTATACAGCCCAAGACTCTTCTATCCGGCACATCGGCCCCACGGCCCAGGATTTCAACGCGCTCCTACCCGAGCTGGGCGGCGAAGGCGAACGCTACATCAACTCGCTCGACGCCGACGGCGTGGCCCTGGCGGCCATCCAGGGCTTGCACGAACAGTTGAAAGAACAACAAGCGCAGTTGGATACGCTCGCGGCAGAAAACACCGCCCTGCAGCGGCAGAACGAGGCGCTGGAAGCACGCCTGTCCGCATTGGAGGCCCACACGGCACACAGCAGCCCTTCGCCCCTGGCCAGCCTGCCCATCCAGCTTGGGATCATCTTGGGCATGGTGTGCGTGGGGGGAATCGTGGTCAAAAAAAGTCACTGAACAAGTTAAAAAGCTTGACAGATTGGCCAAGCTGGTGTACCATGCTTGTACATAAGCATTATGGACGAATCGTTTTCACTCGATCCTGACCATAAACAGGGACGCATCATCCACTTTGCCGGCGCCCACGTGGGTGCGGCGCGCGAGCGGCTGCTATGATCTAGCCGGCGGCGTTGCCGCACACCCCCGCGCCTTGGGTCACCGGCCGGGGGTTTTGTGTTTAAACAAACACAGGAGGCACACATGCGCCGCTATTGTAACTTTGCCTTGATGACGGCCTCCCCAGCCTTGGGGAAGGTCACTCCTAACTTGCTCGCGCTGGCCAGACGCCCCACCTTGACCCCCTCGGCCCGATCAGCCTGTCAGCGTGATCATCCTCCCCAACGCTATTCTCCCAGCCTCACCTAGCGCTACACGTGTTTTGGATCGCTTCTTTACTATGGGAGAAAGACGATGATTACCATCTACAAAAAAGGCGAGACGTGCCTGGAGACCCTTTCTCAGGCCACAAGCGGCTGCTGGCTCAACGTCGTCGATCCAACTGCTGCGGAAATCGCGCAGTTGCAGCAGATGTTGTCCGTCCCGCAGGACTGGATCACCTATCCACTGGACCTGGACGAGCGAGCCAGGATCGAAAAGGAAAACGGCTTTACCATGATCGTGCTGCGCGTCCCACGCTTCCAGGGCGAGTCGTCGGACATACCCTATACCACGGTGCCCCTGGGCATGGTGGCCACGGACGGCTACATCGTCACCGTGTGCAAGATCGAATCAGACGTCACGCAAGAACTGCTGCGTGCCCGGGCGCTGTCCACCGCCAAGCGCAATCGCTTCATCCTGCGGCTGCTGTTCATCATGGCCAATCGCTACCTGACCCACCTGCGGACGATCAACAAGGCCGTCGACCAGCTCGAAGACCAGCTCCAGCTCTCGCTGCGCAACAGCGAGCTTCTGGAGCTGCTCAAGTACGAGAAAAGCCTGGTCTATTTTACGACCGCCCTGAAATCCAACGAATTGATCCTGCGTCACCTGGAAAAAGGCCAGTTGTTCCAGCAGTATCCCGAAGACATGGATTTGTTGGAAGACGTGGTCACCGAGGTCAGGCAGGCCATCGAGATGACCGACATCTCCAGCAGCATCCTCAGGCAGATGGTGGACACCTTTGCCTCGATCATCTCGAACAATCTGAACGCGGTGATGAAGTTCATGGCTGCCGTGACGATCATCCTGAGCTTTCCGACCATCATCGCCAGCTTGTACGGCATGAACGTGGGCTTGCCGCTGCAAAATTCACCCTGGGCATTCTTGATGGTCGTGCTCGTTGCTCTGTTTGCCTGCGCGACCGTGCTGGTGGTGTTTTGGAAGAAGGATTGGCTGTGAGGAAGACAGTTTCAAGTTGCAGGTTTAAGGTTTCAGGTTATTAGGGAGTGAAACGCTCGTGCATTCTAGTCTAGTCGCCGACAGGGAGGCGTGGAACGCGGCGCTGGCCAGCCTACCCTATTCCCACGTGCTGCAGAGCTGGGAATGGGGCCAGTTCAAGGCCCGCCACGGTTGGACGCCGCGTTACCTGTTGTGGCAAGACGGGGCTGGGCAGCCCGCCGCCGCCGCGTTGGTGCTGAGCCGCCAGCTAGGCCCCTGGCCTATCTTGTATGTACCCAGGGGGCCGGCGCTGGACTATGGCCACCTGCCCACGCTCGAGGGCGTGCTGGGCGAGCTGGAAGAGCTGGCCCGCCGCCAGCACGCCCTGTTCGTCAAGATCGACCCGGGCGTGGAATACGCAATACGCAATATACCAATCCCCGAAGCGCAGCGGAGTGGGACGCAATATGCACCGCACACAACGCAAAACAAAGTCATAGAGTCAAATAGCATAACCGAGCTATTAACCCACAGACACTGGCTCGAGTCGCGCGAGCAGATCCAGTTTCGCAACACGATGACGATCGACCTGGGGCAAGACGAGGAAGCGCTTTTGGCGGCGATGCACTCCAAGACCCGCTACAACGTCCGGCTGGCCGGGCGCAAAGGGGTACGAGTACGCCAGGGGGGCATGGAGGATATGGACGTGCTGTATGCTATGTACAGCGAGACGGCCCAACGCGACGGGTTCATCATCCGCCCGGCCCCCTACTATCGCGACGCCTGGGGCAGTTTCATCGCGGCAGGCCTGGGCCAGCCGCTGATCGCCGAGGTGGACGGCCAGCCGGTGGCCGGGCTGGTCCTGTTTCGCTTTGCCGACTGCGCCTACTACTTTTACGGCATGTCGCGCGACTTGCACCGCGACAAGATGCCCAATCATCTGCTGCAGTGGGAGGCGATACGCTGGGCGCGGGCGGCCGGCTGCGCGACGTATGACCTGTGGGGCGCGCCGGACACGCTCGACGAAAGCGACCCCATGCACGGCGTGTACCGCTTCAAGCAGGGCTTTGGCGCTCGCTTTGTGTCTCAGCTCGGCGCATGGGACTATTCCGCCCTGCGCCCGCTGTACGGACTGTACGCCGCCGCCCGCCCGGCGGTGGTGGCGTGGATGCACAAGCGGCATAATAGAATTGTAACCAGGGTGTAATTATAAATCGGCGGGGCCGTGCTAAGCTTATCTCAGAGGGATAATGATGCACAAATGGCTCCGTCTTTTATCTCAAGAACGCACAACCGTGGCGCTCTACGTCGTCGTGGCAGCTTGCCTGCTGGCGTTGTACCTCCTGCTGGGGCTCGTGCGCGGCGGCGGGAGTATCATGGCGGCACCCGTGAAACACGTCGAAGTGGCCGTGCTGGTGCCCCTGAGCGGCCCACAAGCCCCACTGGGACACAGCGTGCTCAGTGTCGTTCAACGCGTCACCGCTTCTAGCATGCCGGATTTGAAGGTGACCAGCTATGATACACGAGGCACCCCCGAAGGCGCCGCCCAGGCCGCCTCGCTGGCAGCCCTCGAGCCGGCCACGATCGCCGTGATCGGCCCGCTGGATGCCCGCCAGGTGTTGGCGGCAGCCGAGACGCTGCGCGGTGACAAGCTGGCACTGATTACACCGGCCAGCACGGCCCCCGTTCTCAAGACCAGCCAGTACCCCGGCCTGTATCGGATCCCCAGCACAGACGATGCCCAAGGGCAAGCTGTGGCGAGTTTCCTCCGGCAGAGCTTGCACCGTACTCAAATCTTTTTGATCGCTGAATCCTCTTCCGCTTCCGTGCAAGGCGTGCTGCGCCGTTTCGACGATGCGCTGGCAAACACGCCGGAGGGGCAGCTTCGCATCGCCAGGCGGCTAGACGTGGAGGAAGGCAGGCTGCCGGCGGACCTGGGGCGGCTCGTCGCCGACAGCCAGGCTGACGTCGTGGTCTACCTGGGCGGGACGAGAAACGCCCAGGCGATCCTCAAAGCGATGAACGCCGCCGGCTTGCAAGTGCCGCTCGTGGGCATCGACGCGATGGATGTCCCATCCCTGTCCGTCACAGCTTCCAGCAGCGCCGCTCACGGCATTTACTACACCAGCCCCATCTTGGACCTCACCGCCGCTCCAGAAGAAACGGCCCTGGCCAGTTACCGCCAGGCTCTAGGGTCTCTGGCCAACGCCCCATTCGCCTACGAAACGGCCCAGGCCGTCTGGCTGGTGACGGGTGCGTTGTCGCAAGCGGGTCAGAACCCGGCCGCAGCGCGGGGAGCAGTCTGGCGCAACCTGGCCGGGAGCGGGACGCTTTCGAACAGGCCGGCCGAGATTTACGTTTACCAGGCCACAGCGCCCAGCTCACCAAGCGCCGGGTGGCACAGCACCCTGGTTCACGTGGCCCGCACGGAGGAGGGAACACCATCCAGGAAGGTAGCGCCATGAACAACCCATCCAATCCCGTTACCCGCGTGGCAGCCGAAGCGCGCCGCAATTTGGGCAAAAGGCTCACCAACATCCAGCGGCGGGCTCGAATCCGTTCTCGATTGCAGTCGAGCAGATTAGTCGAGGCGCCGGATCAAGCTGGCACCCAATCCAGCCCGGCCATCCCATCGACGAGCGACGAGCGACAAGCGACGAGCAACGAGCTCCTGGTTAACGTTCGTCCAGAGCAAGTGCAAGCCCAAGAGTTTTACACCTATCAATTGATCGCATCTGCCGGCCCTCAGACGCGCGCGATCGATCCCCCGTCTGGGGAGGTGGGGGTCCAAATTCCTTACGATGGCTTTCGCCACTTTCCGCGCGAGGCAGCCGGGCGACTGGAAAAGCAACTGGCCGGTGCAGGCAGCGGCTCGGTCGAGGGCCAGGCCGGTTGGCTGGCGTTGAGCGCGGCACTGGACTGGGCCGGTGACTGGAGCCGTCCCTTGGGCGTCGAGACCGTGCCGGTGACGATTCCACTGCGAGGCGAAAAGCTTCTCAGTGCTGAAGGCTGGATCGCCGACGAAGTGCGAGCCGTGGCGGACTATAACTATACGCCGGACAATTTGCCCTTCTGGCCGCTAAGCCTCGACGTGCAAGTCTGTGACGATGTGCCGGTGCCTGTGGAGAGTTCGCGGCAAGGCGCGTGGCAAATGCAGCCTGGGCAACTGGTGATGGACCTGATGGTGAGCGCCTATATTCCCACCGCGTTGTGCACACCGGATAAGAGGATCGAGGTTGAAATGGAGCGCATGGAGCTGGATTGGCCGACGACGGCGGCGGCGTGGCAGTTGGATATCAGCCAGGTAGATAGTTCAAGCTCAACCGTAGGTGGGCATCTCTATGCCCGCCCGCCCGCGCCGGACAGCTCGTCCCCTGATGGAGCAGACGCGCGGCGGGTGAGCTGGCGCTACAACCCAGACCGGGCTGCGGTGGAGCTGCGCGGCGTGCGAGCGCGCCGCGGCGATCCAGACCCCGGTTCTCCGCTGACGCCCTATCGCTGCCACTTGCGCCTAGTACTGCGCTCACCCGGCCAGGTCATCGCCAAAGGCGAGCTAAGCGGCGGCGTCCGTTTGCGCCTGGAGGGCGTGCTCCTCAGCGGGCGAGAGATCGCCTGGATCGAGGCCACCGGCTATCGCAGGGGGAAAGCGGGGCAGAAAACGCTTCTAGAAGCCTCCTTTACAGCGCCGCTCAACCAACGGCTCAGTTGTCGCCAGACGATGACTTGCCAGCGTTGGTATTTTCCAGGCATAAGCTTATCGGTGGATCGCATGGCCGACATAGCCGCCGCCCTGCACGACCTGGGCTACCAGGTCAGGCAACATACCATGTCTGAAGCTGCGTCTGGCCAACTGGCCGCCACGCGCCTGGTGTCGCTCGCCGACGGCGAACTCGCCACGCTGCACATGCAGCTCTTGGCCGAGTACATCCCGCTGCTTCAGGCCGGCCGTGAGGCAGCGCAGCGCGCAGGTGCAGATGTCTCAGGGAACGGCGCGCAAGCTGAAACGACCCAGCCGCGCCGGCCGGCGGACAAAGGTATCGGCAGCCTGGTCATCCATGCCCAGGGACAACTGCAAGGGCCTGCCAGCATCATAGCATTGGACCTGAATCGGCTGATGACGATGCTCAAAAAGCGCCTGGCAGCCGTGGCAGACACACAGTAGGAGAAGTGATATGGAGCTTTCATGGCTTCAGGCAGCTCAATCTAGCCTTCACGAACAAGGCAACCAGGCGCGCTGCTACGTGTGCGGTTCACCCGAGCTGGCCGTGGTCTGCCATCACTGCGGCCGGCCGATGTGCAAACGGCACGGGCCGGTCGAGCCGTGGGCGTATCGCTTGCCCCTGGTGGGGCGACTCGTCGAGAAGGGCGAGTTTTCCTCTCCGACGTCGGGCGTGTGGCCGCTGAGCCAGGCCAGGCCGGCCCATTGCAAACTGCACGCGCACAGCAAACCAGCCTACAAGCACCTGATGATTGTGCCAGGCATAGTGATATTGGCGCTTGGATTGTGGCTGCTGGCGATCACCTTGATCGGCCTGGGCACGTGTATGGCGCGCCCACCGGCACCCCTCGAAGCTCGTCCAGGCGATACAGCCGCTCAACTGAGCCCCGTCGAGGCGCTGCGTGACCCGGACGTTTACCAGGGGTTGGCGGCCGAGCGCTGTTACCAGCCAGCGTTGGTGCGCCGGCTATGGCAAGTGCTGCGCGCATGGCTGATCGTGTTATTGGGCGCACTGACCACGACCATAGGCGTGTTCCTGGACCGCCGGCAAGCCGCCGCCGAATTGGCCGGCGCAGGGGCGGCCACCTTCTCGCCGGGCGTCATCCTCTCTGGCGATCGGATCACCGCCGATTCGGCCCACGGCTATCCGCCTGTGCCGCTCGGGCCTGTGGCGGACCGCATCGAAATTCGTGAAACGCTGCTGGCCCAGCTCAAGCTGGACGAGGAAGGCCACTCAACTGTCCTGCTTCGAGCGCCTCTGCAAGGGGAGATCGATCCCGGCCTGCGTTTCACCACCTTGGACCGGCAGCGCCTCGAGACCTATCGCGCGAGTTACGGCCTTGGAGAACAAGACTTTGTCGCGTTTCGCGCCGGCTACCTGGTGTTGGCCGGCCGGCCGCTGCTTCATTTTGCCGTGCGCCCTAGCCGCCGGACCATGTTCTGGCTGAGCGGGCAAGCGAACGAACATCCCTACCTGGCTGGCGATGAGCGAGCGCCGGCCAGTTGGCCCATAACGTGGCGTTACACGGTGCCCTTAGAGGGCGAAAATGGAGACGGCTGGGATCACGTCCCCCTGCGCCTGGTACCCGTGCCGGTGGAAATGGGCAACGCTCGCCGCTTGCAGATAGAGCTTCAATTCAACCCAGCCCACTTCCCCCTGCTCGAGCCTGGGCAGGTGCTCGTCCTGGAAGAGATGCTGATCGAGGTGGACAAGGCCAGCCTGGGCCGCCCTCAATTGATGGGCGTCACCGCAGGCGCAGCGACAGGCGTGAGCACCGAAGACGAGTCCACTTTCCAGTTGGAATGGTGCGGGCTGCAATTTCCCGTCACGGAGGGGATCATGCGCCTCCACCTGCCTGAAATCCAATTCGGACAGCCAGTTCAGTCCGACGCCCATTTGAAAGGGCGCCTGCGCCTGCGGGTACCAGCCCTGCGCTCTGGCTTGAGCGGCGTGCGTTACTTTTCGGCCCTGGGCTATCCGGTGGAGGACAAAGCCGCGCCTCACAGGCCCCTCCCCTCGCGAGGCAACACCTACCTGGAAGTGGACTTTGACCTGGCGTTGGCGCAATTGCCCCAGGCTGAGCTGCTCAGCCTGAACTGGACGACGAACGCGCAGGGCGCTCCGGCTGTAACGCAACTGCGCCGCTTGCTGGATAGACTGAACACCGAGCCGGCCAACGGCGGCCCGGCTCAAGACACGTATTTGCGGCAGGTTTTCGAAAGCCCACCACCAGCCTGGAGGCAAGGCGACAGTTCAAAGCGCTGGCATTGGGACGTGTGGGGACGCCGCTATCACCAGGCGCTGCCAGTCGACTTTCACATGGTGGTGTATGGGGAAGAGGACGCGGACAAGAAAAGTCGGGTCGAGGTCTCGGTCCAGGGCCAGGTCTTTGACCAGGCCAGCCAGCAAGCGGTGGACAACACCTTGACCGAGCTTCGGCAGCGGATCATTGAAGCGATGGTGTGAGGTTTTGTTCCTCGCCCCGCGTTCGCAAGGCGAACGACGGGAGAGGGCAAGGGTGAGGGGTGCACGATGCAAAACACAGCTCAAATTCACACGAGCAGCCTGGTGCTTGGGCCGGTAGAGCGCTTGGCCCGCCGGCTTGGCCAGGGCATTGACAGCGCCGTGCGCGGCTTGGCGAGCCAGGCCGGCTTTGCCAGGCGCACGGCTGTTGCCCGCTCTCGATCGCGCCTGCGCACGCACAGGCCGGAAGCCGGCCTGTGGGTCCTGTGCGCCTCTTGCGGCACGGCGCACGAGCTGGAGGCGGTCTGCTATCGCTGCGGTGCGCCACTGTGCAGCGACACCCGTCACTGCCGTCTGAGTCGCTACCACGCTCAACTGGGCCGGCGGGTCGTATGCTGCGCGGCCTGCGCTGACCAACCTTGACAATCTCCTCACTTGCGCTATACTAGCTCGAAAATAGATCACGAATTACACGAATAGTCGAATGTCACGAATGTGTTCAACGTTTATCCAATTCGTGTCATCCGCTTCGGAGCCCCGAAGGGGGCTATCGTCCAATTCGTGACACACCTGCACTTGTCACCGCAGGTGCATGCCTTGTCCATCGCAAAGCGATGGAGGCACGCGGGGCGAGTGTTCGTGATAGACTTTTGTTCTTGGTGAGGAGCAAAGCTGGCATGGCAGACAAACTACCCAATCGCAGCGAGAATTATTCCGAGTGGTACACGCAGCTCATCCTGCGCAGCGAATTGGCCGACTATGCGCCAGTGCGCGGCTGCATGGTCGTGCGCCCTTACGGCACGGCCCTGTGGGAAAACGCCCAACAGGCGCTCGACCGGCGCTTCAAGGCTAGCGGCCACCAGAACGCACTGTTCCCGATCTTTATCCCCATGAGTTTTTTGGAAAGGGAAAAAAGCCACGTCGAGGGCTTTTCGCCGGAGCTGGCGGTGGTGACACACGGCGGCGGCCAGCCCCTGGAAGAGCCGCTGGTGGTGCGTCCCACGTCCGAGACGGTCATCGGCCACATGTACTCACAGTGGATTCGCTCGTGGCGCGACCTGCCGGTGCTGATCAATCAGTGGGGCAGCGTGGTGCGCTGGGAACTTCGCACCAAGCTCTTCTTGCGCACGGCCGAGTTCTGGTGGCAAGAGGGGCACACGGCCCACGCCACGTCTGAAGAAGCCCAAGAAGAAACGATGCGCATGCTGGACGTGTACACCGACTTTGCCGTGGCCGAAGCAGCCGTGCCCGTCATCCCAGGCCGCAAGAGTGAGAGCGAAAAGTTCGCCGGCGCCGTCGCCTCGTACAGCATCGAGGCGATGATGGGCGATAAGCGCGCCCTGCAATCGGGCACCAGCCATTTCTTTGGACAAAACTTTGCGCGAGCCTTCGACATCAGGTACCTAGACCAGAACAACGAACTGCAGCACTGCTGGACGACGAGTTGGGGGCTTTCAACCCGCATGATCGGCGCGATCATCATGGTCCATGGCGACGACCAGGGCCTAAAGCTGCCCCCCCGGCTGGCGCCCATCCAGGCGGTGATCGTGCCGATCTGGAAAAGCGACGACGAGAAGAGCAAGGTGATGGCCGCCGCCAGGCAAATCACCGCTATGCTTGGGCCAGACGTCCGCTGGAAGCTGGACGAGCGAGAAGAGCTCACGCCCGGTTTCAAGTTCAACGATTGGGAAATGCGCGGCGTGCCGCTGCGCATCGAGATCGGCCCCAAAGACGTGGACAAGCAGCAGGTGGTCCTG